>DAOMFR010000127.1:0-8954 GCA_035429885.1 Blastocatellia bacterium
TGCGGCGCGGGCTAGATATTTTTCCTTCACCAGTGCCTGATCGTCCGGGCTTGCTGATGCGCGACCCGTTTCGGTATTCGGATGAGATTTTGATTATTCCTCCGCTTTTGGCTGCCGGGCTGAGCTTTTTTGATGGTGAAAGCACAGTGCTGGATTGCCAGGCGTACCTGAGCAAATTGGTGGGCCAACTTGTGCCCGGCGATGTCATCGAAACACTAAGCGATGCTTTACAGCAAAATGGGTATTTGGAAACCGAAGAGTTGGAGAGATTGAAGGCTCATCGTCACGCAGAATTTGCCGCTGCTCCTCAGCGACATCCGGCTCACGCGGGTTCAGGATATCCAGACCAGTTGGCTGACTTAAGAGCTCAACTCGACGAATATTTGAACGAAAGCCTGATTCCGGCGAATGATCCGCTGATCGGACTGGCCGCTCCTCACGTCAGCCCTTTTGGAGGGTGGCGATCTTACGCAGCGGCTTATGGGCGATTAAGTGGCGTTGCCAAGCAGAACGCCGCAGACAAAACCGTCATTGTGCTAGGCACGTCGCATTACGGGCGGCCTGAAGCGTTTGGGTTGACTCGCAAACCCTTCGTCACGCCGCTCGGAACGCTGCAACCCGACCTGGACCTGATTAACTTGCTGACGGAAAACGCGGAAGATTCCATTGTCCATGAGGATTATTGCCACAGCATTGAACATTCGATTGAGTTCCAATGCGTCTTTTTGCAGCAAATGCTTGGTTCGGATTTTAAGATTCTGCCGATTCTTTGCGGCCCGTTTGCGAAGGCGCTTTATTATGGGGAACCGCCGGAAAACGACGACAAGGTGCTGCGATTTTTCGATGCACTGGGGGAAATTGCTGATCTTCATCGCTCGAAATTGTTTTGGGTGTTGGGCGTGGATCTCGCTCATATGGGGCGGCGATATGGTGACAAATTGATCGCCCGTGCTGACGAAGACGAAATGCTGCAAGTCAAAGAAGATGACCTTGAGCGTTTGGGCCAGGTTTGCAATGGAAATAGCGAAGAGTTTTTTGAACTGGTGAAGCCGGAAGAGGATCGGTTGAAATGGTGTGGATTCTCTCCGTTGTATACGTTTCTGAATGTAATGCCAGAAGCGCGAGGCAAATTGTTGCGTTACGAGCAGTGGAATATCGACGAAGAATCGGTGGTCAGTTTTGCAGGGATTGAGTTTGTTTGAGGCAGGGGAGGCGTTGGGGAATTTATTGGGGGCGGTGAGGAAAAATCCTCACCGCCCACTTGTGGTCGCTGTCAAACTCCGCCTGTTGACTTTGACCGCAAGCCTAAGAATTAAGCGGCTTTCAAATGCTGATGTTTGTTTTCTTCAGCAGACGCTTTCGCCGGAAAAGTCAGGATCGTAGATTCTTCTGAAGTTTTTCGCTCTGACAAGAATCCCGGCAACACAAGTAGGAATGCCACTATTCCTAATACTGGCAGCAAAATGGATAGCCATTGGAAATTGAGTTTTTCGTAGTAATACATCGGCACTCCGCCTGCTACATCACCGGCAGTCAGTACGGTGACAAGAAAACCGGCTCCACCGACTAACAGCGAGCCTACAAGAAAGAGTGCAGCGACAAGTTGTAATAATTTGGCAAAGTTTTTCATGACCTATAGCTCCTCTCGACGAATTGGGAAAAAGTACGCTGTTTAACTACTTCACTGCTTGAGAAGGCAAGCGTTATGCCGGAATGTTGGTGATGGTTGGATTGAGTATCGGGGCTTCTCAGGTTTGGGTTGCTACCGTAGAATGGTTTTTATGGCTACTAAGGCACCACGCACAGTTTTCGCTTGTCAGAATTGCGGCTTTCAATCGCGCAAATGGATGGGACGTTGCCCGGATTGCGGCGAATGGAATTCATTTGTCGAAGAGCGCGAACGTTTAACTGGCAAAGATTCTACAAGCACGGCTCGCGTGGGGATAAGTTGGCGTGAAAGCAAGCCAATCGCTTTTACCGAAATCGAAGCCCAAGACGATTCTCGTGAAGTCACAGGCATTGAAGAATTCGACCGCGTGCTGGGTGGCGGAATCGTTCCCGGCTCGCTGGTATTGATTGGCGGAGAACCCGGCATCGGCAAATCCACATTGCTCAGCCAGGTGGCGGATAAGCTCAGCGCGGTTTATGGCCACGTGCTCTATGTTTCTGGTGAAGAAAGCGAGCGGCAAATCAAGTTGCGCGGCGAACGCTTGGGTATCAATCCGGCGGGGTTGTTTTTGCTGGCCGAAACCAATTTGGAGCGCATCTTCGATGAAATCGAGCGCTTGCAGCCCAAAGCCGTCATTATTGACTCCGTTCAAACCATCTTTTCTGAAAAGTTGGAAAGCGCGCCCGGCTCTGTTTCTCAGGTGCGTGAAGTCGCGGGGCAGTTTTTGCTGCTGGCGAAAAATATGGGGTTGCCAGTTTTCCTGATTGGGCACGTCACTAAAGAAGGCACACTTGCTGGCCCGAAAGCGCTGGAACATATTGTAGACACAGTGATTTACTTCGAAGGTGAACGCCACCACAACCATCGGATCTTGCGTGCGGCCAAGAATCGGTTTGGCGCAGCCAACGAGCTGGGAATTTTTGAGATGACCGGTACGGGATTGGTTGGCGTGCCGAATCCTTCCGAAGTATTTCTGAGCGAACGGCCTATCGGCGCTTCCGGGTCGGCGGTGGTTGCTGCGATAGAAGGCACGCGGCCCATGCTTGTGGAAATTCAGGCGCTGGTTAGTTCGTCGAAATTTGGCACGGGACGGCGGACGACTCAAGGGGTGGAAATCAATCGAGTGGCTTTGTTGGTGGCGATGCTGGAAAAGCGCGTCGGCTTTCATTTGAGCGGCGATGACATTTTCGTCAATTTGGTTGGGGGAATTGCGCTGAATGAGCCGGCGGTTGATTTGGGCATTGTCGCGGCCGTGACGTCCAGTTTTCGCAACATTCCGATCAATGAGCACACAATTGTTTTCGGCGAAGTTGGTCTGGCGGGAGAAGTTCGCGCGACCAGCCACGCGGCAATTCGATTGCGAGAAGCGGCCCGGATGGGATTCAAGCGCGTGATCTTGCCCAAAAATAACGTGACCGGCTTACCTGAAGACGACCGGTTGGAAATTATTGGCGTGCGCTCCGTGGCGGACGCTCTGGACGCCTTGTTTTAGGGAAAAGGCGCTTCTTGCAACTTTTCCGGCTCGCTCGTAAACTCCCCGTGCTTTCACAAATCCTGAACCGCAATCATTTTGAGGACAATTAAAGATGAGGTTGTTTAGCATTCAAAGCCGAACGCTGCTCGGCGTGTTTCTTCTGCTGTCAGGTTTGCTGGTTGTTTCCTGTTCAAAAAGCGCTTCTTTGAATGAAACCGCCTATGTCGTGCCCGAAAAATTGAAACTGAGAAATTCCACGGCGCAGGCTTCTCGGCCCAATGGAGAGTTGAAAAGTGGCGATAAGGTGACGATCGTTGCACGCTCCAAGGTCGAAGACGGAACTCCCTGGGTGAATGTCAAAGGACCGGAAGGGCAGGAGGGCTGGGCTGATGCGCGCTTTTTCGTCAAAGAGGGAATTGTTTCTGAGTCTCGAAAGATTGCCGATCAAATCAAAGACGTCCAGACTCAAGCCATCGGTAAATCAAAAGCCACATTGAAGCTCCGCCTGACCCCGGATCGCCAGAATGAAGAGAATGTCGCGACGCTTTTGGCTTCCGGCACTGTCATGGAAATTGTGGCGCGTGAACGCAAACAGCGCCCAGCTTCATTGGATCAAAAAGCGGATAGCGCTGAGGGAGCAACTTTGGACGCGAAGTCGGGTGCTTCCAAACCAGATGTTAAGTATGACGAATGGTTTCAGGTGCGACTGAAAGATTATGCCGTGCTGCCTGCCGGATGGATTTACGGCGGCTCGATTGAACTGGATATCCCGCCGGAGATCATTTATTTCGTTTCAACAGGCAAACGCATTGTCGGCTGGCAAAAACTTGGCACGCTTCATGGCGACGATAACCGCACGGGGGACCATTTTCTGGTAACTGAGCGCAAAGTCATGGATGCCGACGATCATGCAGATTTTGATCGTATCAAGGTGTTGGCTTATGACCCGGTCACTCGAAATTATTCCACCCCGTTCAAGGAAGATCTGCTGGGATTTTTCCCGGTTACACTGAAAATGGACGGTCAATCCGGGAAATTCACTCTTTCCGCACTTGATAAGAACAAGCAGAAACACAACGTTGAATACTCGGTCGAACTTTTAACCGGCGCCAAGGTAAAGGTTCAGAAGTTGAACTCTCAAACCACAGGAAAAAAATAAGAAGGAGAACAGTTTTCATGGCTGATCAACAGAATCAGTTGGAGGTGTTATTGGATAAGTTGGACGATGCAGCGTGGGCAACGCTCATCTTGGATTTGCAGCCTGCGATCCACTCCGTTGACCAAAAAGCTACTCGAATCTGGTTTGCATTTTATCCGATCAAACTTCACAGGGCGCTGAATAAATCGGCAGACCCTGACGCGATAGCAAAAAGCTTGATCTTAAAAGGGAAGTATCGGTTGGCGGATCAAGTGGATTCTTCGGCTGAGTTTTTGTACGGCCATCGGTACTGGCCGCAAGTGAAAGCTGCTGTGGCTAATCAGGCCAATACTGTCTCCGGTGCACCGTTGGAAGCGCAAATTCGCGATGTTGCGCGCAAGGTTGCGGGAGACGTGAAGGCTGATGTTTCGTTATTGGTTGGCATTACCGCAGTGGCGTTTTGCACTTTGCAACAAGTGGGACTGGCAGCTTTCAAACAACCCGCTGTTTCAGGACGATATGGAGCGCAGTGGAAACAGTCCGCAGATCAAGTTGTTGCCGATCGTGCGAAAGATGATAGCCAGGGGGTCTTTGGATTTTTGCGCTCAATCAACAAAAACTTCACGGTCAATTATCGTGAGTATGAGCCTGGCTGCTCTTTCAAACTGATTAGCGGTCAGGATGTCACGATGGCCGGGCGACAGTATGATCGCGACTACCATGCTGAAGACGCTCGCTGCATGCCTGGTGAAGGCCCTATTCCCGTTGAATGCCGAGCGGCATCATGCGGGACTTGCTGGGTTGGCGTTTTGTCGGACGGACACAAGCTTTCTCCTCCCAATCAGCGCGAGATTGATCGCTGGAGATATTTCGGCTACGAAGGATTCACCGGCGATGCTGATTCTCCGATTCGACTGGCTTGTCAGATGAAAGCGCTTGGCAATGTTTCACTGGTCGTGTCGCCTTGGAGTGGTATGATCGGCAAGCTGGATGAAAAAGAGAAAGCTTCTACCGCAGGCGCCTAAACCTTATTGTTGGCTTTGATTCGTTTCAACTGTTCAGCGTGCCATTCTTCGTGTTTGCCAATGAACATGACAAACTCGATCAATGTGAACGATCCCAAAATTGGGTGTGAGAATCGAAGTTGCTTAAGTCGTGAGGTATCTGCTTTCCGTAGCGTCGTCAGAGTTTTGGCTCTGGTTGCCGCCCGTTGTTTCAATAGATCGTCAAGGTTGTACATTTGGCGACGCGGTTTGAGAAATGCTGGGGCAGTAAAGCGACCTTTGAACGTATCAAGCTGAACTTGGCTGAACTCTTTGGGCAATTGGTCCCCGTTGGACAAAAAACTCATTCCGGCCATTTTGCTTAATAGAGTGTTTAGCCAATCAAGCTTGTCCAGCAACTTCTGTGAACGAATCAATTTAGGCACGAAGGAAAAAAGAGGGTAAAGATATTTTTCAGTTTTGATCAGGTGAGCCACCACTTGACCTGCTGACCAGCCTCCGTCTGCGGGGAACAGATTCAAGTTCTGATTGTTTAATTCGCTCATTAGTTTATTGTGGGTCGAATTCAGATAAGACAAAATCTCGGTTAGATCGTTGTTCTCCACGGTTCGCGGACCTCCTAGGATAGTTTGAACGCGGAAATTCTAATGCTCGAAGCATAATTGGTCACGGGCCCCCAAGATTCCGGTAAATACACCTTTCTTTTTCTTGACCGAGTCTTTAATATCTGCGCCGAAATTCACCGCTGTCTTCAATAAGTTCATTATGGGTTTTGCAACAAAAGCTATTCATGCAGGGCAGGAGCCTGATTCGGCGACCGGTGCGGTCGCTGTTCCTATTTATCAAACTTCCACTTATGTCCAGGAAAGGCTTGGGCAGCATAAAGGCTATGAATATGCGCGCACTCAAAATCCAACTCGCAGCGCCTTAGAAAAAAATCTGGCAGTGCTTGAAGGGGGAAATGCGGCTTACTGCTTTGCTTCTGGCATGGCAGCAATCGATACCACGCTGAAACTGCTCAAGGCTGGCGACCATGTAATTGTGTCTGACAACACATATGGTGGCACCTATCGGCTGTTTGAGCGGGTGCTGCGCGGATTTGGCTTGGATTTTAGCTACGTGGACACCACAGATGCCTTCAATGTCGAAAACGCTCTGCAGCCAAATACGAAAATGATCTTTGTCGAGACTCCGACGAATCCAATTATGTCAATCGCGGATTTGGAAGGCATCGGCAAACTGGCGAAAGCCAACGACATTCGGTTGGTGGTGGACAACACCTTTATGAGCCCGTATTTTCTGCGACCGATTGAATGGGGAGCTGACCTGGTTGTTCATTCAACGACAAAGTATCTAAACGGCCATAGCGACAGCGTTGGCGGTGTAGTTGTGACCGCTCGGTCGGAAGATGCAGAGAAAATCGCTTTTTTACAAAATGCAGTTGGGGCAATCATTTCACCGTTTGATTCGTTTTTGGTGATGCGTGGGACAAAAACATTGGCTGTTCGTATGCGGCAACATGACGAAAATGGGCGTGTTGTTGCCAATTTTTTAGCAGATCATCCCAAAGTTCAGAAAGTGTATTACCCCGGATTGCCTGGGCATCCCCAGCATCAACGGGCCAAACAATTAATGACCGGGTTTGGGGGGATGATTGCCTTTGAGACAGGTTCTCTTGCGGCAGCGCGAAGTGTATTGGATAATGTAAATCTCTGCGCACTCGCTGAGAGCCTCGGCGGCGTTGAAACGTTAATTTCTCACCCGGCGACGATGACACATGCTTCCGTCCCGGCCGAGCAACGCGCACGACTGGGCATTTCGGATGGGCTGGTGCGAATATCTGTCGGAATCGAAGATGTTGAAGACATCGTCGCGGATTTAGATGTGGCGCTCGAGCGAGCGTAGAAAAAAGTCACTAACTTTATGGCCGAGTTTCCAACCATCAACTTAGCACTCTATGCACAGACAGATGTGGGCATGGTGCGCAGCGGCAACGAGGATAACTTTCTTATCCTTGATCTTTCGACCGGGAAAAGCTGGACTGCCAACGACGAAGAACCGCAGGATTTATTAACGTACACGCAGGGGTATTACGGAACGTTGCTGGCGGTTTCAGATGGCATGGGCGGTGCCTTGGCTGGGGAAGTTGCGTCGCGAATGGCGGTCGAAACCGTGCGTGACCGTATGCTGCAACTTCAGGCACATGACTCTTATGGAAAGATGCCGTTTCCTGAGCGTATGCGCCTTGCTGTCGAAGAAGCCAACTTGGTTATTCACTCCGACGGGCAAACCAACCAATTGCATCGAGGGTTGGGGGCCACGTTTACTTCTGTCGCTATCAATGGCGATCATTTATATTTTGCTCAAGTCGGAGATAGTCGAGCTTATCTAATTCGGCAAGGCCAAATTTCTCGCATCACCAAAGACCAGTCGCTAGTGCAGCAGTTAATTGATGCCGGGCAAATCACAGAAGAAGAAGCCGAAACACATAGCTACCGTAATGTGATCTTGCAGGCCTTGGGCGCACATAACAATGTCAATGTCGAGGTGAACACGGTTCACCTCTGCCAACTTGATACACTACTGATCTGTAGCGACGGTTTGTCAGGAAAGATGCACGCCAATGAAATTGCTCAAGTTGTTAATGAGGCGAGCGACTTCAAATCAGCATGTCAATCGCTGATAAATTTGGCGAATGATCGCGGCGGGGAAGACAACATTACAGTTGTCATTGCACAGTTTTCCGGCTCCGGCTTGCCGATGCCGAATGGAACAATAGAGCCTAAAAGTTTGGCCCGTTCGCCTGATACTCCTACAGAGATCAATTGGAGTTCCGGAGCGACAACAGACCCTTTGGAAAATCCTTTGAGTGATCAGGCGGCGCCATCAAACAATGATGGCGCCAGAAAAACTGAGCCGCTACCACTCCCGCCGAAGCAAGCCACGCCCTTTACCGCACCGCTCCTGAAAATCCCCGACGAGCGAAAGCGAACTAACGACTTATCAGATCGTGTAGAGCCGATTACTGCCGTTTTCGCTGTTGAAGATTTACAGCCGGACGAAGACAGTTTTCGTGAAGAAGATCTCTCGCATCCAACTGCGCCTCTCAGCGGGCGAAATACAAAACCTCTTTCGGCTCCAACAACCCAATCGGTTGAACAAGGGGATGCTCTTCGTGTCTCCAAGCCTAATTCACCATACGGAAATACGAACAGAAACAATGGGGCGAAAGAGAAGACTGCTTCCAATACTAATTTGCTGATTTTTTTTCTATTGTTGGTCGCAGGGGTTGCTGGGTTGACCTTCTTGACAGTTTCCTACTTCAAGGATCAAAAAGCTGAGCAAAAAAAACTCAGCGATCAACAAGAGGAACTTCAGAAGGAAAAACAGGGCAGCGTTGATCTGGTAAAGAATAAGATCACTGTTTTAAGAAACAAGCTGGTAACGCCAAACAAACCCTCTATCGAGAGCAAGCTGGAGTATTGGCGCAACCGTCTGAGCGAGTTTGAGCAGCAATTGGATGGGCTGAGCGATAAGTCGCCCGATGAAGTCAAAAAAGTTTGTTCGGACATCGAAGGCGAGATTCAGAAAATTGACGATGAGTTTAACAAAACTCAAGGCTTGCTCCGGTCGAACAAGCTCAACCGTGAACCGGTGAAAGTTTAAGCG
>DAOMFR010000127.1:9054-21252 GCA_035429885.1 Blastocatellia bacterium
TCTTCGTCGTTCCGGCGAATGATCGAAACGGCTTTTCGCCCTCCGGCGCGAGTCGCGTTTTTCGTTCCACTCACAGAAGCTTTAGCTGCATCTTTTGATTTTGACGCGACATATGCGCCGCCATCCCATCCTTTTTCCAGTGTGTAGCGAGTTCCGTCCTTGGTCTTTGACGCAACGTAGGCACCTGTGTCTTTGCCCTTTTCCAGGCCGTGTAGCGCTCCTTCTTTGAGGATCCCCCCGGTTCGTTGGGCCAGGTTGGGGTCATTAGGATCCGGCGCCGGGTAGGGCAAGCCAAGTTTTTCATAGGTCGCAGAGTCAATGCCTCCGCTTACCGCTAAGCCATTTTTGCGCTGATAGGCTTTCACGGCTTCGCTGGTTCCAGCATCAAGCTGACCACTGATCGCAGTTTTCAAAAATCCCAAGTCTCGCAGTTTGACTTGCACCGCAATCACTTCGTTTTTATTGATGCGAGCGCCCGGAGGAAGTTTTGCAGTGGCCGGCTGTTGTGCCGCAGCAAATACGAAAAGCGACCCCAGCGCAATCATCAATGAAAAGGCGCTTCCAAGAAGCTTAGCTGTGATGGTCAGAGTTTTCATCGGTCTTTTTGTCCCGTTTTCGAGATTCGCGAGGAATCTGAATGCGATACTTTCGGATTTTGCTGTATAGGCGCGGGCGATAAATTCCCAGCACTTGAGCCGCAGCTTGTTTGTTCCCTTTGGTGCGTTTGAGGGTTTGTTCAATCGCGACACGTTCGATCTCTTCCAGTGTCATCTCCGGGGGAATGTAAAACGCCTGCGGAGTGTCTTCCAAAGACTGTTCACCGAACGGCAAATCTTCCGGCTCTACGCGCGAGCCTTTGGCCAGCAATACAGCGCGTTCAATGGCGTTTTGGAGTTCTCGGACATTTCCAGGCCAACGATGTGCAAAGATGCGGTGATAAGCCGTTTGAGTAAACCCTTGCAGAGGGCGGCTATATTTGTCTTTGAACTTCTGGAAAAAGAAGTCCGTCAGCAATTGCAAATCTTCAGCGCGTTCGCGCAGAGGCGGCACATTAATGGTGATGGTCGAAATTCGGTAGAACAAATCTTCGCGCATCAAACCTTCTTTGATCGCCTCGCGCGGTTCGCGGTTCGTGGCACAAATCAGTCGAAAGTCGGCTTCAAAGGTTTCCGTCGAACCGACTGGCCGAAAACGGCGTTCTTCCAAAACGCGCAGCAGTTTCGGTTGTAGTTCAATCGGCATTTCGCCCACTTCGTCGAGCATCAGGCTACCGCCCTTGGCCTGAGCAACCAAACCGGACCGATTTTGAACCGCTCCGGTGAAAGCGCCTTTTACGTAACCGAAAAGTTCGGATTCGATCAACTCTTTGGGCAACGCGGAGCAATTCACTTTGACGAACTCACTGGCGGATCGCAACGAATTAAAATGAATGGCATTGGCGATCAATTCTTTACCAGTGCCAGATTCGCCGATGATCAGGACGTTGGCATCACTTTTCGCCACGCTGGCAATCGTTTCATAAATCATCTGCATGGCCTTCGACCCGCCGATGATGTTGGAAAACTCCTGTTTCTGAAAATGTTTGCGCAGGCTTTCAGATTCGGTGACCAGTCGTCGGCGCTCCATAGCCTTTTCCACCAACAACAGAATCTGCTCCGGCTCAAAAGGTTTTTCAACAAAGTAAAATGCGCCTGACTTGGTTGCCTCGACCGCTTCAGAAACCGTCGCGTGGCCTGTGATGACGATTACTTCGGTGTCAGGAGACCGTTCTTTGACTAACCGCAGCAAAGACAGTCCACCCTGTCTATCGTCTGGCAATTGCAGGTCCGTAATCACCAAATCTGGCGTGTGCCGCTCCAACGCTGCGTGGGCGGTGCCAAAACTTGAAGCAACTTCTACGTGGTATCCTTCGGCGCCAAGCAGCAAGCGCAGGCCATCTGTTATCGAAGGTTCGTCGTCTACGACCAGGATTTTGTTATCACTTTTCAAGAGCAAATCTCTCCAGCAATCTCACCAATTTCAGATCTAAAATCTCAGATTCCAAACGTTAGTCTCACTTCCGATCCCGACGGCATTGCCTGCAAGATGGCGATCTTTCCATCGTGCGCTTCGACAATACGTCGAGCCAGAGTCAGATTGAGCGAATTTTGATTCATTCGTTCGTTCGTCAATAAAGCAAAGAGCGTGTTTCGCTGCTCTTCAGTTAATTGTTTACCTTCGTCAAAGATTGAAAACGCCAATTCGTCGTCGTCATTTTGCAGTTTTAGCAATAGCCGTCCATTTTCCGGTGAAGCTTCGATTGCTCGTGCGATCAATACGCCGAGCGTCCAAAGCATCTGTTGTGAATCCAATCGCAAGGGCTTCGTTTCGGCTAAATCGGTTTCAAGCTTCAAATGTCGCTCATCAATTTTTGTTCGAAGCTGGTTCAGGGTTTGCTCCACCAGTGAATTGAAGTTGACCTCGGCCAGCTTTAGTCCCAGTGGACGCGACAACTTGACGATGATGGAGGCGTTTTCAGCCATTTCGTTTAAGGCCTGGACAATCTTGTCGGCGATTTCCAAACCGTCAGCCACGTCGGGACTGGCGGCGAAACGTTTTTTCAAATAAGCCGCGTAAAGCTTCAGCCCACCCAATTGATTCTTGAAATCGTGAATTAACCGAGCCGTGCCTCGGCCAACTTCCGCCATCGTTGTTTGCTCGTCCGGTTCCGCAACCAATTCGATGGCAAACAATGGAACAGATTGAAACCCATTCAAGCGCTTGAGCAACAAACGGCGCTTGTTTCCTCCACAGGTCACCGACATCTGAGCCGATTCTTGCCGGTTGGCGACGAAGCTTTCAAAGCACTCTGGCAACTCGACGCAACTGACTTTCGTGGCAAATAGTGACAAATGCGCATTGATCGGCGCCTCTTTCCCTTCTGATGTTTGTTTACCCTTGAGTAATGAAACCGCCTCTCGATCTGCCGTCACTACTTGACCGTCTGCCTGGCACAAAAGCATTAACGCTTCAGGAATGTTTGCAGTCATAGCTTACACCCATGGAAACAGGGGAGAAGTGGAAGGGGGAAAATTGTTGATTGAATATTGATTACTACCGCTACTGCGTTTGTATGCTAACAAACCGAATTGCTATTGAGAAGCTGTCCGCGTTTGCAATTAAGGGCATTCGGTGACGCCGTCTCTTGTGAAGCTTCGATGCCAGTCGCCGGGCGCATAGGCATTTTCGGTTAAGACAGGAGTGCGGCCTTCCAGGTCAGTTCCTGAAAAAGAGAGCCGAAAGCGTAACTTGCCGTCGCTTGTCACCTCACGCTCAAATCGTTCGCGAATGCCTTGTTGACTGTAAGATCGTGTGGCTAAGCAAAAGCTTTTTTTCTGCTCGTTGTAGTTGGCGTATCCGGGAATCAGCTCAACTGTGAAGTTATAAGTCACGCCAACCTTGAACGTGGGACGTCCGCCAAAAAACATCTGTTGCGGAGTTTGCAGGCCAGCCGGCAAGGGCTCAACCTGGCTACGATAAAGTTTCAAGCTCAGCGCGCCTGTGTACAGGTTTGTGATGCGTTCCGGATAAGCTTGCGGATAAGGAGAATACTGGCCTTCGACAGGGAAGCGGATCGAATACTTTATTTTCAAGCCAATCGGGTTTCCTTTTTCCGACAGCAGCGGCTCATCCGACCAGCTGGTGATTTGGGCGCGAACGATTTTGTATTCACCTGCGACGGCGTTCTTGTCCCAATCTTGAATCGGCTGTGACGCAATCGCTGCCCCCGGAGCATCCGGCTGTGAGTTGGCTGGCTCAGCCGCCGCCGGGCGAATCAGCCAGTAAAAAACTCGTTGAAACGATTTTCCGCTGGAATCGTGTCCACGCGCTTGAATGCGAAACGGCAGGTCGGGAGTTTCCAGCAGCAGCGTGAAATTGTATGGATTGGAAAAATCACTTTGGCGAATTTTGAGCGGCGTAATGAGCTCGCCTTGTTCAGTGATTGCATGAAATTCCATCGCTTCAATATTGAAGCCGGAAGCGTAAAACTGCGCTTGCTGGCGCGAACCCCGCACAGGCTGAAATTTATCTAGCTGGTGAATCAGATTGCGCGCGAAAAACTGCATGCAGCAAATGTAAAGATCACCTTGCACCCACGCGGCAGCCGTGAAATTGCCAGACCCCTTTAACCGCATTTTCCACAAGCCGGGGCGCGGATCCCACATGGCAATTGTTTTTCGGCCTTCGGCTTCCGTCACCAGAATGTTTGGTTCCGTAAGAGGAACTGCCCGTCCGGTTGGGGAAATAAGCTCAAGCCCAAAATCTTCAGTTGAGCGCACAGAAAAGAACACTCTCAAGACGCCGACTTCAACGGGCGCTTCTATGTCGCGCACTTCTCCGGCCAGTTTTCCAGTGAGCAGAGTGATGTATTGCTGATTCGGATCTTCCTGAATTGTCGCAACTCCTGCTGCCCTCGATGAGTTCATCCATGACTCTGAGCAGAGCAGCAGGCTGATGGCAGCAAATAGCATCAAAATAGGTCTCGATTTCATAGCTGAAATTCCCGCGAGCAAACGATTTGGAGTAATGAACGAAGAGCTTTCCAGTTCATCTCGACTTCGTCAAGTGCTGACAGGTCAAAGCCGCCAGCAACTTTTTGGACTGCAACGGCTTGACCGTGATAAATTGCGAATGCCTTTCCAAATATAAAAGCAATTTTAGGAGGATGCCGAATGTCAGAAAGCGCGTTGCCAGACCGAGTGCTGATAGCCGACGATGACCGTGATGCTCGTGTTTTGTGGACGGCTGTTGCCGAAGCGGAAAACCTGAAAGTCACAGAAGCTGAAGATGGCCGCCAAGCAATTGAAATTTTGACTCAAGACGACGGATTTAACCTGGTCATTCTGGATGTGAATATGCCCTTCGTTGAAGGGTATGAAGTTTTGCGACATATGCGTCAGGACGATCGGTTGAAAAATATCCCGGTCATTATTTCCACTGCTGACCGCACCACTCGTGGGTTAACCGGTGTGCCGGTGGACGACAGAACTTCTTTTATTAACAAAGCTTCCGGTCTGGATAATATGCGACGGGGAATTACTGCCGCATTAGGCAGACAATAGCTTTTAAGCACTTAGTCGGCAGTTATGTCACACGAACAATGTCCGCTCTGCAGCCGCTCCGGGCGTCAGCTTGTGCAAAATGCGGACGACGCACTCATTTCTTTGATTCAATCCAATCAGCCGGGCTGGCAGCCAGAACATGGACTTTGCCAGCCCTGCTTTGACCTGTTTCGCGGCGCGCGCGAACGGATGGCAGCCAATCCCAAAATTTTCCACGATGGCGAATATCATATTTTGCCCACACCATTGCGCGTCGGAGCCAATGAACGCTTTGCTGGTCGTGGGGTGACCATTGCGTTTCTGGATTCAGGCTTTTATCCGCATCCGGACCTGACGGAGTCTCGCAATCGAATCTTGTGTTACGCCAACGTCGCCAATCCGCAATTTGACGAGCGCGAATTCAAGGAGCCGAACGATTCCAGTTGGCACGGCATGATGACTTCAGTTGTCGCTGTTGGAAATGGTCATCTTTCAGGCGGTGTGTATCGCGGGCTGGCCTGCGAAGCCAATTTGGTGCTGGTCAAAGTCGGTTCGGCCAATCGCATTGTTCACGAAGACATTCAACGCGGACTGGAATGGGTGATCGAACACCGCGCCGAACACAATATCCGAATCGTCAATGTTTCCTGCGGTGGAGATTACGAAGCTTCCTACTTGACCGATGGATTGTCACAAGCTGCCGAACGAGCAGTTAGGGAAGGAATTGTCGTTGTTTGCGCGGCTGGCAATTCCGGAGGTGGCGACAAGCATCCGGTTTTGCCGCCGGCATCCTCGCCGTCCGTTATCACAGTGGGAGGCTTCAACGACAAAAACACGCTGGAACTCGGAGACAATGCCGCTTACCACTCCTCTTACGGGCCGACCATTGACGGATTGCAGAAGCCTGAAATCGTCGCGCCGAGCATCTGGCTGGCTGCGCCCATTCTGCCGGGAACTCCAACCGCCGCTGAAGCCAGGCTCTATGACATGCTGCAAGATTCGCCGGACACCGAAATCCGCGATGTGTTGAAGGCCAATCCTGGTGTGGATGCTCAGCTTGATGCCGCCAGCGATTTGCCTGTGTATCTGATTCGCCATTTGGTTTCGATCAAAATTCACGATGCCAATGTCATCAGTGGACACTACAAACACGTGGACGGAACCAGTTTTGCCGCGCCGATAGTTTCTTCCGTCGTCGCCCAAATGCTAGAAGCCAATCCTCGACTAACCCCGCAGCAAGTCAAACGAATCCTGATTGATACGGCCATTCGCCTGGAAAGCGTTTCCGTGGATCGGCAAGGCTGGGGAACAATTATTCCCTCGCGAGCAGTTGAACGAGCCTTACAATTTCAATGAAATGTACCTGATTGACGGGAACAATGTGATCGGCCAGCGCGGCAAAGGCTACGAAGATTGGTTTAGTGACAAACCAGCTTCGCGCCGCCGTTTGCTTGATGATCTGGCGCGATTGGCTCGTGTGAAGAAATTGCGGCTGACAGTTGTGTTTGATGGTGCGCCGGATTCCGCGTTTCCTGAAGCTTCCAGCTTTCGCGGCGTGAAGGTCTTTTACGCCAAACAGAATTCCGACGCCGACACGCGCATTGTTGAAATGGCCGAAGCCGAGCGCAACAAGAAGAATATGACTGTGGTGACTTCAGACGGCAAGCTGACCGCTCGCGTCAGAGTTTGCGGCGTCAAAGTCATGCGATCCGGCGACTTTCGCCAGATGATGGAAGACGCAGTCGAAACTACCAGCGGCAATGAGCGACTCGTCGCCGAAGAAGAAACCGACGATTGGTTGCGATATTTCGGCGTAGACGAATCCGACGACGAATAATGACGGCTCCGAAGCTGTCAGGCTTGGCGGCGCTGCGTATGCGAAGCGTTGATGCTAAACTGCGCGGGCTTTTCACCTCAGTATCGTTCGACAATCTGGAGGCTTTTCGATGGCGATTGCCGCAGGCACTCGGTTCAATCATTACGAAATCCTTGCCCCGCTGGGCGCGGGCGGGATGGGCGAAGTCTATCGCGCCCGCGATGAGCGGCTTGGACGTGACGTGGCGATTAAAGTTCTACCCGCTTCGTTCGCGCAAGACCCCGACCGATTGCGCCGCTTCGAACAGGAAGCCAAAGCCACTTCGGCGCTCAATCATCCGAACATTTTGACGGTTCACGACATCGGCACGCATGACGGGCAGCCCTTCATCGTCGCCGAATTGCTGGAAGGCGAAGAACTGCGCGCGCAGCTTGAAGACGGCGCGATTGCTCCGAAGAAAGCGATTGAGTACGCGCGTCAAATCGCCGGCGGGCTTTCCGCCGCTCACGCCAAAGGCATCGTCCATCGAGATTTGAAACCCGAAAACCTGTTCGTCACCGCCGATGGTCGCGTCAAAATTCTGGATTTCGGCTTGGCGAAGCTGCGCCCGCAACCTGCGATGACCGCCGGTTCAGAAGTTGAAACGCAGCGGAAAATCACCGATCCCGGCACGGTCATGGGAACCGTTGGGTATATGTCGCCCGAACAGGTGCGCGGGCAAGACCTGGATCATCGTTCGGACATTTTCAGCTTTGGCGTGATTCTTTACGAGATGCTGTCAGGCCAGCGGACATTCAGCGGCGATTCGGCGATTGAGGTAATGAACGCGATTTTGAAGGACGAGCCGCCGGAACTGAGCGAGACGAACGCGAAGGTTTCGCCGCAACTGGAAAAGCTGGTGCGGCGCTGTTTGGAGAAGAAACCGGAGCTGAGGTTCCATTCAGCGCACGATTTGGGGTTTGCGCTGGAAACATTGTCGTCGGCTGGGCACGCCCGCGCCCTCGCGGGCAGGTCTGGGGAAGGGACTTCTTCGATTCCAATGGGCAACTTGCCAAGCCAGCACGCGGGGGCGCGAGCGTACCCAGTGGGGCGCGAGCGATTCGCGTGGCTGGCGGCGGCGGTCTTGCTGCTGGTTTCGCTGATCTCGTTGCCCTTCGCCGTGAAGTCTCTGCGCCAGTCGCCGCCCGCTGCGCCAGTCGCCGCCCGCTTTACCATCCCCGCGCCGGAGAAGGCTACGGCCATCTCAGCGCCGGAGCTTTCACCTGATGGTCGCCATCTGGTTTTCATTGCGATGATGGAAGGCAGACCCAGTCTCTGGCTGCGTCCGCTAGGTTCGCTCACGGCGCAACCGCTGCCCGGCACGGAGGGCGTTTCCGGCACCCCTTTCTGGTCGCCGGACAGCCGCTCGCTTGGGTTCTTAGCTGGGGGCGAACTCAGGAAGCTCGATCTGGCGGGCAGCGCGCCACAAACGCTGTGCAAGTTACCAGCAGGCGGCGGCTCGGTATTCGGCACGTGGAATCGCGACGGTGACATTCTCTTCTCTGGCAGCGCAGGGATTTATCGTGTCCCGGCGACGGGCAGCGAGCCGTCGCTGGCGCTGCGATCAGATCAGCCGTCGCTTTACCGCTTGCCTGTCTTTTTACCTGACGGTCGCCATTTCCTCTGCCTCAAGAGACCACCACAGGGGGCGGCGGAAATTCATCTTGCCGCGCTCGACCGCCAGGAGACCACGCGCTTGCTGGCGGCGGATTCACAGGCACGTTATGCCAACGGTCATCTGTTTTTTGCGCTCGCCGGAGCCTTAGTGGCGCAGTCCTTCGATGCCGACAGCCTGAAACTCATGGGCGAGCCTTTCGTGATCGCGGACAAAGTAAGAGTCACCGGCAGCCCCAACAGAGGGCATTTTTCCGTCTCCAACAACGGCAGCCTCGCCTATGATCCGAACGCGCTCGCCGACAATCAGCAACTGACCTGGGTGGATCGTGCGGGCAAGCCGCTCGGCACGGTCGGGCCGGCGGGCGAGTATGAATATCCCCGGCTGGCGCCCGACGGGAAGCTGGTCGCGGTGGCGCGGCGTGATCCCCAGAGCCGAACCTGGGACATTTACGTGCTAGACCTCGCGCGGGGCACCGGTTCGCGGCTGACCTTCGATCCGGGTGATGATCGTTATCCGGTCTGGTCGCCCGATGGCAGCCGCATCGCTTGGCTTGCGAATCGAGACAGGGCTTTTCAGATTTATCAAAAGCTGGCGAACGGCGTCGGACAGGAAGAGTTGCTGCGCAAAGAAGAAGTTGCCATCTCTCCCGGTAGTTGGTCGGCGGATGGCCGCTTCCTCCTTTACACTGAGAATGACCCGAAAACGAGACAGGATTTGTGGGTCTTGCCGCTTGCGGAAGGTCGCCAGCCAGCGCTGTTTTTGCAGACGCCGTTCGCCGAGACCAGTGGGCGTTTCTCGCCCGATGGGCGCTGGATCGCTTATACCTCAGACGATCAGGGCAGGAACGAGGTGTTCGTGCAGACCTTTCCCGATTTGGTGGGTGGCAAGTGGCAGATTTCGACCAGTGGTGGCCAACAGCCGTGGTGGCGGAGCGATGGCAAAGAGTTGTACTACCTTTCCAATGACGGGAAGCTGCTGGCGGTGGAGGTGAAACCGGGCGGCAGCTTCGAGGCACTTGCGCCCCGGGCGCTCTTTGATCTCGCGTCCGTGCGGGCGATTGGTGGCGCAAGCAGCTATGCGGTGACGGCGGCGGGGGATCGCTTTCTCTTCGTGACGGCGCGGGAGGAGGCCGCTAGTTTGCAATTCACGGTCGTGACGAACTGGACAGCGGAACTGAAGAAGTAAGTTTCGGTACGCACGCGCCCTCGCGTGCAGGCCTCAGTAAGACGTCGCTTCGATACCCATGAACTTTGCCAAACTCATGCTCTGGCAGCGTTGCGCTCCGATGTGTACAATCCGCCGCGCACCTCGCAATAATCCGGTGAGACTCAATTTCGAAAAGGAACACGGGCTATGAATCAAACCACCAAACGTTCGTTTTTGGTTTTCTTTGTTTTGCTGACTGCAATCTGCTTTGCGGTTAATCGTTGGGATCGAAATGTAGCTGCGGCGGGCAGCTTTTCCGTAAAAGTTTCCGATGATGATTCCGACTCAATGACAAAGTCGGCAAAGCGCACTCAGACAACGCCGACGTTCAACAAAGAAGTGGTTCGCCTCTTCCAGAAAAACTGCCAGACTTGCCACCATCCCGGAGACATCGGCCCGTTTTCGATGATGACGTATCAAGAAACTCGTCCGTGGGCGAGGGCCATTCGCGAAGCCGTGATTGTGAGGAAGATGCCGCCCTGGAAGCCAATGCCGGGTTGTGGGGAATTCCGTGATGCGCGTGCGCTGAGCCAGGAAGAGATCAACACCATCGTCGCCTGGGTGGATGGAGGTTCTCCGGAAGGAGCTGCGTCGGATGCGCCAGCGCCGATGGTATTTTCCGATCAATGGCCGCTGGGACAGCCTGATTTTGTCGCTACGATGGACACCGACTTTACGCCGCCACAAGGAAAAGACACGTATCGTTGCTTTAGTATTCCAGCGTCTTCGCTGAGAGGCGACCGTTATTTGCAAGGGCTGGATGTTCGGCCCGGCAATCGCAAAATTGTCCACCACGTAATTGCGTATCCTGATCCGGGAGGCAAATCAGTGGCGTTGGACGCTGCCGAACCCGGACCAGGTTATACCTGTTTTGGCGGGCCGGGCTTTGATTTATCAACCAGCGTAAACGACATCGTCGCGGGCAAATCGTTCATGCTGGGCGGTTGGGCACCCGGAATGCGCGGGTACTTTGCGCCCGAAGGCGCGGGCACAAAAATGCCTGGAAATGCGAACGATCGCGTCGTGTTGCAGGTGCATTATCATCCGACCGGAGAGCCGGAAACCGACCGCACGTCCGTTGGGTTTTACTTCGCGAAAACTCAGGTTCAGAAAAATTTGCTTCTGTTGCCGCTGGTTAACACGACGTTTTCGATCCCAGCCGGAGCGAAAGAACATGTTGTGACGCAGAATTTCGATGTGCCCGCTTTGATGGCCGGAAAAATTGTCGGCGTGACTCCGCACATGCATTTGCTCGGCAAACAGATCAAAGTGGAAGTCACTCGCCCGAACGAAGCTGCTCAATGTTTGGTCAACATTCCCAGTTGGGATTTCAATTGGCAGAATTCTTATCTGTATCAGACGCCGATTACCGTGCCAGCCAATTCGCGCGTCAAGCTCACCTGCACCTTCGACAATTCGATTGATAATCCTTACAACCCGAACACGCCGCCCAAGGTCGTTCGCTGGGGAGAAGCGACGACGGATGAAATGGCGTTGGCGTTTGTCGCCTTTACGCTTGATCTGTTTTCGATTACGCCTTCGACGCCGCAACTGGCGGGAGTTCAAGTGGATGGCAACGGAATGCTGACAGTGAGCGGAACCGGGTTTCAAACCGCGGCAGACATTGAAATCAATGGTCGCCGTATCACCGATTCGCGCGACGAAGCGACGACACTTTCCACCAAGCTTTATTCGTCCGAAATGTGGAAGGTGTACACGCCGCCAGGGGAAACGGTCAACGTGACAGTTATCAATCCGGACGGCATGCGATCTCCGACGGTGAAATTCACTCGAACGGGAACGGCGAAAGTTGTTTCGGCAGTTTCCGCCGCAAACTTTTCTGCCGATTCGCTTGCGCCGGAAGCCATCGCAGCGGCGTTCGGGGCAAACTTGGCGACTGCGACTGTTGTCGCAACTTCGACCCCGCTGCCGACCGAACTGGCAGGCACAAAGGTTCGCATCAACGGGGAGTTGGCTCCCTTGTTTTTCGTCGCTCCTTCGCAAGTCAACTTCTTGATTCCGCCGGGAGCGCAAGCGGGCGCGGCAGTGATTGAAATTATTGCCGCCGATGGTTCGCTGTCGCGCGGAACCATTAATTTGTCGTCGGTTTCTGCCAGCCTGTTTACGGCTAACGCTTCCGGCAGCGGCGCTCCGGCAGCAGTCGTGACTAAAGACGGCGTGAACTTCACTGCCGTGGGCAACGCCGATGGCTCGCCCAATCCGCTGGATGTTGGAGATTATCTGGTGCTGTTCGGCACTGGGTTACGAAAAGCCTCGGCTTCTTCCGTCAAAATCACTATTGGCGGGCTTGACGCTCCTGTTCAATTCATTGGCGCTCAAGGCGGTTATGCTGGACTCGATCAAATCAACACGCAGATACCGGCTGGCGTCAGCGGTTTGGTTGACGTAGTAGTTTCCATCAACGGCAAACCGGCGAA
>DAOMFR010000128.1:0-20877 GCA_035429885.1 Blastocatellia bacterium
GCTTGATCGGCAAATATGCGACCAAGGCGTCCAACGGATTCTGGCATTCGTTTTATTTCACCGCAGGTGGCTTTCACGAACCCATTCAAATCGGAAAACGCAATCTGGCAATTACCGAACAGGCTTGCCTGAAATGTCATGCTGATCTGACTCAAGGAATCAATTCAGCGCATTCGACAAGAGGCGGCGAAGCAATTTCCTGCGTGCGTTGCCACCGCTCTGTCGGACACATGCACTGATTAACCCATCATCAAAAAAACTATGACTGACAAAACTCAAGCGCACAGCGAATCAATTTGGAGCAGACGGCGGTTCGTTCTGTTGACGGCCTTGGTTGCGACCGTAGCCACCATCGGCGGCGTAGCCTTGTTGATGAACATTTTCGAGCATCGGCAGGAAGGCAAAAATCCGTTTTATCGTGTTGTCGAATTGACAGACGAAACCGAAGACCCTGCCATTTGGGGCAAAAACTTCCCGATGCAATACGACGATTACAAACGCACTGTGGACATGGTGCATACGAAATACGGCGGCAGCGAAGCCGAACCGCATGAACCGACGCAAGCCGACCCGCGCTCCTTCGTCTCGCAATCGAAAATCGAAGCTGACCCGCGATTGAAAATCATGTGGGCTGGTTACGCCTTTGCCAAAGATTTCCGCGAAGAGCGCGGTCACGCCTTCATGCTCGACGATCAGACCTACACCGAACGGCAACACGTCGTAAAACAGCCGGGAACCTGTATGCACTGTCACGGTTCCGTTTACGTTCCATACAAAAAACTTGGTGGTGGCGATTTGTTCAAGGGGTTTGAGATCATGAACCAGATGCCTTACACCGAAGCGCGGACAAAAGTTGCACATCCTGTCGCCTGCATTGATTGTCATGACCCGGCAACGATGCAATTGCGAGTCACTCGCCCAGGTTTTATAGAAGGCTATCGCGCGTTCAAGGCTTCGCAAGGCGTTCCCAATTACGACGTGAACACAATGGCCACGCGACAGGAAATGCGTTCGTTCGTCTGTGGTCAATGCCACGTCGAGTATTACTTCAAAGGGCCGGAAAAGCGGCTGGTATATCCGTGGGCTAAGGGGTTGAAGATTGACGAAATTATGGCCTATTACGAAGAAAACGGTCACAAAGACTGGACCCACGCTGAAACCGGAGCGCCGACGTTAAAAGCTCAGCATCCCGAATTCGAACTGTGGAATCAGGGGATTCACGCGCGTTCAGGTGTTGCCTGCGCTGATTGCCACATGCCTTACAAACGTGAAGGCGCGATGAAAATCAGCGACCATCACGTTAACAGCCCAATGTTGAAACTCAATCGGTCGTGTCAAACCTGTCACAAATGGCCTGAAGAGGAATTGAAGGCGCGCGTCGAAACCATTCAGGATCGCCATTTCAAACTGCGCAACATTGCCATGGATGCGTTGATGGATTTAATTGCCGACCTGAAAGCCGCCAAGCTCGCCAACCGCAACGATAACGGTTTCACTGCGGCGCAAAACTTCCAGCGCAAGGCACAGTTCTATCTGGATTTTGTCGAGGCCGAAAATTCCACAGGATTCCACGCGCCACAAGAAGCGTCGCGCATTCTGGGTGAATCCATCAACTTCTCACGGCAAGGACAAAACGCGCTGCGCGGACAAATGCCAGCACCGACTCCGGCTCCGGCCAAAGCCGCATCTGCCACACCGGGCAAGCCCAGCGACACCGGACAAAAAGTGGCTAAAAAGTAAGTTTTAGAACTAGGGCGGCGCGGCCACAAAACTGCGCCGCCTTTTCACTGATGTAAGGAGAGCGGTATGAACCCGCGAAAATTTCAATCAGTTCTGTTACTTCTATTGGTTTTCATTATTTCTCTGGCTCTCTGCGCCAATGCACAATCTACGCAAACCAGTTCCACCAGTTCGACACCAACACCAACACCAACGCCAGTGGTCAAATCTGCCCCCGCTCCTGCTCCCATCAAATTGGGCAAGCTGACCTTGTCCGGCAGTTTGCGATTGCGGTTTGAAAGCTGGGATTGGTTTGAAAGCAGTGCCGCCGAAAACAGCTATAACTTCGGAGCGGCAACCTTGCGATTGTCTCTGAGCCAGCAGTTAGAAAGGTTCGAGTGGCAAGTGGAGGGTGCGTTTCCGGTGCTAATCGGCTTGCCGGACAACGCCATTGCTCCGGCTCCGCAAGGGCAACTTGGATTGGGCGCGAATTATTTTGCCTCCAATGGCCGGCAAGATGGTAGTGCATTCATCAAACAAGCGTTCATCCGTTTCAAAGGATTGGGCAATGACAAAGCCAGCAGTCTGAAATTGGGCCGGTTTGAATTCAGCGATGGAAGCGAAACCACGCCTGCGGATGCTTCGCTGGCGACGATCAAACGCGACCACATTTCGCAAAGGTTGATTGGTCCGTTTGGGTTTACACACATCGGACGGAGCTTTGATGGCGCGCAGTTCGTTCGCAATGCCAAATCCGGTAACTTCACGTTTGTTGGCGCTCGCCCGACCGAAGGGGTGTTCCAATTGCGCGGCTGGAATGAATTGGACGTGGATTTTTACTACGGCGCATTCACCAAACCAATCAAACGCAAAAGTTCGGAAAGCGATTTCCGCCTGTTTGCATTGCATTACCACGATGGCCGTCGAGTGCTGAAAACCGATAACCGGTTGGCAGCATTACGCGCCGCAGACAATGAAAAGATTCGGCTGACGACGATTGGCGGACATTACATCGGCGTGAAAAAGGCTGGTTCCGGCAAAGCTGACGTGTTGATTTGGGGAGCCGGGCAGTTCGGCGAATGGGGCAAGCTCGCTCATCGCGCCGGAGCCATCGCTGCCGAAGCCGGGTACCAATACGGCGGCAACAAAACCGCCGACAAAATCAAACCCTGGGTGCGCGCCGGTTACTTTCGCAGCACAGGCGACACCGATCCGAACGACCAAACGCACGGAACCTTTTTTCAGGTGCTGCCCACGCCGCGCATTTACGCGCGAACTCCATTTTTCAATTCGATGAATAGCGAAGATGCGTTTGCTCAACTGCGGCTGAAACCGCACGCCAGGTTGGCGTTGCGAACTGATGTTCATCACCTGCGGCTGAGCAATGAACACGATCTGTGGTTTGTCGGCGGTGGAGCTTTCCAGCAAAAATCATTTGGCTACGTCAGCCGCCCATCAAACGGCAGCAAAACGCTGGGCACGTTGGTTGATGTCAGTGCGGACCTGACGGTGACGCCCACGACGGTGCTGACGTTTTATGTAGCCGATGTGCGTGGCGGAACCGTTGTCGAACGAATTTACCCTGTGGGTAAAAATTTGCGATTCGCCTACCTGGAATTCACCCAACGCTTTTAGCCGATTTTTGTGACACGGAAAGTTCCGCCCGTTGGCGGAGCCTTCCGTGTCAGCGTTTGTTTGTCGCTGCAATGCCAGCCGCGTTGGAAAATGCGTTGGCATGCGCGCTGAATCGTTCCGCCAGGCTGGAACAAACCACGTCGCATAGATCAAAAACCGTCGGGTCGGCAATGGAGTAGTACACCGTGTTGCCTTCCTGGCGCCGAGCCAACAGCCCTGCATCCTGCATCGTTTTCAAATGCTTGCTGACGTTGGGTTGCGTGGATTCGACTGCTTCCGTCAGCGCCGAAACGCTGGCTTCTCCGCCTTCTAAAACCTGCAGGATCCGCAACCTCATCGGATCGGAAAGCACCTTGAACCTGGCCGCCACCAGTTGCAGCGCCTCTGCTGACATCGTTTGCCGTTTTTTTCTGCTCATAGAATTTCAAGTTAAGGAATTGTTCTTGACAATATAACTATGTGGTTATATGGTTCAGTCGTTGTCAGTATACAAATTGGATTGATTGCCTGCAATGGAATTTTGGGAAAGAGAAGGAATTAACATTATGAGCCAGCCTGTATCAGAGAAAACGATAGGTTATGGATTCAGCCGGAAACTGGATCTTTCGTTTGCCGAAGCGATTGAGCGGGTTAAAGAGACGCTCAAGGTCGAAGGCTTTGGCGTGCTTAGCGAAATTAACATCACGGAAAAATTCAAGGAAAAGCTGGGCGTCGAATTTCGCAACTACGTCATTCTGGGCGCCTGCAATCCGCCGATTGCGTATCAGGCTTTGCAGGAAGAATTGGGGTTGGGGTTGCTGTTGCCCTGCAATGTCATTGTTTACGAAGACGCGGGCAAGTGCGTGGTCGCGGCGATTGATGCCGCCAAAATGATGTCCGTGGTGGGCAATCCAAAACTGGAATCCGCCGCCACGCTGGTCAATGAAAAGTTGCAACGAGCGATTGCCAATCTGTAAACCAAAGCGAGGAAATCAATGCCAGAGTGGGTTTGGATGATCATTTTTGTTGCCGGGTATTGGGTTGCGATGCGCTGGGTGCTGCCGCGTCTGGGCGTGCCAACCTGAGCGGCCAATTCCTGTGACGTCGAGTTTCGGCGTGAAAAAAACACAGCAGCACATTCCAAAGGAGACCAATCATCATGACTGTCGAACGAATATTGCGAATGATTGCGGGAGCGTTTGTGTTTGCCAGCGTATTGCTGAGCGTCTATCACAGTCCCAAATGGTTGTATTTCACAGGCTTTGTGGGACTGAATCTCTTTCAATCAGCATTTACCAACTGGTGCCCGATGATGACGTTCTTGCGGCAGATGGGGTTCAAGGACGCAGGAGTCAGCGCCTCCGGGCGCGGTTGATAACCTTGCCACTCGCGGCGTGGATCGCTGTTGGTTTCTGGTAATGACCACCACTACTTACCTACAACTCCGCCTTACTATTTTTCGGAGGTTGGCGTGAAGTTACAAAGTTCAGGCACAGGGTTGAAACGGCTTGTTGCCGTGCTGGTTTTCCTGACTCCGGCGCTGGTTATGTTTGTTGGCAAAGTTTTCAGCCAGAACGTGAGCACGGATTCGGTAGTAGTGTTGGGATACAACGAACTCGGCATGCATTGCATGAACGAGGATTTCTCTGAACTGGCAATTTTGCCTCCGTACAACACCTTGCGAGCGCAAGTGATTGACCGGTCAGGCAGCGAGCCCAAAATTGTGACATCCGGGATTACGCTCAAATATGAAATTCCCGGAAACACCCATTCAGCCGACAAAACCAATTTTTGGGCGTTCGCGGAAAAACTGTTCGGCGCGAAACTGTTGCCCAACATCGGGCTGACCGGGAATGGATTGGCTGGTTCAATGATGGCAACGGCGCGCAATGATTGGGAAGTGACGGGAATTCCCATCACGCCGCTGACCGATGCCGGACGTGACGATCCATATCAATTGGCGACGATCACTGCGTATCGGCAAGGCGTTGCCGTGGGGCAGACGCGGGCGGTTGTGCCGGTGTCATGGGAAATCAGTTGCAATCTTTGCCACAACCCTCCGGGCATCACGACCGCAGCGGATATTTTGCGCAAACACGATCAGCGGCACGGGACCAATTTGCAGGCGCAAAAACCGGTGCTGTGCGGCAGTTGCCATGCCGATCCGGCGTTGGGGACGACGGGCACTCCTGGATTGGCATCACTTTCACGGGCGATGCATGGAGCGCACGCGCCGCGCATGGAACAAGTCGGATTGCAAAATTCCTGTTATGCCTGTCACCCGGGCATTCGCGCGCAATGTCAGCGTGACGTGCATTTAAGCAAAGGCATGACCTGCACCACTTGCCACGGTTCGATGGAGGCCGTGGCCGCTCCCACGCGCCGCCCCTGGGTGGACGAACCTCGTTGTTCAGATTGCCATAAACGAATTGGGTTTGAATTCGAACAGGCAAACACGCTCTACAAGGATTCGATTGGCCATCAACGCGTGCATTGCGCCGCCTGTCACGGCAGTCCGCATGCCATCACTCCAACGGCCACTGACGCCGATAACTTGCAATCCATTAACTGGCAAGGCTCTGCCGGGCGTATCAATCAATGCACGGTCTGCCATCGCAGAGCTCCGAACGAATCTTTTCCTCACCGGCGGAACGATTAACGCATCAGTAAAAGGCGAAACACATGAAACAAACAAATGCATCAAATGTGATTCTGGTCCTTGTCATCGTCGGGCTGAGCGTTTGGGCGGTTGCCGTGAACTGGAATGTTGGTGTTTCAGCGGCGATGCAAACCGACTTGTTCACCGATCTGGGGACGCTGGGCCTGCTCGACAGCAAAGCGTATGGCATCAACGCTGCCGGTCAAATTGTTGGCGTTTCATCAGACCTGTCCGGAAAAAAGCATGCGTTCTTATGGGATGGTTCGATGCGCGATCTGGGTGTGTTGCCCAACACGACCGAAAGTTTTGCTTATGCCATCAACGATGCCGGGCAAGTGACAGGCGTTTCAATGAGTCTGGGTAGCCTCTCGCCGCGTGCCTTTCTTTGGCAAAACAGTTCGATGACGGATATTGGCGGGTTCACGCCGCGCGCCATCAACAAAACCGGCGATGTCGTCGGAGCGATGACAACGAAACGATATAACGTCGACTGGTTCGAACGCGCCTGTTTGTGGCGAAACGGCGCGTTGACTGATCTGGGAACGCTGGCGGGAAATTACAGTTACGCGTATGGCATCAATGACGCAGGGCAGGTTGCCGGAATCTCATTCACCGCCAACGATGCAAATTCGCGAGCCTTTCTGTGGAACAACGGCGCAATCAGCGATCTGGGGACACTCGGCGGAACAAACAGTCAGGCGTATGCAATCAGCAATGGCCGATACATTGTCGGTTATGCAAACGCAACGGGCGAAACGCAACACGCCGTGCTGTACACCTTGGGAACAGCGGGCGGCGCAAACACTTCAACTGATCTTGGCACATTGAGCGCTCCATACAGTTACGCGTATGCCGTCAACAGCAAAGCGCAGGTCGTCGGCACATCAGGACAAGCGTTCCTTTGGCAAAACGGCGCGATGTTCGACCTGAACATGCTGTTGCCACCGAATTCAGGCTGGATATTGGAAGCCGCCAGCGCCATTAACGAAAAAGGGCAAATCGCCGGATGGGGCAAACAACAAGGCCTGACGCGCGCTTTTTTGATCAGCCGCGTTTCTGCCACACCGGTGTCGTCGGTGTCTGCCGCCAGTTACGGCAACACGCTGGCGGCGGAATCCATTGGCGCGGCATTTGGCGATCAATTGGCCACGACCACACAAATTTCCGGCTCTGTTCCATTGCCAACCTCGCTTGCAGGAACCAGCGTGATCGTGCGCGACAGCAAAGGTGTAGACCGGCTTGCGCCACTGTTTTTCGTGTCTCCCAATCAAATCAATTTTCAGATGCCTGCGGGAACGGCTTCGGGCAAAGCCGCATTCGCGGTCATAAGTGGCGGCAATGTGGTTTCGCTGGGCACAACAACGATTGCCGCTGTTGCGCCTGCAATGTTCACGGCCAATGCGAACGGCAGCGGATTGGCGGCGGCACAGGTTTATCGTGTCAAAGCGAATGGCGCGCCAAGTTACGAACCCGTTACGCGCATTGATGCGACCACGGGGCAAGTTATCGCGGTGCCAATTGATCTGGGCGCGGCGGACGATCAAGTGTTTTTGTTGCTGTATGGCACAGGCTTGCGCGCACGCAGTGCAGTAAATGCCGTTACTGTGTCCATTGGCGGCGTGTCTGCCGAAGTGAGCTACGCCGGACCGCAAGGAGATTATGTCGGCCTGGATCAGATCAATGCGCGCATTCCGCGCAATCTGGCCGGGCGTGGCAACGTCACGATCACGGTAACCGTGGATGGCAGCGCGGCGAACGCGGTGACGGCTAACATTAAGTAAATTAACGATGAATCAGTTGATCTCAAAACGAATTCAAGTGTGGATATCAGTTGCCTTGTTGGCCGGTTCTACAAGCTGGACAACCGCGCTGGCTCAGGCAAAGCCCGATGCTCAAAGTGGTGTGTCGGAGTCGTTGACGTTGCCGCTGGCGGTTGACCTTGCGCTGAAAACGAATCCACTGACACGCGCGACGGCGTCGGGGCGAGAAATTGCCGATGCGCAAGTGCAGCAAGCGCGCGCAGGCAGATTGCCGCAGATGCAGATCAGCGAAACCGTCACCAACGGCAACAATCCTGTGTTTGTGTTTGGGTCGTTGCTGGAACAAGGACGGTTCACGCAGCAAAACTTTAACCTGCCGTTGTTGAACAATCCCGACTCGGTGACCAACTTTCGGTTTGGCCTGACGGTTCGCGCGCCGCTGTTTGATCAATGGCAATCCGCCACGCGCATCAAACGCGCGCAACTGGGGCAACAACAAGCCGCCGCGCAAACCAATCTGGCCGAACAGCAAATTCGTTTTGAAACGCTGCGCGCGTTTTACGGATTGCTGCTGGCGCAGGCCAAAAAAGAAATCAGTGACGAAGCGATTAAGTTGGCGGAATCCGACGTGAAGCTGAGCCGCGATCGCGTGGATGCTGGAACTTCTGTGGTTTCGGATTTGTTGGCTGCCGAAGTGCAATTGGCCGAAGCTCGCCAACAAGCCATTCAAACTGACGGCGATATTGTGACCGCCCAAGCCGCGCTGAATACCGCCATGGGATTGCCGGTCAACGCTGCCCAACGCGTTTCAGGGCAATTGACGGAAAAGAAGTTTGATCTGGCCAATCAGGAAGAATTGATTCGACTGGCGTTGGAACATCGGCCTGATCTGAATCGCTCTGCGCTGACCGCTCGCTCCGGCGAAGTGCAAGCGCAAGGCGTGCGCAATGAATGGTTGCCGCGCGTGGATGTGTTTGCCAATGTCGGCGCCAGTCGCAACAACTTCGTCAGCGGCAGCGGTGATTATACCGTGGGCGCCAGCGTCACATTCAATTTGTTTGACGCCGGTCGCTCCGCTCGCATTGTTGAAGCCCGCGCTACTGCCAACCTGGCCACCAGTGAGCAACAACAATTAACCAATCAAATTCGCTTTGAAGTTGTGCGCGCACACCAGCAATTCATCTCTGCCCGCGAACGATTGAAAGTTGCCGAACGCATCATTGCCCAGGCCAGCGAAGCTCTGCGCATTACACAGGACCGGTATCAAGCCGGATTGACGACCATCACCGAAGTCTTGCGCGCGGAAACGACGCTGACGCGTGCGCGGCTGATCGTGCTGTCCGCGCGCCACGATTATTACGTCGGGTATGCCAGTGTGATGTTGGTGACCGGTAGAATGACGGATGTTCAACCTTTCATTTCATAAATTTATGAAGACCAAATTTGTTTTCATCAGCATGCTTGTTATGTTGGCAATGGTTGTTGTCGCTTGTGGAAAGAAACCCCAGGTTGTTGCGGAAAAGTCGCCTGTCGTTACTGGTGTACAACTGGAAACAATCACCGCTTCGTTTGTGGAAGATGCTTACGAAGCGACGGGAACCGTGCGCGCCAAAACTTCGACCGTGTTGTCCTCCAAAATTATGGGCACGGTGATTTCGTTGCGAGTGCGCGAAGGTGATCGCGTCAGTGCCGGGCAAATCTTGATCGAAATTGACAACCGCGAAGCCGCCGCGCAATTGCAAAAAGCGCAGGCCGGATTGCGCCAGGCAGAGCAGGCCGTTGCCGAGGCCGATCAGGCCAGCAACGCGGCGCAATCATCCAAAGCTGCCGCTGAAGCCAACAAACGCTTGGCCGCCGCGACGCTAGCCCGGTATCAAACCTTGCTGGATCGAAAATCCGTCAGCCCGCAGGAATTCGACGAAGTCAGAGCCAAAGCGCAGGTCGCCGAAGCCGAAGCCGACCGCGCCGCCAGGATGCTGGACGTGCTGGCCGCGAAAAAGAAACAGGGACAGGCGCAAATGGATCAAGCCAAAGCCGACATTGCCAGCGCGCAGGTCTTTGCCGGATATGCTCGTGTGGTGACGCCTGTCAGCGGCATCGTCACGGCCAAACAGATCGCAGTCGGGGCGACGGCGACGCCGGGTGCTCCGTTGCTGACAATTGAAGACGCCGCGCATTACCGGCTGGAAGCTGCCATCGAAGAATCGCAGATCGGCAACATCAAATTGAAAGATCGCGCGCGCGTCAAAATAGACGCCATTGGTGGCGAAGAACAGGACGGCACCGTCGCGGAAATTCTGCCCGCTGCGGATCCAATGAGCCGCAGTTACACCGTGAAGATTGATATTTCCTCGGCGCGGCCACTTCGTTCCGGTTTGTATGGAACGGCGCGATTTGTGCGGGGACAGCGGCAAGCGATCACCATTCCAACCAAAGCCGTTACGCAACGCGGTCAGCTGACAGGCGTATTCGTGGTGGATGACGCGAATGTCGCTCGATTGCGTTTGATCAAAACCGGGAAAAATTATGGCGACCGAGTGGAAGTGTTATCCGGCTTGAATGAACACGACCGCATCGCAGTGGACGGTGCTGCCAAGCTGAATGACGGAGTGAAAGTGCAATGAAGACCGAAATCGGATTTGCCGGAAAAGTTGCTCGCGCATTTATCGCGTCAAAACTCACGCCGTTGATTGTGGTGACTTCGATTCTGTTGGGATTAGGCGCGGTGGTGATGTTGCCGCGCGAAGAAGAGCCGCAAATTATCGTGCCGATGATTGATGTGTTCGTGCAAATGCCCGGCGCTTCGGCCAAAGAAGTCGAAGAGCGCGTCACCAAGCCGATGGAAAAATTGTTGTGGGAAGTTCCGGGCGTTGAATACTTGTATTCGACTTCGTCGCCAGGACAAGCCATGACCGTCGTGCGGTTTTTCGTTGGCCAGAACGAAGAAGACGCCATCGTTCGCCTGAACCAAAAGATGCTGGCGAATTTCGACCTGATTCCACCCGGCGCCAGCCAGCCACTGGTCAAACCGCGTTCGATTGACGATGTGCCGATTTTGGCGCTGACCTTATCCAGCAACACATACGACAGCTCTATGTTGCGCCGCATCGCCGCGCAAGTTCACGATCAAATTAAAGAAGTCAGCGACGTTTCTGAAGTCAAACTGATTGGCGGCCAGCGCCGCCAGATTCGCGTCACGCTCGACGAATCGCGCATGGCTGGGTTCAACGTGGCTCCGGCGATGATTGTTCCGGTGCTGGAGCAATCCAATCGCCAGTTGCAATCCGGCAGCTTCGCCACAGGCAATCGCGAGTTCCTGGTCGAAACCGGGGGCTTTCTGCACACGGCGGATGACGTTGGCGCAGTCGTCCTCAGCGCGTTTAACAATCGTCCAGTGTATTTGCGCGATGTGGCGAAGATCGAAGACGGCGCGGAAGAAGCGACTGATTACGTCATGTTTGGCTTGGGGGACGCAGGGAGACAGGGAGACAGGGAGACAGGGAAAGTCAGTACCGCGAGCGGTAGCGAGCAGCGTGTGCAGCAAGCTGTGACCATTTCTGTCGCCAAACGCAAAGGCAAAAACGCGATTGAGATTGCCGACAAGGTGCTGGAAAAGATCGAGCACCTGAAAGGTTCCCTGATTCCCGGCGACGTCACCGTCACGACGACGCGCAATTACGGTGAAACAGCCAGCGAAAAATCCAACGAACTGTTGTTGCACATGATGATCGCCATTTTGTCGGTGGCGGTGTTGATCTGGCTGACGCTGGGATTGCGCGAATCGGGCATTGTCGCGATTGCCATTCCGGTGACGTTGGCACTGACCTTGGCGGTCTTTTACTTCTACGGCTACACGCTGAATCGTATCACGCTGTTTGCGCTGATCTTTTCCATCGGCATTTTGGTGGATGACGCCATCGTCGTGGTTGAAAACATGGCGCGGCATTACCGAATGCCAGAAAACAAAGGCCGTCCGCTGGTGGACGTTGCCATCGAATCCGTGGATGAAGTCGGCAACCCGACGATTCTGGCGACCTTCGCGGTCATCGCAGCCATCTTGCCAATGGCGTTTGTCGGCGGATTGATGGGGCCGTACATGAAACCGATTCCGATTGGCGCCACGGCGGCAATGGTATTTTCGCTGCTGGTGGCGTTCATCGTCACTCCGTGGGCCAGCTTGCGCCTTCTGAAACAGGAGCCAAAACACGAGGGCGGCCATCACGGCGAAGATGAAAATCAGGAAGGTCGCATGACGCGGTTGTATCGCCGCGTCATGTCCAAACTGATTCGCGTGCCACGCTGGCGCTATGGATTTTTATTTGGCGTAGTGCTGCTGTTGTTGGCGTCGGTGTCGCTGTTTGCGTTCAAGCTGGTGCGCGTGAAGATGCTGCCGTTCGACAACAAGAGCGAATTTCAGGTCATCATTGACACGCCCGAAGGCACGCCACTGGAACAAACCGCTGCTGTCACGCGCGAAATTGCCGACACGCTGCGCACGGTTCCCGAAGTCGTCAATTACCAGATGTATGTCGGCACGGCTTCGCCTTACAACTTCAATGGATTGGTGCGACATTATTATTTGCGGCGCGGATCGAATGTGGCCGACATTCAAGTCAACCTGGTTGGCAAAAGTGACCGCAACGCGCAAAGCCATGACATCGCCAAACGCGTGCGCCCGGCGATTCAACAGATTGCCGCCAAATACAACGCGCGCGTCAAAGTTTCCGAAGTCCCTCCCGGGCCGCCAGTACTCCAAACCCTGGTCGCGGAAATTTACGGACCCAATTACCAGCGCCAAATGGAAATCGCAAAAAACGTCCGCGACATTTTCGACAAAACGCCCGGCGTCGTGGACGTAGATTGGTACGTTGAAGACGATCAGCCAAAGTTTCAATTCGTCGTGGATAAGGAAAAAGCCGCTCTAAATGGAGTGTCGGCAGAGCAGGTCGCCGCAACCTTGCGCATTGCCGTGGACGGCATGCCGGTTGGACTGGCGCATCAGCCGACGGAAAAAGAGGATTTGCCCATTGTCTTGCGTTTGCCCCGCGCCGAACGTTCCAGCGTCGAGGATTTGAAGCAAATCAAAGTTATCGGAACGCATGGAAATTTGGTCCCGATTGGCGAACTGGTGAAAGTGGAAGAGCGCACCACCGACAAAAGCATTTATCACAAAAACCTGATGCCGGTGACGTATGTGACCGGCGACGTGGCAGGCAGCGAAGAAAGTCCCGTGTACGCCATTCTGCAACTGAATGACGCGATTGAAAAAATGAAGCTGCCGGAAGGGTATTCGCTGGAACGGTTCGTCGCTTCGCAACCGTTTACCACCGACAAGTTTGCAATGAAATGGGATGGCGAATGGCACATCACCTACGAAGTGTTCCGCGATCTGGGTTTGGCCTTTGCGGCGGTGATGGTGCTGATTTACGTGTTGGTGGTGGGCTGGTTTCAATCGTTCAAAACGCCGTTTGCGATTATGGCGGCGATTCCGTTTTCGTTGATTGGCATTTTGCCTGCGCACGGCTTGATGAATGCGTTTTTCACGGCGACTTCAATGATTGGTTTTATCGCCGGAGCCGGAATCGTCGTGCGCAATTCCATCATCCTGGTGGATTTTGTCGAACTGCGATTGAAACAAGGAATGCCGCTAGCTGATGCGGTGATTGACGCTGGGGCTGTGCGTTTTCGCCCAATGATGCTGACGGCGGCGGCGGTTGTAGTTGGCGCGACAGTGATTTTGTTCGATCCGATTTTTCAGGGACTGGCGATTTCGCTGATGGCGGGCGAAATCGCCTCGCTGTTGTTGTCGCGCATGACGGTGCCGGTTTTGTATTACCTTAGCGAGCGCAAAAAACACGAGCCCGAGCCTATGAAACTCGTCGATACCGAATCCATCGCAGTTCCTGTTGAACAAGAATCGTGAAGCGTTATGGGAATGCGGTACAGGCATTGCTGGATTACATCTGCACACGTTTAATCGGGAAAATTCCGCAGCCGATGGCAACTGCATCGTGTGATTGCAGAGGACGAAAGTGCAAGCTATCGAATCTTGTTTGACAAGGAGGCTCTATGAATGGCGCTCATTGGCATCTGTTTTTGAATCATTTGCCGGTTTTGGGAACTTTTTTTGGAATATTGTTGTTGCTGTTTGCCTGGGCCAAAAACAGTAACGAGATCAAGCGAGTCAGTTTGGGCGTGTTTGTGCTGACGGCGATTAGCGCGATTCCGGCATATTTGACCGGAGAACCTGCTGAAGAGGTTGCGAATCGCTTGCCTGGCGTCACACATGCGTTGATCGAACATCACGAAGAGGCCGCGTTGATAGCCTTAAGCGCAGCCGTTGCCGCGGGAGTCGTCGCTTTGGCTGGATTATTCCTTTCTCGAAAGGCCAAGCCGTTGCCCGTATGGTTGATGTTGGCGACTTTGTTTTTGGCTTTGGCGACCGGAGGATTGATGTTGCGCACGGCAAATTTGGGCGGGGAAATTCGCCATACCGAAATCCGCAGTGGCTCAAATGCCACAGTACCGGCGGCGGGTGAAGACCAACAGAAAAAGAATGAAGAAGAACGGGAACACCGGGATTAATCGCTCAAAATACAAATTATTCTATATCAGTTCAGATTTGACCAAAGGAGGCTCTTATGAATCAACTCAAAATCCGGATGTTTACAAGCTCTACACTACTGGCTCTATTTCTGATGTGGATTACTGTTGTGTCAACGGGAATGGCGCAAGGCCAGGGACGTATGGGGGGAATGGGAATGGGCGGCAATCAACCGCAAGAGATGAAAACCATTCACGCCTTGTTCGACGATCACACCAAAATCACAAGGACTGTCAAAAATATCAGCAATGGTGTGGAAACCGTGACTGAATCTGATGATCCCAAAGTGAAAGCCTTGATTGTCGAACATGCTTGGGCGATGAAAGCACGTCTGGAGAAAAAACAGCCCATTCGCCAATGGGACCCATTGTTTGCCGAACTTTTCAAGCAAGCCGACAAGATCAAAATGGAGATTACCAGTACGGCAAAAGGCACCAAAATCACCGAAACGTCTGATGATCCCTATGTCGTCAAATTGATTCAGGCGCATGCGTCGGGCGTTTCGGAATTCGTTCGCGAAGGCATGCCAAGCATGCACAAAGAACATCCTTTGCCGGGCGCAACAAAAGAGGAAGCCGCATTTATAGGCAAAGGCGATGGTGTGGCGACGTGTCCTGTGACGGGCGAGCCCGTCAATAAAGAAATCAAATATGGCTTTTATGGGCGCACGGTGTATTTCTGCTGTGAAAGCTGCCGCGATGCAGCCAAGCAAGCTCCTGAAAAGTTCATCAAACCATAATCGGTGACATTGTTGTGGAAACAGCAAAAGCGCGAACCGGCACCATTGCCAGTTCGCGCTCGTTTCATTTTTGAATGCGGGTTTAGCAAATGCGCGGCAATTGTTTTCCACTAAACATATCCACAATGCGCATTGCTCCAATGCAGCTTTTCAACATCACCAATGGACGAGCGATGTCAGTCACGGTTCCAATCCATCTCGCGGTTGTGTCTTGCGCAAAGGAATCCAGAATGGTCAACGCGCGTTCGGCTTCAGCGGCAGGCACAAAAGAAATGAAGCGGCCTTCATTGGCCAGATACATCGGATCGAGTCCCAAAATTTCACACGCGCCGCGCACGTCTTCGCGTACGGGAATGGCGGTTTCTTCGACATGAATTTGCCGGTTGACGGATTCGGCGATTTCCACCAATGCGCTGGTCAAACCTCCGCGCGTCAGGTCGCGCAAGCAATGCAATTCGATGCCATCATTAAAATGGGGAGGGAAATTTCTCAGTGCTGCTGAAACTTACACATTGAAATTCAGGCGCGAGTTGCCAGCGGAGAGGATAGAGGGGTAGTTTATTGATACAACGCTGTCCGAATAAATTATGGCTGGGGAATTCCGAGGAAACTTGAAAATGAAGAAAATTACTCCCTGGGGCGAAATCGAAATTATTGACGCACATACACATTTTTTCTCGAATCGCTTTTTTCAACTACTTGCTGCGCAAGTTCCGGCATTGCAGGGGGCCGGAGACGCTGTTGCCCGCATTCGCGAATTGACAGGCTTTGTCATGCCGCCGGTTGACCCGGTGGCATTTGCCGCACATTGGATTGCGGAATTGGATCGCCATCACATTGCCGCAGCAATGATGATGGCCAGTTTGCCGGGGGATGAAGATTCCATCGCCTCAGCAGTGGCGGCGAATCCCGGCCGAATCTTTGGCGCATTCATGTTTGATCCGACAAAACCTGACGCCGAAACTCGCGCACAACGATTGTTTGATGAATTGAAATTGCGTGTCGCCTGTTTGTTTCCGGCAATGCATCAGTACTCTGTTGCCGAAAACGAAGGCGCACGCGCCGTTGTCGCATTGGCCAGCGAACGTCCAGGCGCGGCGGTTTTTGTTCATTGCGGAGCTTTGTCGGTTGGCATTCGGAAAAAACTCGGCTTGAAATCTCCGTTCGATATGCGGCGGTCCAACCCGTTGGACATTTACAAACTGGCGGCGGAATTTCCCTCGGCAAAATTTATTGTGCCGCATTTCGGCGCAGGAATGTTTCGTGAAGCGATGATGCTGGCTGATCTGTGCCCAAACGTTTTCATTGACACTTCCAGCAGCAACAAATGGATGAGTTACGAAGCGGCGCCGGTTGATCTGCCGACGCTCTTCAAGCGTGCTCTGGCGGTTGTTGGCCACGAAAGGTTGTTATTCGGAACTGATTCGTCATTCTTTCCGCGCGGTTGGCACGAAGCGATCTTTCACGATCAAGTGAATGCGCTGATCGAAATCGGCGTCAGCGAAGAACAGGCTCGGACGATCTTTGGCGGCAACCTGCGACGATTGCTCAATCTTGGTTGAGGAGGCGACATGTATTTCAAACAGTTTTACCTCGGTTGCCTGGCCCACGCTTCTTACCTAATTGGTTCCGAGGGCGACGCCGTGGTCGTGGACCCGCAGCGGGACGTCAAGCAATATTTGGACGAAGCCGCCGCGCAAGGACTCAAAATCAAATATGTGATCGAAACGCATTTGCACGCGGATTTCGTCAGCGGACACCGAGAATTGGCGAAGCGCGCTGGTGCTGAAATTGTTTTTGGCTGGAAAGCGGGCGCGCAATTTCCGCATTGCGCGGTCAAAGACGGCGACGAGTTGCAGGTCGGCGGGTTATGTCTGCGCGTGATGGAAACTCCTGGCCACACGCCTGAAAGCATCTGCCTGCTGGTCATCGAAAACGGCGTGCCGGTCAAAGTGCTGACCGGAGATACGCTGTTCATTGGCGATGTCGGGCGACCTGATCTGGTCGGCTCGAAAGGGTACACGCCGGAACAGATGGCTGCGATGATGTATGACAGCTTGCACGAAAAACTAATGACGTTGGACGATTCTGTGGAAGTGTATCCGGCGCACGGTGCGGGCAGTTTGTGCGGCAAAAATATGTCCAAGGAAACGTCATCCACCATAGGCCAGCAGCGCCGATTCAATTACGCCTTGCAGCCAATGACAAAAGAAGCCTTTGTCAAAATGATGACGGCGGATTTGCCTGAAGCTCCTGCCTACTTCCCCAAGGATGCGGAAATCAATCGCAGCGGCGCAGCTACATTGGCTGATACGACGGCTCTCGCAGCCTTGGCTCCTGCAAAAGTTCGTGCGTTGGCTGATGCTGGCGCGGTTGTATTGGACGTGCGTGATGCTGAGGCATTTGGCGCAGGACATGTGCCTGGTTCGCTTAACATTGGATTGGGCGGCCAATTCGCTTCTTGGGCGGGAATGCTGGTTCCGATTGGCTCGCCGATCGTGATCGTGGCGGATGATTCGGCGCAAATCGAAGAAGCCGCCTTACGGTTGGCGCGTGTTGGACACGAAACCGTCAGGGGATTTTTGAATGGTGGCGTGTTGGCATGGCACGACGCCGGGTTTGTGACAAGCACGGTGAGTCAAATGACAGTGGCTGAATTGAAAGACTGGATGGACGAACAACGCCAGTTTCAGTTGATTGACGTGCGGCGCCCTGCTGAATACGCCACAGGCCACGCGCCCGGAGCCGTCAACGCGCCACTTGCACAGGTTGAATCGGATTTGGCTTCGTTTGATTTGTCGCGTCCGACAGTGGTGATTTGCGCTGGAGGATATCGCTCCAGCGCGGGAACCAGCATTCTGGAACGAAAAGGGTTCAAACAGATTTTCAACGTAATTGGCGGGACTGGGGCTTGGCTTAGCGCAGGCTACCCTGTGGACTGAGGAGACGTTGTCACTACTGGCTGATTCTGGTCAGTCGAAACGGAACTGAAGTAGCATCAGTTAGTCAGTTAGTCAGTTAGTCGCAGGACCCACATAGGCTCTTTCAAACATATTCAGAGTGTTCAATTGTTCTTCGCCGAACAATTTTTTTGCCGCAGTCTTTGTGATTTGGACGCTCTCTTTTTCTTGCGATCCGTCAGCAGGAGCAGATGGGCAGGGACGTGTCCGGTTGGCCATCAACGTAACATTGTTTTTTTCCTGCATGTCATAAAGAACAATTTGCCGCCGGAACAGGTCGCTGCCGCTGCAAACCACGGCTTCGTCATCGCGAAATTGAGGATTGCTGGGAAAGCTGAGCCGGATTTCCACCAGTTGATTTTTGAATGGCCCAAGTTGCCGTTCGCTTAAATTCCGCAGCCCTTTGGATGTTGAATGGTCAGGCGTCAGCTTTGCGATTTCCTCGATTAGTTTGGAATCGTTGATCGAATAATATTTATGTAAGCTCAGCAACGCAGCCATCTCTTGTTTGGAACTGTCATCTTTGAACACTTTGTCCAGAAAGCTATTCAATGATTTCAGGTCGTTTTCGACATTCATTTCAACTGACGCCGAGCCGATCTTCATCTTCAAATTGCCTTTGCCCGCGTTCGGGCGACTCATCAAATAACCAAAAAGCAAACCCGCTCCGAGCAAGACAACCGCTACGGCGAGGTATTTGGAAGAGGCAAGCACGGACCGAGCGGGGGAGTTTTCGGGTGTAGGCATTTTTTTCTCCTGGCTGAAAATTGAACGCTGTCATGTGCTTACAGCGTTTTCAAATATTCGATGACCTGTCGCTTTTCTTTCTCACTCAGCTTGAAGCCGAACGAATGGCCTTGATTGCTCAACCCCGGCAAGGTTGTGTCCACCACACGGCTGCGCGCTTCACCGGGAGCATCTTTCGGCGCGGGAGCGTTCACGGCTTCGACTTTCAAGCCGACATCTTTGGCGTCGTATTCTTTCGCGCCTCCAATGCGACGGAAGTATTTCGGGCGCGCCTCGGCGGTCAACACGCCGTAAATCGTCGGAACCGAACCGTTGTGGAAATACGGAGCTGACGCCCACACGCCATCCAGCGGCGGAGCAACATAACCGGTCGGATATTCGTAACCTTGCTCGCCGCTTCGGCCAAACCAGGTTTTTTTGTAATAGTCGCGAAACTCTTTGGTCAGTTTGGTCAGGCGCATGGAATCGGTGCCGACGACTTCCAGCGGCACAACCTTGTTTGGATATTTGCCGTCAGCTCCATACGTGCCGTGACAGCCCGCGCAGGTTTTGGTGAAGACTTGTTTGCCATCCGCAGCCAACTTTTGATCCACGGGCAAGGGATATTTGGGCGCTTCAATGGATTTCAGATACGCCAGAATGTCCTTGAAATCCGGTTCCCACGAACGGATTTTCGCGCCGTCGGATTCGCCCATCGTGAATTGCATGATCGCGCGGCTGAAGTCGCCTTTGACTCCGCCATCGGCGTAAATCGCTGTTTTCTTTTTCAGATACCACCACGCCGGAGGATCAATGTCGAAATCGGCGTAATCACCCATCGGCGCGGGATCTTTGCGCGGCGACAAATCTTCATTGCGGCGGCGCAGTAATTCCAAACTGAAGATGAACGCGTTGGTGCGTCCGCGCGACTGGCCAAAAGTCAGCGTGAACGGAGCTTTCAAGCCTGTGGCTTTGGTGATGTCTTCATACATCGTCTGCATGTCCAATTCAGTGTTGGGCATGCCGATTTTGCTTTCACCAGAAATGGGAACGCGGCCTCCGTGGCAAAGCATACAACTCTGCGACCATTGACCTTTGTCGTTGACGACAAATTGCAACGGGCCGCCTTTGTTGTCCCAGATTGGCTCGCTGAATCCGTACCGCTCAAAGGCAACTTTCAGAAGGGAATCAGGATCGTTGGCGTTGATCTTCGCTTTCCATTCAGGTTCCCAAGCCTTGGCCGCAAACTCGATCAGCTTTCGATTCAAACGCGGCGTGTCGTACGAATTGTGCGTCAGGTTGTACAGCCCGCGCTCTTCCGGCGTCTTTTCGGCTGCGGTTTGGCTCAATGGCGAAAGTAGCAGCGCGACTGTGAGCAACACAAAAACGGCCAGGGAAATTCTTTGAAGGGTGCGCGGTTGAATCATAACTCTCCTCGGTTTGGTTGGATTACTGTGCTGAACACGGGCAGCTTACAAGACAACAAGGCTTGAGTTAAAGTGCCATCCGTGTGTGGAATTGCCGGAATCTACAATTACAAAACCGACCAACCGATAAACGACGCCGTCTTGCGGCGAATGACTGGCACGTTGGTTCATCGCGGGCCAGACGATGAAGGTTATTTCGTCAGCGGGCGTATCGGACTTGGCCATCGCAGGCTTTCGATTGTGGATGTCGCCGGAGGCCATCAGCCAATATTTAACGAAGACGGCTCCATCGCGATTGTCTTCAATGGCGAAATCTACAATTACCCTGAACTCCGCCGCTTGGTCGAAGCGCGCGGCCATCAATTGCAAACCTGTTCCGACACCGAAACCATCGTTCACCTCTATGAAGAATTTGGCGATGCCTGCGTTGAACACCTGCGCGGAATGTTCGCCTTTGCGCTGTGGGATGCGCGCAGCCACAAACTGTTGCTGGCGCGCGACCGCGTTGGCAAAAAGCCGTTGTACTTTGCCGAAGTCGGCGGCGCGTTGATTTTCGGCTCAGAGTTGAAAGCGTTGCTGGAACATCCGGCGATGTCGCGCGAAATTGATCCGTTGGCGGTTGCTGATTACTTTTCTTATCAATTCGTTCCCGCGCCGAAAACCATTTAC
>DAOMFR010000129.1:0-20815 GCA_035429885.1 Blastocatellia bacterium
GCTTTGGTCGCGCCTGCCCCAGCCGAGCGGCGGAACTCCGCGTAATCGCGCAGCATTTTTTCACGGTTGCGCGCGGCAGTCGCCGCTGTCGAAATCGCGGCAGTAAAGTGTTCAACCGCACCGTCGCGGTAAGTTAGCAACGTTTCGTTCGACCGGCGCAGCACAAGCCCACGCGCCGAGCCTTTTTCAAACGTCATCCCAATCGCTCCCTGCGCCGTAGGCCACGACACGCCGTAACCGGGATAAAACGCATCGAAAACTTCGCGGTTGAAATAACCGAAGCCGCGTTCGTCAAAGCGCGCGGCGTTGGCCTGGCCAAATGTGGCGATCCAATCCATTTGGGTTTTGGTCATGTGCGGATTAGGCGGTTCAGCCGCCGGAGGAAAGTAGTAAGTCGAATCGCCGCCCATCTCGTGCAGGTCAACCACGACTTGTGGCGACCATTCCAACAACAATTTCACGCGGCCTTGCGATTCGGGATGGTTTTGCGCAAACCAGTCGCGATTCAAATCAAACAAGTAATGATTGCTGCGCCCGCCTGGCCAGGGTTCGTCGTGTTCGGCGGCAGCGGGTTCGGCGTCGGGCGTCATCGCCTGACCCTGAAGGTTTTGAAACACGAACCGGGCTCGGCCATCAGGGTTTTGCATTGGATCAATGATGACAATGGCTTCGCGGCGAATCAGATCAACGGTCGCGTCGCCTTGCGCGGCCAGCAAGTGATAACTTTCCGCCAGCGCCGCTTCGCCCGAAGAGATTTCGTTGCCGTGAACTCCGTGCGTCAACACAACGACGACGGGAAGTTCACGCGCCAGTCTGGCGACATCGGTCGAAGCTGTCGGATTCGCCAATTGCCGCAATCCCGCTTTAATTTGATCAAGCTGCCGAATGCGTTCCGGCGTGGCGACGACCAGCGCCCACAGTTCGCGCTTTTCCCAAGTCTCTGCGTACTTGACCAGTTTGGTTCGATCCGGCGCGGCTTCGTGCAAGGCTTTCAGATAACGAATGATTTCTTCGGGCGGCGTGACGTGCTCGGCAAAATCGTAGCCGGTGACTTGTTTGAGCGAAGGAATCTTCGCGTCGTATTTCACACCGGGAGCGAACTCCGGCTTTTGCGCATTGGCAGAAAGCGACAACAAACACAGCAGCGACAAACCAATCAGAACTCGTTTGAACATTGAAAGCCTCCTCGAAATAACCCGAAAAACTTTTGACAGGACTTACAGAATTCAACCAGATGAAATCAGTAACTGACGAAAAGCGTAATGATTTAGATTTGTTTGGCGCGACGCGGCGCCACGATCAAACCAATGCCGGAGAGAATCGCCGCGCTTCCCAACGCCAGGCGCCACGAAACGGCTTCGCCGCGCACCAGCCATCCAATCAGCAACGCGACAACGGGGGTGACCAAAGAAATCAGCATCGTTTTAGTCACGTCAATTTTCCTGACCAGCCAGTAATACAACAGAAAGGCGATGACCGAGCCGACGACCGCCAGGTAAACCAGCGAAGCTGCGGCTTGCAGAGTCCAACGCAATTTCAGTGGACTACCTTCGACGAACCAACCAACAGCGAACAATGGAACAATGGCGAAGGTCATCTGCCCTGCAACTAACGGAGCCGTGCTGAGATGCCCACAACGAAGTTTAACCAGCACGTTGGTGTAAGCAACGACAAGCGCACTGACGATAATCGCCGCGCTTCCCCAAAGCGCAGAAGTGCCAGCAACATTCATCTGGTCGGCAAAAATCACGGCGACCCCGGCAATTCCTATGGCCACTCCGACCAGTTTGGCCGCAGTGATGCGCTCGTTCGGCAAAAGATAATGCGCCAGCAACAATCCAAATGCCGGAATCATGGCTTGCAGTACGGCGGTCAACCCCGACGGAATTCGATTTTCTCCCCAGAAAACCAACCCGTAATTCACGGCAAACGAAGTCACTCCCAGCCAGGCAATCAGCAACCAATCGCGTCGTGTTCGCGGCAAAGAATCTTTACGAAGAAACACAATCACCCACAAGATTGCGGCAGCCAGCAAAAACCTCATTCCGGCAAAGGTGAATGGCGGCCAATCATCCAATCCGAGTTTGATGAAAATCCACGTGGAGCCCCAGATCAAACAGAGCAATAACCAGACGGCAAGGTGTAAGTTCATGAAAGTGTGAAATGAAAACTGATGCGTCGCGGCTTTATGGAAAGCGGACGGAGGCGTCCGCGCTCCCGGTGTTATCTTTTGGAAAGCAGGTACAAGCCAATCAGACAACAGCCGATGCCTGCTGCATGGCGAAACGAGAGATGTTCCTTGAACACCAGCAAGCCAATCGGAATCAGCAGCAGTGCGACGGAAATGTTGCACACGACGGAAGCCGCGTTGATATTCCATCCGTGTCGGTACGCCAGCAGAAATCCGATTTCGATAATGACTGCGCCTAACCCGACGCTAATCACCGCCCAGTTCGCATCCTTAAACGAAGCGGAAAACGAACGTCCGGCAGGGTCCAAAAACAGCCCGGCGACGCACAGTAAAATGCCAACGGAATACGCGACGATGACTGCGGCAAAAGGATGAACTGTTTGCGGAACGGCTTTTTGCCCGACGTGATAGAGCACGCCGCCAGCAATGGTCATCAGGATGGGAAAGTAAAAGGATTTCATGGTGTTCAAACTGCGTGCTGGCTGATTTACAAATCGCGCTCCATCAGCCAATCCATTTGAGCGTCACTGCCCATCTGAAAAATGTGGCTGCCGACGACTCGAAAATTCCAACGGAAGTAAAAGGATTGCGCTCGATGGTTGTGTTCCCACACACCCAGAAAGATGGAACGATGGCCAAGGCTGCGCGCTTCATCCAGGCTGGCTTGCATTAAATCGTTTCCGACGCCTGCGCCCAGACAGGTTTTATCCACGTAAAGCCGAACGAGTTCAATCGGATTTTGGCCGGTCACACAAGCAGGAACTTTCCCCGTCAATAATTTGGCGTACCCGACAATCACTCCGTCGGTTTCGGCAATGAGAAATTTGGCAAGCGGGTCGCTGAGTTCCGCAGTCAGTTGTTCAACGGTGAAGGCTTTGGACATATACGTCTTCAGATTTTCCGCTGTGTTCATATCGGCAAAGGCATCATAAAACGTTCGTGCCGCCAATTCAGTCAGCGCTTCGGCGTCGGCGACAGTAGCCGGACGAATCTGTGGGGTGATCCTCATTGGTACGGGGTTTCCTAAAGTAACGCCCAATCAAACCAGAACATGTGTAGACAGCATTTCCAGAATTCAACAAGATGAAAACTGTGATTGAGGCGACCAGACACAACCGCTTAACACAGCAAACTGCCGCGCAACACTGTGACCGCTTCGCCGGCCAGAAAGACTCTCTCGCCTGCCAATCGCACACTGACTTCTCCGCCGCGCGCGGAAGCTTGATAGGCTTTCATCTCTATTTTCCCTAAAACCTTTGCCCAGTAAGGCGTCAGCATGCAATGTGCCGAGCCGGTCACAGGATCTTCGTCAATTCCGGCGTAACAGGCAAAATAACGAGACACGAAATCATAACCGGACGCCCCCCCGCGAGCGGTAACGATAAAACCGGCGTTGGCCGCCTTTCGCAACAAACTGAAATCCGGCTTCACGTTGCGCACATCTGTTTCGGATTCCAGTTCAATCAGGAAATTTCCGTCCGAACCGTCTTTGCGACGATGGCAAACGACGTTTTTCGGCTGGATGCCCAACGCTTCGATGGCGGCGGGCGGCGGATCGGCGGGCAAGGCGATTAAGGCAGGGAAATCCATTTCGATTTGCTTGCCTGCGCGACGGCAAATCAGTTCGCCGCTCATGGTGTGAAACCGGGCTTCTTTGGTTTCAGCGAGTCTGCCGGTTTCCCATAACGCATGTGCGCTGGCCAGCGTTGCGTGTCCGCACAACGGAATTTCAATCGCTGGAGTGAACCAGCGCAAATCGTATTTCCCTTCTTCGGCGCGTGGGACCACGAATGCGGTTTCAGCCAGATTCATCTCGGCTCCGACGTTTTGCATCCAGTCCGCAGGCTTGGCGGATTCCAGCAAACAAACGGCCGCCGGATTTCCTTTGAACGCCTGTGAAGCGAACGCATCAATTTGCAGTAACGGAATTTCCATCCTCATTCTCCTTCTCGAAATGTAGTGTGGATTTTCGTGATTGTACTCAAACAAGCGTTGCTGGCAATCCGAACGGGAAAGGAGAAAATTCGCCGCTGCTTGATTTTTAGCTATGGTATCGCCTACAAAGTCGGCTCTCTAAGACTCACCCGCCCCAATTCGGGAACACGAACAAGGAGATGGATTCATGCAAGCACAACAGGCGCCGATGATCTTCACTGAGGCGGAGCGCCAGGCTGGCGACCGTCTATTGAAGCTGGCGCTGGAAACCGACCGCGTCGAAGGGTACACGGAGCCTCATGCCGTGATGATTGCCCGCTTGGCGGAAGCCATCGGCAAAGAACTGGGGCTGCACGGTATTGACTTGTCTGCGCTGAAATTTGCCGCGCTGGCGCACGACATTGGCGAACGCGGAATGAAGCGCAATTACCTGCTCAGCCCGCACGCGCTAACCTGGGAAGAGCGGCTGGATTTGTGGCGTCATCCGATTTTGGGGGAACAAGCTGCGGCAGAACTCAAGCTTTCGCGGCAGACGCAATTGCTGGTTCGCTGGCATCACGAATGGTGGAACGGACAAGGCTACCCGGACGGATTGAGCGGCGAAGCCATTCCGCTGGGCGCGCGCATTTTGCGAGCGGTGGATAGTTATTGCGCGCTGATTTCCGGGCGACCTTACCGGCAATCGTACGAATTGAGTGAAGCCGAACAGCATATTGCCGATATGGCCGGCGTCGAATTTGATCCACTGGTTGCCAAGCTGTTACTGATGTTGGTAACTGAAGAACGAAGACAGCGCGAAGCGGAAATCGAATTCCAGCAACAGCAAGAGGCCGTCTGGAATGTTCCGTCGGCATTCGAACCCAACACGAATGAATCGTACGGCAGCGAAGAATTCGAAGAAGAATTACAGGCGGAAGCCGTTGCCGAATCGCACCTGCCCGAAGAGTCTGCGGAAGAGCCCAACGTGACGTTGACAGCTTCGACTTATGAAGCGGCGGCATACCAATCGGTGCTGTCATTTGCCGAGACTCTACCCGACCACAACAACGATCAACCGGCGCAAGAAGAACATTCAAGCGTGGATCCGGAGGCAGAAACGATTCCTCCCGATCAAATGCCAACCCTGGAAATTCCGGTGATCGAACCGCCTCAGGCTCCCAACCATCAAACAGAACAACTTCAAGAATCCGAAGCGGAGCTGAAAGAAAACGCGAAACCTGTAGAACCAACTCCTGATACTCAAAACTGAAGCAGCTTTTTATGGCAATGAATTCAATCACAAATCGGCGTTGGCTCGGATTTGAACTGAGCGTATTACGTCGCCTGAAATTCAACTCAATCGCTATTCCTTTCGCTGGCCAGCCCGACCTGGGATGGTATCTGAAATTCTGGGGCAAACAGGTCTTGGACAACGATATCTGCCAATGGGCCTGGTGGTCTTCGCGCGCGTTGGTCGAAAATCCCGGCGAAGCCTTGACCGAAGAAGATGTCTCGCTTGTGCTTGGCGAAGCGTATGTACCGCATCGGCGATTGCAGAACCCTGCGCTGGCTCTATTTTTCAGTGAAATGGACGCCGTCTGGTTCGACAACATCTGGCTGAATATCCAGCAAATCGAAAACGAACATCGCCGCGCTCTGGCGATCATGCTGGTGTTCGGCGTTGGCGATTACGTGTTTTCGTTCACGCCGGAAACGGCGGAATTGCGCCGTCCACTGTCCGAAGTATTTTTGGCGCTGTGGCGCAACCAACGGCAAGCGGTGGATAACGGCAAGGAAAATTACAGCGTCAACCGTGATGGCAATGAGTTCATTCGCGGCGCGCGAGCCGATTTGATGTTCGCGCGATTTCCTCGCCCGGATGGATTGGCGGGGTTGCGTAATTCTGTGGCCGGCTGGCGAGAAACCTGGGTGCGCGGCAGCGACGAAGCCTGGGATCAATTGATCGTCAATCAGCGCGGCAAGCTTGGCGACGACGTCGTTTCTAAAGAACATTATCTGCAACTGATTGGCGGGTTTCTTTCACGCGCTCGACACATTGGCCAATGGGCGATTTCGCACACTGAAGACGGTTTTCTGACCGCAGGTGAATTGGGCGATGTCATTAAACAGTTTCGCCGGATAGATCTGACCTATAACAAAGACTTTTCGGACGTCATCGGTGGCAGAAACACCTTTCTGATCGTCGCCTGAACGTTATGAGCTATAATCTGGCTTGCAACAATTGAAGTTGCGTCCCACCCCCGACCATTTTTGAAATACCGAGAGGCCCAAAGACAAGATGGAAATTCAGATCAGAACCACTGGCAAAGTTACGATTATTGATTTGGCCGGGAACCTGACAATTGGCAAAAGCGAAGAAAGTTTGCGTGACACCGTCAAACAACTTATTGCTGAAGAACGGATCATGTTGTTGCTGAATCTGGCCAGTGTGCCAACGATTGACAGTTCCGGAATCGGCGCAATGATCAAATCATTCACCAGCGTCAAAGAAGCCAATGGCAAATTGAAAGTGCTGAAACCTTCGCGCATGGCGCATCAGCTTCTTTCAATCACCGGCCTGCTTTCCGTGCTTGAAACCTTCGAAGACGAAAAAGCGGCAATCTCCTCTTTCTGAACGATGAACTCTGAACGATGAAAGATGAATTGCTCCTGCCTTGCGGGTGTCATTCACTTTTCATCAATCAGCATTCATCCTTCATCGTTTGTTCAGTGTTCCATGCAAAAGTCGGCGCAATTGAAGATCATCAATCGGTTTGGAGTGACGCGGTTTTTGCCGCTCGGCAAACCTGTCTTCACGATCGGGCGCAAAGCGGAAAACGATCTGCAATTGCTGTCCGATACGGTTTCGCGCCAACACGCTGAGATCCAATACGAAAACGACACGTATTTTGTGGTGGATGTCGGCAGCAAACGCGGCACCTACGTCAACGACCAACGCGTGGAACGGTGCGCGCTGCACCATCAGGATCGGCTGCGCATCGGAGGCGATGACGAACAGCAAATCATCTTTCTGGATGACACTGTCGAAAACGCTTCGGCCATTTTCAACAGCAGCCCGAATCTGACGCTTTCTCAACCGTCAAAAGATCGCACGCCAACAGCTTCCGCCAACGAAGAACTGCAAAAGCTGGCTCGTTTTGTCGAAGTCAATCAAGCTTTCAAGTTTTCACTGACGCCGGACGATGTGCTGCTGCTGATTGTGGACGCTGCGATTGAAATCACTCAGGCCGAGCGCGGATTTCTGATGCTGCTCAATTCGGAAGGCAACCTGGAATTTAAAGTCGCCCGCGACCGCAATCGCAACTCCGTCATCGGCAACGAATTCGAAATGAGCCGGTCGGTCGTCGAAGAATCCTTCAAACAAAACCGCAGCGTCATCATCAACGACAGCAAAATCACTATGGCCGGTTTGCCGCGCGACAGCGTCCGGAATCTCAGCCTGCGTTCCATCGCCTGCATTCCGTTGCGCCGCTTTCAGATGACCGAAAACATGGACACGACGACCATCCTGAAACGTGATGTGATCGGGGTGCTGTACGTGGATAGCAGCGTTTCAGGTGGAATGTTGACGCAAACCAGTTTGAAGTTGCTGGAATCGCTGGCCTTCGAGGCAACGAAGTCCCTGGAAAGCGTCCGGCTGATGCACGAAGAAGCCGAGAAGAAAAACCTGGAGCAGGAACTGGGGATGGCGCGCGAAGTCCAGATTGCCCTGTTGCCGTCGGCGATCAAGGCGCTGGATCATTTTGAAGTCGCCGCACACAACATCCCTTCGCGATATGTCGGAGGTGATTTTTACGATCTGGTTCCACTGAAAGATAACCGCTTTGTGTTTGTGTTGGGCGACGTGTCCGGCAAAGGAGTCGCCGCCGCCTTGCTGGCCGCAATGGCGCAAGGAGCATTGCAGGTTCAATTTGCCAGCAATCTGCCATTGACTGATGTCATCAACAGCGTCAATAAAATGCTGGCGCACCGTTCGGAATCCAACCGGTTCGTCACATTGTTTTGCGCCGTGCTCGACCGCGAAGGCCATTTCACCTATATCAACGCGGGTCACAACCCGCCAATTCTGGCGCGCACTTCTGGCGAAACCGAAATACTGACGACGAAATCCGTCTTGCTCGGCGCTTTTGATTTCATCGAATACAAACCTTTGCAAACTCGCCTGAAACCCGGCGACGTTGTGGTGATGTACACCGACGGCGTGACTGAAGCCGTCAACAACGACAACGAAATGTTTAGCGACGAGCGGCTGGAAGAACTGGTCAAAGCCAGCATTCATTTGAGCGCCGAACAAATCAAACAGCGCATTCTGGACGAAGTTCTCAGTTTCACACGCGGATTGCCTCAAGGCGACGATATCACGCTGATCGTGTTGAAATTGAAGGGCTAATCCCGCCAGATCGCGCGCGAAAGAATCAGCCACAATTTGATTTAACGAACGTCTGAACCGCCTTAACCTTTTCCAAATCAGCGAGTTGCAAGAAAGCGGCAACCTCATTTGGCTCAGCACTCTTCATCTGACGCGATCGAATCCCGGCAATATTTTTGACGACGTTGTTAATTCTCTGCCGAGGAAGGCGTTTATGCTTGTGGAAAATGATGAAAAGGAGGTCAACGTGCCAGTCAATGCCACTCATTTAAAAGCTATTCCCGGCGGGAAGGCGGAAAGTGCGTTAGAGCTTGGAGCTAGCCAGATTTCGACACGTGAACTGGAATCGCTGTTTCGTGAACATCACGACCGGATTTTCAGAGCTGCGTACCGAATCACAGGCAGCGTGGTGGATGCCGAAGACGTGCTGCAAACCGTTTTTCTGCGACTTTCACGACGCAGCGTCAAGGAAACGATCAATCTGGAGCCCAGCCCTGCCAGTTATTTACACCGAGCCGCGGTCAACGCTTCGCTGGATCTAATGCGACAACGCGGACGAACCGATTCAGTTTCGATTGATGATGTCGCGCCAGTGCTGTCGGCCAACACCAGACTGAATCCCGAAACCCAACGCGCTTCAAACGAACTTCGCACCAAAGTTCGGCGGGCAATTTCAAAGTTGGGGGAAAAATCCGCTGAGATGTTTGTCCTGAAATATTTCGAAGGATACGGCAACAACGAAATCGCCGAACAGATGGGAACTTCGGCAATGGTTGTTGGCGTGCTACTGCACCGCGCTCGAGCCAGAGTCAAAAAAGAAATTGGAGATTTATTGGAGGGAGGCAAAGCTTAGAGCAAGCCATAAGGAGAAATCATGAAACATACAGACAGAGAATTGAACAACATACTTGATGACACCACGGCGGAAATTCGCAACGAAAAGCTGGATTCAGCTGTCGTTGCCGGAGCCGCTCAGCGCGTCTGGACTCGGATGGCGGGCGAACAAGCCGCTATCCAGGCAGGTGTCGCGCCGGTTGAGCACATTCGCAGTTGCGATGATTTCCGGTCATTGATTCCAACCTATTTGCAAGGCCAACTTTCCAGCGCGCGCACAATGCTGCTGGAAGATCACACGCGCGAATGTTTGCCTTGCCGCAAAGCACTCAAAGAAGCGCGTCACGGTCGCCAATCGTCCTGGCAGCTTGATTCGCAAAAAGCCAAAGTCACCATCAGCAATCGCCGCATGGCCACAGCGCGATGGGCAATCGCGGCAGTTGTCGTTGTTGGCTTGGGATTGTTCGCGTGGCCTTCGGCGCAACGGTTCGTCAATTCGTTCCGCACCTTGAACGCCATCGTCGAAGCCGCCAACGGCAGCGTCTATCGCGTGACCGAAACGTCAACGCAGGCGCTGAAGCCCGGCGAACAAGTTAAACGCGGCGAACGCATTCGCACCGCCAAGAATTCGGCAGCCATCGTCAAACTGGCCGATGGTTCGCGGATTGAAATGCGCGAACGCTCCGAGTTTTCCGTCACCAACGGTTCCGGCGGAACAACGATCAATCTGGATCGCGGACAAGTCATTGTCGAAGCCGCCAAACAGCGCGACGGCAAGCTGTTTGTCGCCACAGACGATTCGCTGGTTTCGGTGACAGGCACGATCTTTTCCGTCAACAACGGAACCAAAGGCGCTCGCGTGTCGGTCATCGAAGGCGAAGTCCATGTTGACCACGCAGGCAAAGACAATGTGTTGCACGCTGGCCAACAGGTCACCACACACCAAAGCATCGAAAAAGTCGCGGTCAAGGACGAAATCGCCTGGAGTCGCAATTCCGAGCGTTACGTCAAAATGCTGGACGAAGTCCGTACGCAGATTGACCAGCTTGTGGCAATGCCAGGCAACCGCTACTCCACGCGCTTGCTTGACCTGATGCCCGAAAACACTGTGCTGTACGTGGCGATCCCGAACATCAGCGAAACGCTGGCCCAGGCCAACCAAATCCTGCAGGACAACCTGGCCAAGAATCCTGAACTGAATGACTGGTATTCCAAGGAACAACGTCAATCGCATGGCCGTCACGGCTTGAATCAAGCCATTGAAATGGCACGCGAATTCGGCAGCTACTTCGGTGACGAAATCGTTGTCGCAGCACAGGGCAAAGCCAATAGTGGCGAACCCGATGAGCCGATTATTCTGGCCGAAGTCAAAGACGGCGGCGCATTCCGCAGCTTCCTGCAAGGTAAAGCGGCTCCGTTGAATAACGGCAAGGATGGATTGCAGATCATTGACGACCCGATGGCGGTTAGCGGCAATAGCAAAGGCTTTTACGTTTGGATCGCTCAGGATTTGGTTGTGGCTTCGCCGCGAATCGAATCTCTCAGAAAGATCGAAACGCAAATGAAAGCTTCGGCCAAACCGTTTGCGGCCAATCCGTTCCACAAACACATCGCCAGCTTGTATCAGGACGGCGCTGGCTTGGTGATTGCCGCCGACCTGGAAAAAATGGTTGTGCAATCGCTGCGCAAAGACAAAGACGCAGCAGTCGTTGGCCAGCTTGGCTTGCTCGACCTGCGCTATTTCGTCGTCGAACTGAAACAGAAAGACGGCCAGCCGTTCAATCGCGCGGTCGTCAGCTACAAACAAAATCAGCACGGCGTTACGTCGTGGCTGGCAGCTCCTGGGCCGATGGGCGCGCTGGAATTCATCTCGCCGGACGCCAATGTCGTTGGAGCGTTCGTGGTACAGGAACCGACCAGCGTGGTGGACGATTTGTTGAACACCTTGAAATCGGCTGACCCAGACGCCTGGCAAAAGGTGATGGACTTCCAGAACGACCAAGGCGTCAGCATTCGCGATGACATCGCGGCTCCGCTCGGCAGCGAATACGCTTTCGCGGTGGATGGCCCTGTGGTTCCGATTCCTTCGTTCAAAGCGATCATCCAGGTGGACGATCAAGCCCATTTGCAAACGACGCTGGAACGCACGGTTGAAAAGGTCAACGTCGAATTGGCCAATCACGGCAAACAACCGCTGGTCTGGACTCGTGTGGATGTCGGCGGTCGGACGTTCTATGAACTGAAATCGCCTGATGCTCCGATTGCGTCGCTGAATTACGCGTACGCTTACGGATACTTGATCGCAGCGCCCAGCCGCGCGCTGGTCGAAAACGCGATCAAGTACAAAGAATCCGGCCATACCTTGTTGGGTTCGGCCAAATTCCAGGCGTCCTTGCCGGCGGACAAACAGGCCAACTTCTCGGCGATGGTGTACCAGAATGTCAGTTCGCTGGTTCAACCCGCTGCGAAGCTGCTCGGCCAGGCAGGCCCGAAAGGAGCCAGCAAAGCGGTCAAGAGCTTCCTGGGCAACAAAGCCGGTTTGGCTTATGTGTACGCGCTCGGCGACAAGATGGTGCTTTCGGTCAACAGCGAAAACGGTCCAATTGGTTTGACGCCGTCTGATCTGCTTGGCTTGCCGGGTTCTTCCGGGCTGGGAAGCATCTTCGGAAACATCATCCCGTCTGAAAAATCGCCTGATCGGCATTCAGACGAAGGAAAGGCGGAAAAACAGCTTCGAGAAATCAGCCGTTAAGTTCTCGAAGGAAAAGCTCAGAACTTGCATACGATAAGTCGCCAGTTTGTCGAAGTCTTGGAAAATTCGTAAAACGAGTTAGAACAAGATAGAGATAAGCTGGCAGCTTGTCGTATAGGTGTTTTTGCATAACAGCCTGTCAATATTGACGAAAACGAAAACATCGCTTCAACTTACGCCAATCGTTTGGAACTTCATTCAAGCGGTTGGCGTAACCGTTTGTGCTCAACGAGACAATATCAGGAGGCTTTTAGATGAAACCGAAATCATCCCTTGCATTGATTCTCTCCGCTTGTTGCTGCCTTGCATTTGCAGCCAGCGGTTGCCGCATGCGCTCTCGCACGCAACATTCCGAAGCAAAATCTTCCGAGACTGAAACCGCCACCAAAACCAACGAACCTCAGGCGGAGCTTTCCATCACCGCAGGCGATGGAGCCGGAAACGATCTTCCCGAAAAAGAAGAGATTCGCCGCAAATTCAAGCTGGAGCCGGAATCGCGAATCAATATTTACAACATCAATGGTTCAGTGACCGTGGAAACGGCGGATACAGACACGGCGGAAGTGTTGATTGTGCGTTCGGCCAAAAAACGCGAAGACCTGGAAAATTATCGCAAGGTGAAAATTGAGCAGGAACGCGACAAACGTCTTGTCATCGGCATTGAGAACGATCGAAAGAGTTTGTTTTCCTCCCTTGGATCAATTCCGGAAGGACGCCAGCGCGTTGTCATGAAAATTCCTCGCAAGGTTGATTTCGAAAGCCAGGGAGTCAGCGGCAATCTGACGCTCGGCGAGATTCTGGGACGGGTGGAATTGCATAACGTCAATGGCCAGGTCAAGGCGGCACACGTCGCGGGCGTAGCGGAATTCAACGGCATCAATGGAGGCATTGACGCCACCTTTGCACCACTCAATGGCAAAGGCATCGAAATTTATGACGTCAACGGCAACGTGGAATTGCGCTTTGAAGGCGAAGTGAACGCCGACCTGAACGCCTGGAGCATTAACGGCCGGCTCAATCCGGATTTGCCGGACGTGCAAGGCCACAACGAAGAACCAGGCCGCAGCAGATTGAAAGTCCGCATTGGTTCCGGCGGATCGCAAATCAAAATCGGTGACGTCAACGGCAACGTCAATTTGCTAAAAGCTGAAAAGAACTCTTCATCGGCAAAAACCGCCAGCAAGTAAAACGACTTCGGAAACTCCGACAGTATTCACGAGATTTACAAGACGACTTATCCGTCTCGCGAATCTTGGAACACTTGTCGGTTTCAAATGAATACTATGACTCCAGTTATCGAACTCGACGGTTTGCGCGTGACATTCGGCAAGCGCGAAATTCTGCACAACATCAAAGGTGACCTGAACGGGCGTTGCATTGGGCTGCTCGGCCCAAACGGAGCAGGCAAAACCACTTTGATTCACAGCCTGCTGGGTTTTCATCCGCCTTCGGCTGGCACCGCGCGCATCTTTGGCAAAGACATTCGCAATGAAGCCAAAGACATTCGCACGGTCATCGGTTATATGCCCGAACGCGATGCGTTCATCGCCAACCTGACGTGCGTGCATTTCGTCCGATTGATGGCAGAACTATCTGGCTTGCCTTCCGAAGCAGCTCTGGAACGCGCGCACGAAGCCCTGTTTTACGTCGGCTTGGGCGAAGCGCGGTATCGCCAGCTTGGAACTTATTCGCTAGGCATGAAACAACTGGCCAAACTGGCCCAGGCGATCGTTCACGGCCCACGGCTGATTTTTCTGGACGAACCGACCAATGGACTGGACCCTCCGGCGCGCAAACGAATGCTGGAACTGATTCGCGAAGTTCGCGACAGCGGCAAGGCGTCCATCGTGTTGTCTTCGCATCTGTTGCGGGACGTGGAAGAGTGTTGCGATGAAATTCTGATTCTGAAAAACGGACACATCGCCGCCAACTGCAACCTGGAGGAAGAGCGGCGCGCCAACAAACAGTTCGTTGAAATGGAAACTCGCAACGGCACCCAAGCTTTCGTGGACGCGATTGGCCGACTAGGCTGCGAATACGCCGAAACCGGTTATCAGAAATTGAAGATCGTGATGACCAATGGCATGGAAGTCCGCGATCTATACCAAATCGCTGCTGAACAAAACGTGCAAATTCGCCGGTTGAATTACAAACGGGATTCGCTGGAAGATATCTTCCTGAAAGCGATGGAGCAGTAGCTCCAATCCCCCGCCATCATCAACCGGAGGTAACAATCGTGAGAGGAATGTTCAATAAAGTTTCAATCCTTAGTTTTAGTCTGACGCTGCTATTGGCAGCCAGTTCATCTTTCGCTCAAACACCGGTGCTCGACCGGGAACTGTTTTTCGGCGATCCGGAAATTTCGGGTGCGCAACTGTCGCCGGACGGCAAGTTCATGGCCTTCGTCAAACCGTACAAAGGCACGCGCAATATCTGGGTCAAGAAAACCGATGAACCATTCAACGCCGCCAAACCTGTGACCGACGATCAGCGGAGGCCGGTCGTGAATTACTTCTGGAGCCGTGACGGCAAATACATTCTCTTTTCCCAGGACAAAGGCGGCGATGAAAACTTCAACGTGTACGCCGTCAACCCGACTGCGCCGATTGCCGCCGGGCGCGAAGTTCCTGCTGCGCGCAACCTGACTGATCTGCAAGGCATTCGCGCGTTTATCTACTCCACGCCGAAAAGCGACCCTGATGCGCTGTTTGTGGGACTGAACGACCGCGACAATTCCTGGCACGATTTGTACAAAATCAAAATCTCTACCGGCGAACGAACCCTGATTCGCCGAAACGACGATCACGTCAGCGGTTGGTTGTTCGACCAGAAAGACCAGCTTCGGTTGGCAACGCGAACGGCGGACAACGGGGATTCGGAAGTTCTGGTTGTTGGCAAAAACGACCTGAAGAAAGTGTATTCGTGCAATGTGTTTGAAACCTGCGCTCCGGTGCGATTCAACAAAGACAACCGGCGCGTGTATATGATGACCAATCGCGGATCGGATGACCTGATTCGATTGGTGCTGTTTGACCTGGAAACGCTGGTGACAGAATCCGTCGAAATGGATCCATTGAAGCGCGTGGATTTCGGCGGCCCGATTTTTTCGGATGTCACCGATGAACTGATCGCCACCAGTTACGAAGATGAACGCACCCGGATTTACTGGCGCGACAAAGACTACGAAGCCGATTACAAACTGCTGCAAAGCAAATTGCCCAACCGCGACCTTTCCTTTGATTCTTCGACGGCGGATGAAAAGCTCTGGAAGATTTCCGCCAGCAGCGACACCGAACCCGGCGAAGCTTATTTGTTCGACCGCACGACCAAAGCGCTGACGTTGCAATATCGCGTGTTCGACAAGCTGCCGCGCGAGCATCTGGCGACGATGAAAGCCATCAGCTATGCGTCTTCTGATGGATTGCAGGTTCCCGCGTTTCTGACTCTGCCCAAAGGTTCCACAGGCAAAAACCTGCCAATGATCGTCTTTCCGCACGGTGGCCCGTGGGCGCGCGATTCGTGGGGATACAATCCATACGCGCAGTTTTTGGCCAATCGCGGATATGCCGTGTTGCAACCGAATTTCCGCAGCTCTGTTGGGTACGGCAAAAAGTTCCTGAACGCCGGCAACAAACAGTGGGGCGAGAAGATGCAGGACGATTTGACCTGGGGCGTCAAAGCCATGGTTGCTCAGGGAATCGCCGATCCGAAACGTGTTGGCATTATGGGTGGCAGTTACGGCGGTTACGCTGTGCTGGCTGGATTAGCGTTCACGCCGGATGTTTACGCCGCAGGAGTTTCCATCGTCGGCCCTTCGAACCTGATTACCTTGCTGGCTTCGATTCCGCCATATTGGGAAGCAGGACGAAAAATTTTCAATGAACGAATGGGCGATCCGTCCACCAGCGAAGGCCGCGCTCAATTGGAACGGCAATCTCCGCTGAATTCGGCGACCAAAATCAAATCGCCATTGCTGGTGATCCAAGGCGCCAATGATCCGCGCGTCAAGAAAGCAGAATCCGATCAAATTGTCATCGCGCTTCGCGACAGAGGCTTTGCGGTCGAATATCTCGTCGCTCCGGACGAAGGCCATGGCTTTGCGCGCCCGGTGAACAACATGGCGATGATCGCCACTGCCGAAAAATTCCTGGCCCGGCATTTGGGCGGACGCTTTCAAGAAGGCGCAACGCCGGAAGTCGCCGCTCGCCTGAAAGAAATCACCGTAGACGTAAAAACGGTCGAAAAGCCCAAAACTGTCGCGGCGGCCATGACGACACCCAAACCAGCAGTTGACTTGAAACCGCTTAAATTGAATTACAAAGCCAAGCTGGAACTCGGCGGTCAAACAATCGAAATGACCACCAGCACAGAAATCAAGGAACAAAGCGGGGCTTGGCTGGCGAGCGAAATTGCCAAAACTCCGCAAGGCGACGTCAGCGACACGACCGTGATTGAAAAAGGTTCGCTGGTCGTCACCAAACGCTCCATCAAACAAGGGCCGCTGACGATTGATGTGGATTTCAAAGCCAACAAGGTTAACGGCGCCATGAGCGTCAATGGCCAGGCCCGCGCCATCACCGCTGACACTGGAGGCGCTCTGTTCGCAGACGGAGCCGGTGCTTATTCCGTCGTCGGAGCGTTGCCGTTGGCAGATGGCTATTCCGCGACCTTCCGGAATTTCGATCTGCAAAAACAAATCGCCACGTTGAAACAATTGAAAGTCATCAGTTCGGAAAAAGTGACTGTTCCAGCAGGAAGCTTTGACGCTTTCAAAGTCGAGATTACGTCGGCAGAAGGCGACCCCGGCAAAACCACCATCTGGATTGCCAAAACCAATCGCAACTTGATCAAGGTCGTCGCCATCGTTCCGCAAAACGGCGCGGTGATCACTTCAGAGTTAGTCCAATAAAGGTTCGCAGTTCACAGTTTGCAGTTCACGGAAAAATCGCTGTGAACTGCAAACTGCGAACTGTGAACTGGAGAGAAGAAATGGCCGTTTACGGGCAAACCTACAAATCTTACGAAGGGCGTTTGACGCCATCGTGGTCGCGATTTTTGGTAATTCCGCGCTACGCCTATCAGGATTTATTCAAATACACGCTCTTCGTCGTGCTGTACGTAGTGTGTTTCGTTCCACCGCTGGTGTATGCGGTGCTGATTTATTTGAACCACAACGTCAGCGCTCTGGCGATTTTCGGCGCCACTCCCGGCATCATTCCGATCAACGGGCTTTTCTTTTCGATCTTCACGGGGATTCAAACGTCGCTGGCGTTTATCTTCACAGTCATTATCGGGCCGGTATTGATTTCGCGTGACCTGTCGAACAATGGCTTGCCGCTATATCTCTGCCGTCCGTTCACGCGTTTTGAATACATTTTGGGCAAAGCCTCCGTGCTGTTGATTTTGCTTTCAACAATCACCTGGATTCCAGGCACGCTGTTGTTTTTGTTGCAGGCGTATCTGGAAGGCGGCGGATGGTTGGGCAATAATTTCTGGATTCTGTACGGACTGCTGGTGGTTTGCCTGGCCTGGATTGTAATGCTGACCTTGCTGGCGATGGCCTTTTCCGCCTGGATCAAATGGCGCACCGCCGCCAGCGCGGCACTGTTCGCCATCTTCATCATTCCCACGCCGATTGGGTTCGCAATTCAGGGAATCCTAAAAACCAATAAAGGTCATTTGCTGAATGTCGGAATGGCATTGAACGTGATGACACAGGAATTGTTCCGGTTGAGAGAAAGCATCAACGCCAATGACGACGATTTTTTCTTTTCTTACGGCGAAGCCTGGATGGTGTTTCTGGTTTACGCGTTGATGTGTTTGTACATGCTTTGGCGCAAAGTCCGCGCTTACGAGGTGGTGTCATAATGGAATCTCAAATTTCAAATCTCGAATCCCAGACTCCGGTCCTGAAGTCGCCTTTTGCGCCGTCGGTTATGGAAGCAATTGACCCAAGTCATTTGATCGTGTTTCGAGACGTCTCGAAGTTTTATGGCGAGATTCTGGGGGTCAATCGCGTCAACCTGACCATTGCGCCGGGCATTACCAGCCTGGTTGGCCCGAATGGTTCCGGCAAAACCACGTTGATGAATTTGATGACCGGACTGATTCAACCCACACGTGGAGAAATTCGGGTTCTGGGCGTTGTGCCGGATGATCCCCAAAGCATGTTTCGCTTCGTGGGGTATTGCGGACAGTTCGATTCCTTTCCGCGCGGCATGTCGGGCTATGAATTCATTTACTCGTTCCTGTTGGTGCAAGGCCATCCGAAAAAAGAAGCCGAAGCCATGACCTGGCGCGCCATTGAACGCGTTGATCTGGTCGAAGCCGCGCACCGCAAAGTCGCCGGGTACAGCAAGGGCATGCGTCAGCGCATTCGGCTGGCTCAATCTATCGCACACGATCCAGCAGTGATTATTCTGGACGAACCGCTGAATGGCCTGGACCCGATGGCGCGCGACGAAACCAAACGGCTGTTTCGCCAACTGGCCAAAGATGGGCTGCACCTGATCATCTCCAGCCACATCCTGCACGAACTGGAAGAGATGTCCGACACCATCGTGCTGATCAATAACGGTTACATTCTGGCTGAAGGCGGCGTCAGCAGCGTTCGCGAAGAAAAGATGGAAGAGCATCCGATGCAGATCATGATTCGGTGCGATCGTCCTGCGGAATTTGCTTCGCGCATTTTCGCCAGCGATTCGGTCGTTGAAGCGCAACTGCATGAAGATAAACACGGCCTGTTCGTCAAAACACGCAACGCGGATGCGTTTTACATGTTGCTGAACCGAATGGTTGCCGAAAACGGTTTCAACGTCGAAGCGGTTGCTCCGGTGGATGACAACCTGAACGCTGTGTATCACTACCTGATTGGATCAGGCGGAGGAGGTCAAGCATGAGTTCGTTAGTCGAAGCGGCGGCAAAACCCGCCACAACCGAGCTTCAATGGGGACTGTGGTGGCGACAGGTGCGCGCCATTTTGCGAATGGAAGTGAAGAAAAACTTCTGGGGCAAACGCGCATTGTTGATTTACGTGTTTGCCTCGATTCCCGTGTTGTTGATGTTCTTGCTGACATTCGCTGACCCGGACAGCGCCGCGGACATCACCAAAAACTGGGCGGCGGCTCAGGAAGTGTTTGCCAACATCTTTGAAGCCTTGATCCTGCGAACGATGGTCTTCTTCGGCTGCGCCTGGATTTTTATGAATCTGTTTCGCGGCGAAGTTGTGGATAAAAGCCTGCATTATTACTTCCTGTCTTCGTTGCGTCGCGAAGTGCTGGTTGCCGGAAAATACTTTTCCGGCTTGGTCACGTCGGTAATTCTGTTTTCGCTGACGACAGGCGGTTCGTTGTTCTTTCTGTATCTGGCGCGCGATTACCCGGCCAACGTCAATTTTCTGTTCGACGGCCCCGGCTTGAAACAATGTTTGGTGTACCTGGGCGTCACGATTTTGGGCTGCATCGGTTACGGCGCGGTGTTTATGTTCATCGGTTTGTTTTTCCGTAATCCGATCATTCCTGCACTGTTGGTCTACGGTTGGGAGTGGTTAAACTTTTTGCTGCCGCCTGTGTTGAAAAAGATCAGCATCGTTCATTACTTGCACACGCTGGCGCCTGTGCCCATGAACGAAGGCCCGCTGGCAACCGTCGTGGAAGCCACTTCGCCGTGGCTAGCCGTGCCGAGCTTGCTAATTTTCACTGCAATTGTGCTGGCGCTGGCAGCAGTCAAAATTCGCAAATACGAAATCAGTTACGGTACTGAATAACCAGAAGGAAACTTTATGAGCAAGATTGGCACTGTTGGTTGGATGGATTTGACGGTTGAAAACGCCGATCAGGTCAAAGACTTTTATGCCGCCGTCACGGGCTGGCAACCGTCGGGGTTGGACATGGGCGGGTACGAAGATTACGTGATGAGTTCGCCCGAAACCGGCGACGGAGTTTCCGGCGTTTGCCACGCGCGTGGAGGAAACGCCAGCTTGCCGCCTGTTTGGATGATTTACATCTACGTTGCCGACATTGAACAGAGCGTAGCGAAATGCGTCGAACTTGGTGGCCAAGCGATTACGCCCATCAAAGAATACGCTGGCCAAGGCCGTTACTGCGTCATTCGCGATCCAGCCGGAGCGCATTGTGCGCTGTATCAAAACCTGAAACAGGAATAAGAAAATCCCGGACGTTCAGTTCATGCGAATGCCCCAATCGCGCAGCACTTCTTCGGTGTGCTGACCCACTTCAGGTGGAGCCGATTGAATTTCGGCTGCGGTGCGGCTGAATCGCGGAGCGGGCGCAGGCTGAACGACTCCATCCAGTTCGACAAAAGTCTGGCGCGCAACGTTGTGCGGATGTTGCGGCGCTTCATCCAAATCCAGCACCGGAGCAAAACAAACGTCGGTTCCTTCCATCAGCGCGCACCATTCATCACGCGTTTTGGTTTTGATGACTTCGGCCAGCCTGGCTTTTAGCTGCGGCCATTGTTTGAAATCCATTTGCGCCTGAAATGCCGGATCGGTGATGCCCGTTTTTTCCAGCAGCAACGCGTAAAACTGAGGTTCAATGGAACCGATCGCCACGAACTTGCCATCGCTGCATTCATACGCGCCATAAAAGTGTGCGCCGCCATCCAGCAAATTCACGCCGCGTTTGCTGCTCCAATGTCCGGCAGCTTTGCGTCCGTAAATAATCGCCATCAACGCCGAAGCTCCATCGGTCATCGCGGCATCAATCACCTGCCC
>DAOMFR010000130.1:0-9833 GCA_035429885.1 Blastocatellia bacterium
CGGTCAGATAGCTGAGCGTTTGCATGACCTGCGAACGGTTCATGCCTTCGTCTTTAATGCGTTCGATGGGATCGTTGGCATTTTTGACCGGGGCCTGTTGTGCCTGCTGCGCGCTGGCGGGCCAGCCAGCAAAAGTTAGTGCAAAAAGCAGAATTGCGGTTGCCAGTTTGTGTCGAGTCATAAGATTAAGTCTCCTGTAGTTGAATGAATCCGTTCGATCTTCACGACATGTCAGAGGCGGACATACAAACAGCGGGCGAGACGAATGAAACCGTGCGCCGTACTGCTATTTAGTGAAAAGCTCCTGTAGCACTTTGTAGGTGTGGCGCGGAATCCTCTGGTCTGGAGCCACAGGGGAGTTCTTCGCATTGTCCCAATATATCAGGGGATTGCGGCCACCAGAGACGGCTGTTCCCATCACGCCAAACCACGCCTCATCGTTGTATTTACCTGGGAAGGCATCGTTGCGAGAGCTTTCGGGATTGAACATATGGTTGCCACGTTGAGCGCCTCCATTAATTTGCGGCGCCTTCCACCATTCGTCTGTCCATTCGAAATAGTAACCACCGGCCAGAAAAGGAAAGCTGGATGTGTCGCTGAATTGCTTCCAACAATCGCGCACCCATTCTGCGTGCTTTGCCACCAGGTCTCCGGAAATTTCGGCTCCCTGCCCATTTACTCTCATAGAATAAGGACTGCCCCATTCAGTGATAAGCAAAGGCCGGTCAATCTTTTGCCCGTCAATCAGGAACTGCTTATATTCCTGAGGCAAAATGCCGTTCGGGCCGCGATAGGTATTAATGCCAGTTGCGGTGAAATTCTTCGACAGGTCCTGTTGAACATGCTTGCGCATAACGGGACTGCCATCGGCGTTTTCGTTGCCATAGGCGAACGGGTTGTCGTGAAACGCAGGCAGGATAATCTTGTTCCCCTTAAAGCCCGCTTCGGCGGCGGCATCTGCACAACCATTCATAATGGCGAGGTAATGATTGTAATTGTCACCGTTAAACGTAGCGGCATTATCCACTTCGTTCCCCAGAACCAAGCCCAACACTGCCGGATGATTGCCATAGCGCTTCGCCAGTGCCCGGCAGTTTTCAATATAAAACTCCTTAAAGCCGTTGTTCTGGTTGGCGGCCTTCAATGGAAAGTCATCTGGATTCCAGCCCACGCCTATCAGCACGGAAATGCCTTTGCTATGGCAGTAATCCAGGAACTCCGTATGGTCGCGCTGTATTTCTGGCATGCTGCCTGCCTTAGCGGCGGCCAGATTGTCTGGGGTAGGCATCCACATAAACCAGGAATAGGTGCGGATGCTGTTCACACCGGCAATCGCCATGGCATCAATGTCGGGCTTCCACCACGGAGCCCACTGAAACCACACAGGCGCATGAGCTCCACCAAGGTAAAAATCGCCGTGAGGTTCGTAATCATAGTTGCAGCCAATGGGGGTAGGTGAATACACCACTCCCTTGATCAATGGAGCATTGTCACCGTTCAGCATCAATACTCCTCCGGCACCGACCGTCCATACCGTCTTGTCCAGCATAGTTCTCCTTTGGGTTTCCCTTGGTTAGCTGCGTTGATAACGCCTGTCATGGGCCGAACATCTTTGTTCTGGCCTAGGTGCGCAGCCGTCCCCGGCTGCTGTAAAAGGTGCGCAATGCTCCCTTTTCTCTGTTTGCGTAAGTCCTAAGAAGGAATGCTTATTGATGCGACTGAATGATTTCCATCATTCGTTCAACAACTTCGTCAATTGTCATCGTGGATGAATCCACGAGGATCGCGCCATTAGCTCGCACTAGTGGAGAATCCGCGCGCGTTTTGTCGCGGGCATCGCGCTCTTCGATTTCAAATTTCATTTGTTCCAACGACGCCAGAGCCGTTCCGCGCGCGCAATCTTCGTCGAAACGTCGCTGGGCGCGCGCATCGCTGGTGGCGTCGAGGTAGATTTTGACTTCAGCGTCGGGGAAGACTTGCGTGCCGATGTCGCGGCCTTCCATCACCACGCCGCCGGCTTTTCCCATTTGCTGTTGCCGTGCGACCAAGGCGCGTCGCACCGCCGGAATCGCAGACACAATCGACGCCGCCTGGCTGATTGCCGGTTTGACGATCTCGTCCGTGATGTCGTGACCATCAATCAACACGCGCAAAGCGTCCACGGAGCCGGTCAGTTCGATCCAGGAATCTTCGGCAAGTTTGCCGACCTGATCGGCGGCATCAAATGGAACGCCAAGCTGCGCGGCTTTCCACGCCACGGCGCGATACATCGCGCCGGTGTTGATGAACAAATATCCCAGGCGTCGAGCCAGCGTTTTGGCGATTGTGCTTTTGCCTGCGCCCGCCGGGCCGTCAATGGCAATGATAGGTTTTCTTTCCGACAACTCGTTTCTCCGAACGAGTCAGTACCGCGACCGGTAGGGAGCGCCTTTGTGTTAGGCATAGCGGCTGATAAATGCTCGCTCGCTACCGCTCGCGGTACTGACTGAATTTGTCTACTGCATAATTTCTTTCGTAAGCTTGATGGTTTGGTCAATGTCGTCGCGGCTGACGTCGTAATGCGTGACCATGCGCATTTCGCGCGCGTTGATGCCGTTGGCCAACACGCCGCGCGCTTTCAATTCCGCAGTCATCTGCGCCGTCGAAATTCCTGTCGCCGCAATATCAAAAATCGCGATGTTGGTTTGCACGCGTTCGGGGTCAATTTGAACGCCGCGCAATTCGGCCAGGCCTTCGGCCAAACGTTTGGCGTTGGCGTGATCTTCGACCAGCAACGTGGGAGATTCTTCCAGCGCGATCATACCCGCCGCCGCCAGCACACCGACTTGGCGCATGCCTCCGCCCAAGAGTTTGCGCACGCTGATGGCTTCCTTGATGAAATCTTTGGTGCCGACAATCATCGAGCCAACAGGAGCGCCCAGCCCTTTCGACAAACAGAACATCACCGAATCAAACGGTCTGGCGATTTCGGCCACGGTCGTATTGAGCGCCAGCGCCGCGTTGAATATGCGCGCTCCGTCCAAATGCGTTGGCAAACCGAGCGCATGCGCTCGGTCGCAAATATCATTCATCACGCTGATGGGCAGAACTGCTCCGCCCGCCATATTGTGCGAATTTTCCAGCGCCACCAGCGAAGTTGGCGTCACGTAATACGGCGCGCTGTGATGAATGGCCGGAGCAATCAAATCCCAGTTGAGCAATCCGTTTTCCCCGCGCACGGGACGACACGTCACGCCGGAAAAGGCCGCCGCCGCGCCCATTTCGTAATTGAAAATGTGGCTGCGCTCTTCCAGCACGATTTCGGTTCCGGGGCGCGTGTGGAGTTTGACGCAAATCTGATTGCCCATCGTTCCCGTCGGAACAAACAGCGCCGCTTCTTTGCCAAACAGTTCTGCCGCGCGTTCCTGCAATCGGTTGACGGTTGGATCTTCGCCGTACACGTCGTCGCCGACTTCGGCGTTGGCCATTGCGCGACGCATGGCCGCAGTGGGTTTGGTGACTGTATCGCTTCTTAGGTCAATGAGTTTCATGAGTTACTTGAATGCTTTGATCGCTTCTTGCGGAATATCGTTAAAGGCAAAAATAGTTTTGTGTCCTAGTAATGGTTCACGTCGAACGCTTATTTCGCTGACATAACTGAACATCACTTCTAGAAAATGATTCTTTTTGAATGCAGGTGAATCCACAGGGAATAGAAATTCCTGGCCGGGTTGCATTGTGACTGACTCAACAACGCAGCCTTCGAAATTTCCTCCACCAATGGATTTAAATCGTGAATTGGACAGGTGATAAATGACTTTAACTTTGTCGCCGTTTTTGAACTTAACTTTGGCAAGCCGTTCAATCTGTAATCCGCCGTTGGCATTTTTGATAAATTGCCCATTTTCATCACGTGCGATTCGTGGGCGGGGAAAGGTTCTTTGGAGGAACTCTGCCGGAACTTTGATCTCAATCCAGCAGTAGGAATTGTTGTGAAGTCTTAGCCAGAGAACATTAATCGGCCTTCCGTTTACGACACCTAGCGTTTCAATATGAGCGAAACTGATTTGAATTGCGTTGGGTGATTTCTCGCAGACAGATTTTGCTTCTGGTGAAACTTGAGCGAAGGACGTTACTGACAAACAAACGCCAAAAAGCAAAACCTGAATAGCAATTTTTAGTCGAGTCATTGCCACCTCCAATCAGACAAACGCTGCAAAGACTTCATTCGCCAGCACCGTGCCCGCGCGCGAAATCTTCAGTGTGTCGTTGTCGAGTTCGATCAAGCCCGCTTCGCTCAGCCGAGCCAGTTCATCTGCATAACGTTCCGTCACGCGCACGCCGAAGCGGTGTTCGTGCTCGCGCAAATTGACGCCTTCTTTTAGCCGCAAGCGGAGAAACAGATTTTCGCTTTGCAGGTCGTCGGCGTCCAGCGTTTCGGTTTCAGCAACGGGCGATTCGCCTGCTTCAATCCTGGTCAGGTATTCGTGAATGTTGCGCGTGTTCGACCATCGCTGCGCGCCGTCGTACCCGGCGGCGGAAACTCCGAACGCCCAGTACGGCGCACCCGTCCAGTATTTCAAATTGTGGCGCGATTCAAATCCGAGTTTGGCCCAGTTGGAAATTTCGTAATGCGTAAAGCCGTGTGTTTCGGCTTCGTCTTTCAGCGCGAAATACATTTCGACGGTCAGTTCGTCGTCAATCGCGCGCAATTCGCCTCGGTTGATGCGGTGCAACAGCGGAGCGTCCTTGTACAGTTCCAGCAAATACACTGACAAATGATCCGGTTCCAGCGCGAAAGCTTCTTGCAGATTTTGCCGCCACGTTTCCATGCGTTGTTCCGGCAAACCGGCGATCAAATCAATGCTGACATTTTCAAACCCGGCAGCGCGCGCCAACCGCACGGCTTGTCGCGCCTCCTCCGCCGAGTGCAACCGCCCGATCATTTGCAATTCGCCATCGTCAAACGATTGCACGCCGAAGCTCAACCGATTGATTCCCGTGGCGCGCAACCCTTCCAGAAATTCCTGTGAGATGGTGCCGGGATTGGCTTCGCTGGTGATTTCGGTGTCGGGCGAAACAACAAACTTCGTTTTGCAAAGTTCGATGATTCCACCGAGCTGTTCTGGTGTGAGCGTTGTCGGCGTGCCTCCGCCAAAGTAAATCGAATCCACGGCTTGCATGCCCGGCGTCACGTCCGCGCGCTGGATTTCTTCGCGTAGTGCTGCGACGTAGCGCCGCGCCAATTCCGATTCATACCCACCAGTTGCAAAGTTGCAGTAGTGGCAGCGCGTTTCGCAAAACGGAATGTGAATGTAGATGCCTGCAAGCTGGTTCATATGTGGATGGGCAGTATAGCCGTCGCTTTCCTCGAAGCTCAAACGACCAGCGCCCATTCAAAAAACGACCACAGCAATACGATTTGCAACAGGCACATCACCAACATTCCCAACGCGACAAAGAATGGGTGGTTCACCCAGGCTGCCAGGCTGGCGAAGGCGGGAAACACTGACAGCACATATCGGCTGGAGCTTTGAAGCAGCGGGTCGGTTTTCTTGGTCAAAAACATGGTCAGAGCCGACAGTGAAAACAACAGATATTCGGCTCGGATGCGTTTGACGAAGGTCGGAACGAAAACAACAGTCAGCGCGGCCAGGTTAAGCAGTAAAACAACATCGAAGGTTGCAAAGGCTTCTCGCACGCTTGCCCACAATGTGATCAGTGGGAATGCGATTGTGGTGTTCCAATGTTTCGGATAAGCACGCGAAGCCAACGATTGGCCGGAAAGCCAGATTGTTAAGGTCACCAGCGGAGCGGCTAGCAGCGGCAAACAGCTGGGCCACGTGCGCCAACGCCATTCTTTGAATGCCAGCACCACCAGCGGAATGAGGATGCAAAAGCCTACGGCTTTGGTCAGTCCGGCCAGCAAGCCTAAAACCCCGGCCAGCCACCAACTGCCTTTGCGGGCAAACCAGATTGCCCAAACCATCAATGCAATCAGCAGCGATTCGGGATACCCCGAGAATAAAATGAACGCAGTTGGCCAAAGAGCGAAAAACAGCAGCGCGCGTTTGACGATGTCTTCAGGCAAATCCAGCCGCAGCAGTTTTTGAAAGCCCCAGAAGACAAAAAATGCTGCAACCGTAGAAATGATCAAGGCCGATGCCAAAGGCGAGAACACCACTGACAGCAAACGAATTAACGCCGGATACAGCGGAAAGAAGACCACGGCATCCGGGCGCGCATATCCGTGCTGAGAAATTTCCAGATACCACAGCGTGTCGAAGCGTTCCCACACTCCCAACAGGCGATACGACCAACCGGCTTCGCGCGGCATCAGGTTGTCGGTCAAATCGTTGCTGTGAATCTGTGCCGACCTGAGTTTCAGGTACGGCGAGGCTAATGCTCCGACCGTCGAATACACCAGTCGGAGCGCAAGCGTCCAAACCAGAGCAGTTTTCAATTCGGAGTTGGGTTTGGTCATTTGCGTCGAATCAGTTGCACTCCCAGCACCAGCGCCAAAAGCGCCCACGCTGTGGTGGAAAGCAGGTTGGCTGTTCGAGCCAATCTGTAACGCGCTTGGTACGTCAGGCTCAGCCGATGCTGGCCGGCAGGCACGTCAATTAACATCAAGCCAGTTCCGGCTTCGGACTGGATTGCAATTTCGTTGCCGTCGAGTTGTGCGTGCCAGTTCGGATGATTGTGAGTTTCGATTCGCGCTCGGGCCGGAGATTGAGTTTCGATCAAAAATTCTCGTTTGGCGATTTCCAGCTTTTCGGTTGTGACCCGGCCTTCAGTTTCGACCAAGGTCAAACCTCCCGGTTTTGTCGCCGGAGGATACAAAATAAAAGCCGATCCAGTAGGGCGAAAATAGATTTGATTGCTGGTGTACGGCAAGTATTTCAGATCGTCTTCGTTTTGTAGTGAGTTTCCATCCTGCAAATTGATCGGCTTGGCGTCGTTGTCGGCTAGTAGACTGGCAACTTGTTCGCGTGTGATGGTGTCATCCAGGCGAACGAAAACGACTGTAAAAATAAGCTGGATAACAATCAACCAAGTTAGTCCGGCCATCAATAAAATTCGGGGAAATTTTTTCAGCAATGGGCGGCATTCAATCGCAATCACCGCCAGTAACCCAAGGCCCAATGCCACAAACGGTTGAAAACGCCATGGAAATTGAATGAACTTCAACCCTGGCAAATACCGCCAAAGCAAATCTGAAATTGGCAGAGAAATCAGGAGTCCGAAACCAGTCAAAACAGCGCCGAACCAAACTAGCGGCGATAATTTGTCGCGACGGATTTTGGGCCAACAACTCAGCGCCAGCAGTATACCGGTCAAGGATTGAATCAGAATCAGAATGCTGGTGGTGTCATTGAATGCAGACCAAGCCTGACGATAGCGGCTGTTGTTTGGTGAAGGCGCAAACAACAAGTAGTTTCGATAATCCTGCTGAACCAGTTGCAGTTTTAGTTGAACCCAATTGCCTTCGACAATTTGCGGCAGCAGGAAAAACGCAGTCAGCATCAACGCGAGAAACACTCCTTTGGCCAAAAGCAAAATGCCTCGCCAACCGGCGTGTTTGAGAAAAACCAGCGCTAGAAAACTGATGGTCAATCCGGTCAAGTAGGTTGTAATTGCATGCGACAGAATGATGGCACTGAAGCTGAGCGCAAATGCAACGACGCCGAACGGGGAGCGACGGCAATCGGGGGCGATCAAACGATAAGCCCACTTCACCGCCAGCGGCGCGAAACTCAACGCAACTGCGTTTGCTAAAAACACTCTGTGCAAACAGATCAGCGGGAAAGCCGGCAGCAGGGCATAACAGAGAGAGACGATCAAGCTTTGCCGCCGGTTAAAAAACTCCCGCGCCAGCAAATAAGCCGAAGCTTGAGCAATGACCAGGGCCAAAAAAGAAACCGCCTTGATCGAACCAAGCACATCCAATCCGAACAGCTTCATAAACAGAGTGCTGGCCAGATAACAAAGCGGTGGGTAAAAGGTGAACAGCGCATCGCCGCGACCACCGTCCAACAGCCCCGCCCAACGCGGCAGCAGGTCGCCTTCGGTAAAGCTTTGCGCGTAACTTCGAGTGATGTGGTAATGCAGCGCCAGGTCGCCTTGCACGCCGAACGATGGATGCGTCAGCCGCGGAAATGACAACACGCTGGCGACAATTAACCAAAGACCAATCAAGCCGATGACGACTTTCCATTTGGAGCGCGGCGGCAAGCCGTCGTTTTTGGGTTCAGATAAAAGGTTCGCCTCGTCCAACGAAATTCTCCCGTAAAGACAGTAAAGCGGCGTCAAGTCGCCGCACTCCAAAGTCTATTCAAAGCTCAGCAACGCCAGCGAGTTTTGGTCTTTGATCAATACTCGTTTTCCGATGATTGCCGGATGCGCCCAAGTTTCTGAATCGGCGACTTTGTATTTTTTGACGATGGTGGAGCCTTTGGACGCGACAGTGCTGACAATCAGTTCCGCATTGTTGGTTAGCGAAAAGATCGTGTCACCAGCGACTAACATCACCGCGTTTTCGCCTTGCCGAGGATCGCCCGTCCACAAGGTTTTCCCGGTTGTTGCATCCACGCAGAAAAACTGGCCCTTATTTTTGTGCGACATTCCGAACAACAAATTGCCGCTGATCACCGGCGAGTTCATGTACATCGAAACTTCTTTGTTGTGCCAAACCGTTTCCGTCACCCATTGACCTTTCCAACCAACGCGCACTGCGAATACTCCTTTGTTGATGCCAGAAAAAATCAACAGGTCTTTGTATTGAATTGGCGTGACGATGTTTTGCACGTATTCCGTGTCGAAGGGAATCTTCCATAATAATGCGCCGTTGTCAGCCCAGATGCCGACGATGTTTTTGCGCGATTGGGTGACGATCTGCCGTTTGCCTGCAATTTCAACCACAATCGGCGAAGCGTAAGCGGGACCGTCACCTGTCCACGCCCATTTTTCTGTCCCGGTTGCGACATCCAAGGCAACCAAACCGCCTTTATTGTTGCCGCCCGCATGCAAGATGACCAGATTTTGATCCACCATCGGCGACATTGCCGTTCCAAAATCAGGAGACTTTTCTCCGAAACGCTGAGCAAACTCTTTGCGCCAAGCCAACCTGCCTTTGGCTGTGTCGTAACACGACAGAATTCCAGTAATGCCCAACGTGAAAAGCCGTCCGCCGCTGACAACCGGAGTGGATTTCGGACCTTTTCCGTGTTCGGTGGCCGCAGCATTCACTGTGTAATCCACCAGATAACTGTCGCGCCAAATTACTTTGCCGGTTTCAATGTCGTAAGCGGCAACGACTTCGTTTTCGCCTTGGCGCGAATGCAAGTACACGGTTTTGCCGACGACCAGCGGCGATGCGTGGCCTGTGCCGACCTGAATTTTCCACTTGGATTTCAATTGCTCCGGCCAGGTTTTGGGAGCGGCAAATCCAGCAATCGAACCGTCGCGGTTGGTTCCACGCCATTGCGCCCAATCCTGCGCGGTGGCAATTCCATTAGTGATGAGCAATAGGGCAAAACAAAAAATAGTAGTGCGGATCAATTTCGGCATCTTGTTCTCCTAAGTAATAAAGCTGAAAAATCAAAACTTCACACGAGCGTAAATCTCACTGAGCGGCAGCGTCACTTCCAACGATTCCAGCGTGACTGCATTGTCCAATCCGTCGGTGTCTGTGCGCAGCCAGCCGCCCTGAGGCTGGCGGACCTACCGGATAAGGTGCGGACGATCCTGGGCAATAAGCAGAATCGGACGGTCACGGTTTCCTCAAAAAAATTGCGATGGATTGTTCCAACGTCATTCTGTTCTCAGCGAAGCCAGCAGAGGCGAGCGAACAG
>DAOMFR010000130.1:9933-20773 GCA_035429885.1 Blastocatellia bacterium
GGATTGTTCCAACGTCATTCTGTTCTCAGCGAAGCCAGCAGAGGCGAGCGAACAGCCGCCCTTACTGCCAACAGCGAAGCCGCCAAGCCAGTGAATAATACTGCGAGCAATAACAAGATCAGTGAGATAGCAGACAGTTTTCCTCCGCGCGCGATAAACGCCGGTGCGATGGCCAGCGCCGCGCATACGATGCCGGTCAGCAATCCGCAACCCAACAGCAGGACGTTTTCGGCGACCACCATCAGCGACAGGTGCGACGATTGATAACCGACGGCGCGCATCAACGCCAATTCGCGGCGACGTTCCAGCACGTTTCTCAACAACACGGTTGCCAGTCCGAAGGTTCCCAACAGCAATCCCAAACCGCCGAGCGTCTGGAAAGTCGAAAGATAGGTGTTTTCGACCTGGTGAAAGCTGGCCAGTTTTTCATCCGTAGAGACGGCGTCAAACCCGTAATCGGAAAGCTTGTCTTCCAGCGCGGCAGCCGTTTCCGTGGGCTTCGCGGTTTCCGCCAGAAAAACTCTGTACCCTTGCTGGTCGGGAAAAATCTTGACGAAATTTTGCTCCGACATCAGCAACTCGCCCTGAAAAATGGTGTCGGCCAGCGCCCCCACGATTTTGACGGTGACGACTTCGCCACGGCTGGACGTCAACGCGGTTTCGTCGCCGACTTTCAGGTGCAGCACGTACGTCAGCGAGTTCGCATCGGCGATTACGGGAATAGAGAGTTGGGAGTTGGGAGTTGGGAGTTGATTGAGGAGCAACCAGGGATTGGATTTTTGCTCGTCGGTTTCAGCTAACGAACTGGCGAACGAGAAGCGATTGGCTTTGATGAATTCGTCGGTTGCGCCCAGCACGCGCGGGCTGCGTGGGGCGTACAGGTTCAGACAACTGGCGTCGTCGCCCGGGCGAAGCCGAAAGCGCGTCAGAGTCACGCCTTTGAACACGTCATCGGTCAGATTCAATTCTTCGCGGCCTTGTTCGCCGTTCGGATCGTGAACGATGGGCAGCAGGCTTTCCGCCAGCAACGGGAATCCGCCTGTGCCGGATTTCGGATTGTTTGACGTTGCGCCGCTGTCTTTGCGGAACGCATCCACGGACACGATGATGAACGCCGCCGAGGCAATCAGCGCGATACACAACACGCTGCGGCTGGGGCGAATGGTGGCGTTGCGAAATCCCAGCCGAGCCATCGGCGCAATGCCTTGCCCGGAGATGGTTTGCCACTTATCGCTTTTCAGCCACGCCGACCAAAAGAACAGCAATGCGACCAGCAGTAAGGTTCCTGCGCCGAAAAAGGCTCCGACTTGCCCGATGAATTTCGAACTGGCAAGCATCGCCAGGCCGAGCACAGTAAAGATGACGGTGAATAAACGGGAAAGAGTGAATGAGGAACGGAGAGATTGAGGGAGGGAGAAGATGGACTTCTTTTCTCTTTGTCTCTCTGTCTCTCTGTCTCTCTGTCCTTCTGTCCCGGCCAGCAAGCTGCGCGGCGACGTTTTCCGCAGTCCGCGCAGCGTCAGCCAGATGCACAGCAACGCCGTGATGATGCCGGAAACGAAGCCGATGACCAGCGACGCGGGGGAAATGTGCAATCGCAACAGTGTTGTTCCCACCGCGCCAACCCACCACGTGCGCAATCCGAACATCATCAGCCAGCCGTACACGACGGCTCCCAGCAACCCGGCGATGCTGCCCAGTACGGCCAGCAGCAAGCCTTCGCGCAAAAACAGCGAGCGCACCTGCTTGATGGAAAACCCAAGCGCGCGCAGCAATCCGATTTCGCGCAGGCGTTGTTCAATGCCGAGTTTGAAAAACAACGTGGTCAGCAACAATGCCGACACCACCAGAAAGAAACTGAAGTAGGCGAAATATTCGCCAAAATCCGTCGCTCCCCGCGATGCGTGCAAGCTGTCGTACTTCACCGATTGCACCGACAATCCCATCTCTGTTGGATTGAGCATGTCGCGCAACACGTGATTGAAATCCTGATTGAGGCTGGCCAGGTCTGTGTTTTCGGGCGGCTGAACGCGAATCGAAGTCAGTTTTCCCCAGCGCGTTCCCCATAATTTTTGCCCGGTTTCGAGCGGAAGAAACGCTTTCGGCGTGGTTCGATATTGATCCCAATACTCTTCATCTACTTTGCGAACGCGGCTTAAATCCACAGGGAAAGGCGGGTCCCAATCGGCCAGGCTCTTGGCGTCGGAAATTCCCGGATACTCAGGAGCCAGATTTCGGTCTGCGGCCAGTCCCTGCATCGGAGTGATTCGTTCCAGCTTGAGCGTGGCTTGTTGCGTGTCGAGCCGTCCTTCGTCTTTCCAGACGTAATAGTCAAACGTTACATCGTCGCCGACTTTTGCGCTTAAATCCCGCGCCGCCCATTCATTCAACACCAGACCGCGAGGTTGATCCGGTTTGGAAAGATCGCCTGGTTGAGACCAGAACTCGTCGGTCGCGGTGATCAGCGAGTAGGGAACTTCTTTGCCATTGATGCGAATTCCATTCGCCAAATAAGTCATCACTGGCGCGATGCGCGACGAGAGCAACTTTGCCGCCGCTTTGGCTTTGTCAGCAATCGCATCGCTGATGACGGCGCTGTCGCTTTCCAGGGAAAGGGCTTTGGCGTCAGGCAGTGCGCGCAACTTCAATCCCAAATCCGCGATCGTGTATTTTTCTTTCAACAAGCTGCGCAACATCATTTCGTCCACGATCTTCCGAACTTCGATTTCGCTCTGCGCCATGGGCTGTTGGGCAATCAAAATTGCGTTGGCTTTGTTGTCTTGTTCGATGTTGCGTTGCAGTTTTTTCAGCGGCAGAAAAATCGCCCGAACGGCGCCTTGTTGCGGGCGAAGCGAAAATTCGCCGATGCTGCCTTGCGGCAGGGCTTCGCGCATGGTCAGGCGGACGCTGCGGCCTAAATCCTCTTTGCGGCTGTGCAGCGATTCGACGGGAATGGCTGAAGGCTTTTCGATTCTCAAAATCAGCGTGTCGCCCGGTTTGGCATTCAGTTCCGACGCCAGCGCAGCGCTGGCCAGCAAATCGTTCTCCTCCGGTGGAGCAATGGTTGATCCGTGGAATTTCCAGAATCGTTCATCTACACCGTAAACGGCTACGCCGCCAGCGCGCGCGTTGGAGTCGCTGTGCGTGACGACGCCTTCGATGGCGATTAACGAGCAGGCGTCTTTGAAATTGGTCGAAAAGTTCTGGACTGATTTCAAATCGTCGGCCAACTGTTCGCGAAAAAATCCGGTGGAGGCAATTAACAAATCCGTGTTGCCCAGTCGCGCCAGCGCCAGATCACGCAAACTGGCGCGGACGGAATCGCCGACCAGCAAGGCTCCGGCCAGCACGGCGGTTGCGGTGGCGACGCCCAAAATGACCGCGAGATTTGTGCGTCGAAAATGAGAAAGATTGCGTTTAACGAGCGTGGAAAAGTTCATAAAAGAATCGGTGGTCGGTGGTCGGTGGTCTGGTTACAGACTTCCGACTACCGGCTACTTTCAGAATCACTGTTTGACGAATCGGAAATTGCGAATGCGGCCGGCGCTCAGCCGGAATCCATTGACGCGGTTTTGCGCGTCTCGTGTGAAGCGGAACGTTCCCAAAATGCTCAGCGAAGTGAACCCGTCCCGAAAGGCGGGCGTCAGTTGTGTCGGGCCAAATTTCTTGCGCGTCACAGTCAACTTGCCGTCTTTCAATAACACGCGGTAGGTCGAATCAATTTCTTCGCTGTAATACGTGCCTTCGTATTCGCTCAGTTTTGTGGTGTCAGCGGGCGGCATCGGGACGTAGGTGAACAGCGAACGACCTTCGGCGCTCAATGACATTTTGGCCGGAACGCCTTGCGCGGACGATTCAAAAACGACTTCCAGCGGCTGGCCTTCGACGCGGAACCGGTTCGCATCCACAGGCACCAGCGCGGCGTTCAATCCCGACACGGACAATTGCAGTTTGCCGTCTTTCAGAGAAATGCGGCCCACTTCTTCCAGTCTGGCGTCCCAGTACGCGCCGACTTTGGCATTCAATTCTTGCTCGGTCAGCGTGACCGCCGCCGCTGTCGGCGAAGCGGGTTTCGGCGGCGGCGCAGCAAACTCTTTGGCCAGATATACGTCGGCGACTTGCCGCGCCAAAAAGCTTGGATTGGTTCCGCCGTAATTGCACAAACAGGCGACGGAAAATCGCTGGTCGGGAAAGCGCATCAAGTGCGACCGGTAACCTGCATCACCGCCGGAATGTTCGATGACTTTCAGGCCTTTGTATGTTCCCACTGTGACGCCGCGCGCATAGGAAAGCTGCTCTCCATTGTTGAGCTGACCACGAATCTGCATTTGCTCAATCACCCAATCGCCGCCAACTTTCTTGTCATAAAAGTTCTGATCCCATTTGGCCAGGTCTTCGACGGTGGTCATCAGGCTGCTGGCGCCGACGGTGTCGTAATTGGGCACGCTCAGCTTAAAACTGCCGCTGGGGCCGTTGTAGGCATACGCCTGATGCTTAACGATGATGGAGTGATCGTCGCGAAACACCGTGCGCGTCATTCCCAACGGTTTGAAGATGTTTGCTTCGGCGAATTCGCGCAAGGATTGACCGCTGACGCGTTTGACGATGAACGCCAGCAATGTGTAGCCGGTGTTGGAATACAGATGTTGATCGCCCGGTTTGAAGTTCAACTCTTTCATGCGCGACACCAGATCGAGCACGTCGTCATCGCGAACCACGTCTTCGCCCAAACGCGTGCCGGACATGATCAGCAAATTCCACTGGTCGCGCAGCCCGCTGGTGTGGTGCAGCAAATGCCGAATCGTGATTGGCTGATCAAATTCGCGCAGTTCCGTAATGTATTTCTGAACCTTGTCGTCGAGCGACAGTTTGCCCTGTTGCGCCAGCAGCAAAATCGAAAACGCCGTGAACTGTTTGGACACTGAAGCGACGTGAAAGGGCGTGTCCGGTTTGATCGCAATGTCGTGGTCCAGGTCCGCCATTCCATACCCACGCTTGTAAATGATCTGCGCGTCTTTGATCACCGCCAGCGCACATCCGGGCGAATCCGGTTTGTCGAATTGCGCGAAGATTTTGTCCACTTTGGCGATGGTTTCGGTGTCGCCGGTTTGCGCTGTAGCGCAAATTCCAAAGAACGAAAGACACGCGACTGCCAAGGCAACTGTGGTAAGGCGCAAAGAGAACCAGGGATTTTTCATCGGTACCTCACGGATGGTTCGGTCAAACTCGTTTGAGCGTTCGATCCGCCAGCTCAAAGCGAACCGGGAATTTCGCGGCCAGTTCGGCGCTGTGCGTGACGACGATCAGGATGGTTTGCTGTTGCCGGTGCAAATCCAACAACAACTCGGCGACGGTTTCGGCGGTGTCGTGATCCAGATTTCCTGTTGGTTCATCCGCCAGCAACAGCAACGGTTGGTTGATCAACGCGCGCGCAATTGCCACGCGCTGCTTTTCTCCTCCGGAAAGTTCCGCCGGGCGATGATGCATGCGTTCGGTCAGCCCAACTTGCTGCAACAACTTTTGCGCGCGTTCGACGACATTGCCGTTGGGTTTGGACACCAGCGTCGGCGTCAGCACGTTTTCCAGCGCCGAACATTGCGGCAGCAAACTGTGATCCTGAAAAATGAACCCGATTTTTTCGTTGCGAAACGCGGCGAGTTTGGCTTCATCCAAGGCGAAGGGATTTTGCCCATCCAGCGTCAGCGTGCCAGCTGTCGGCGGATCGAGCGCACCCAGCAAATACAACAATGTACTTTTGCCGGAACCAGACGGCCCCATAATCGCGGCAGCATCTCCACGGTTGAACGTCAGAGAAACATCGGCAAGGATCGGCAATCGTCCGCCGGGCGTCGGATAGTCTTTGGTCAAATTGTTGAGTTGAAGCATACGGCGGGCATTGTACGGCAAAAGGCAGATAGCAAAAATCCAAAGGCAAAAATTTTGCTGCGGGTTCAGTTATGGGAAAGCGGATTCCCATAAGCGGACAGGCTATCCTATTTTCGCTTCAACGCTTCGCAGTTAACCTCAACAAAGCAATAATTTAACTGCGCTGACCGGCTGGCACGGAAATTGGCTTAGCGAGCAGCGAAGAATTTTATAGGTCATCAAGCAGTTGATTTCGTTTGGGAGCTTTTATGGATAAACCTCGTGAAAAATCGGTCGCACGGAATCGAAAAATTCGCCGTGTGTTGTATGTCGTGTTGGCATTGGGAGCAGTGGGAGCCATCACTGTCTGGCTGGGACGAATGAATCCAGCTGCGCAAACGGTCGAACGTTCGACGGTCATCGTTGACACTGTCAAACGCGGCGAAATGCTTCGGCAAGTCCAGGGATTAGGAACGTTGGTGCCCGAAGAAATCGTTTGGATTCCCGCTGTTACCAGCGGCAAAGTTGAAAAACGATTGGTGCAGCCCGGCACGACCGTCACGCCTGACACAGTTATTTTCGAACTCAGCAATCAAGAATTGCAGCAGCAGTTGCAAGACGCTGAATTGCAGTTCAAATCTGCCGAAGCCGAATACGCCAACAAAAAAGTCGAATTGGAAACCCAGTTGTTAAATCAACGAGCATCTGCCGCGACGGTTGAATCCGATTATCAAGTGGCCAAGATGGAGTCAGATTCTTATGCGCAATTGGTCAAGGAAGGTTTGTATTCCGATTTGCAATACAAACAAAAACAAACCAAAGCCAATGAACTGGCAACTCGCAACGAACTGGAAAAGAAGCGAATCGCGATGACCAGCGAAGCCATGAAAACTCAATTGGCAGTCAGCCAGTCCACCCTGGATCAGCGCCGCGCGTTGGTGGAATTGCGTCGCAAACAGGTCGCGGACCTTCGCGTGCGCGCTGGAATGCACGGCGTGTTGCAGCAATGGGCGGTTGAAGTCGGCCAGCAAGTCACGCCCGGAACCAATCTGGCTCGCGTGTCTGATCCCAGCCGGTTGAAGGCCCAGGTCAGAATCGCCGAAACCCAGCTCAAAGACATTCGCATCGGATTGCCGGCCACGATTGATACGCGCAACGGAATCATTCCCGGCCACGTCACGCGAGTTGATCCGGCAGCCCAAAACGGAACGGTGACCGTGGATATTTCGCTGGAAGCCGCGTTGCCTCCTGGCGCTCGTCCGGATATGAGCGTGGACGGCAAAATTGAGCTGGAACGGTTGAACAACGTGATGAATATGCAGCGCCCGACCTTCGGGCAGGAAAACAGCACCATCAAACTGTTCAAGCTGGAAGCCGACGAACAACACGCGGAGCTGGTGGCAGTGGAAATCGGCCGCACTTCCGTTACCACCGTCGAAATTGTCAAAGGATTGAAAGTCGGAGACAAAGTCATCGTCTCCGACACTTCGCAGCTAGGCGATAACGTGACCAGAATTCGATTGAACTGAGAACAGAGAAGCGGTGGTTGGTTTTGGTTATAGATTGCCCCAACCACCGATCACCAACCACCTCGAAGGAGAACATAATGAGCGAACCACTGTTGCGCTTGGATTCAGTTACTAAAGTTTTTTATACCGACGAAGTCGAAACCCACGCCTTGTCAGGGATTCATTTGGAAATTGCCAAAGGCGAATATGTTTCCATCGCCGGCCCCTCAGGTTGTGGCAAATCAACTTTGCTTTCGATTTTGGGCTTGCTCGATTCGCCCTCCGACGGCGGATACAGCCTGAACGGCAAACCGGTTCAAAATCTGACCCTTTCCGAACGCGCTCGCATTCGCAATCGCGAGATTGGATTCATCTTTCAGAGCTTCAATCTGATCGGTGATCTGTCGGTATATGAAAACGTGGAACTGCCGCTGACTTATCGCGGCATGAGCAGCACAGAACGCAAACAGCGTGTCAACGCTGCGTTGGAAAAAGTCGGCATGGCGCATCGAGCCAAGCATCTGCCTTCGCAACTTTCCGGCGGTCAGCAACAGCGTGTCGCCGTTGCGCGCGCCGTCGTGGGCGATCCGCTGATTCTGCTGGCGGACGAACCGACCGGAAACCTGGATTCGACCAATGGCGACGCCGTGATGGAGTTGTTGCGCGAATTGCATCGCAACGGCGCAACGATTTGCATGGTCACGCACGATACACGTTTTGCCCGCCACGCCGACCGCTCAATTCATTTGTTCGACGGACGCGTTGTTGAAGAAGAAGCCGTCACGCATTGAACACTGGATTGAAGTTTCCAGAACTCATTCGCATTGCCCATTGATCAGCTGCCGTCAGTCTGTTGGTTGATGGGTAATGCTTTTGGCAGTCGTTTGACTGCATCGGCCAAAAAAATCTTCGATGGTAGCGCCTGAATCAGAGGAACCTTGAAACGTTACGGCGCGCAGATGCACTAACCAAACTCAGATCAGGTTCATCCACAAACGGAAAAAAGAAAGCGAAGCAGGCAGAAAAGATTGCACCTTGGCTTCGGGGTCTCAACGTGTTTTTTCTTGGACGAACCATTCGTCATCTGGAGGGATTATGGAAACTTTGCTGCAAGATTTGCGATTCGGCATCCGCACTTTGACCAAAAGCCCGGGCTTTGCCATTGTTGCGCTGCTCACCTTGGCGCTGGGCATCGGAGCCAATAGCGCCATTTTCAGCGTCATCAACGCCATTTTGCTTCGCCCGCTGGCGTACCAAAACCCTGACCAGTTAGTGCTGATCAATCACAACTATCAGAAGATCAATTTGAAGGCTTCGGTGTCAGCGTTCGGCTACACGCATTACCGCGACAACGCCAAATCGTTTGAAAGTATTTCTGCAATCACGGGCTGGGCTGCAAATCTGACCGGCGAAGGCGAACCGGAGCGATTAACCGGACAGACAGTGACCGCCAACTTTTTTGATCTGTTGGGGGCGAAAGCTGCGATGGGGCGCACGTTTGCCGTTGGAGAAGATTCCGAAGGCAAAAATCGCGTTGTGGTGTTGAGTCACGGATTCTGGCAACGTCGGTTCGCCAGCGACAAAAGTATTCTGAACAAGACGCTGTCGCTGAACGGCGAAAATTACACCGTCGTGGGCGTGATGCCGCCGAGCTTTCAGTATGGCCGTGAAATAGGAATGATCGTTGATCTGTGGGCGCCGATTGTCTTCACGCCTCAACAGCTTTCGCCGGACAGCTTGACCAATGAATTTTTGTCTGTGGTGGGACGGCTGCGCGTGGGAGTCACTCAGGAACAAGCCCAAGCCGAAATGCGCAACATCGCATCGAACCTTCGCCAACAATATATGCAGGGAGCTGACGCCACGAATTGGGATTTGCTGCTGACTTCGTTCCGCCAGTTTGTGGTTGGCGACATCAGCACCATGTTGTGGATCGTTATGCTGGTCGTTGGGTTTGTGTTGCTGATTGCCTGCGCCAATGTTGCCAATCTGTTGCTGGCTCGCGCGGCGGCCAGGCAAAAGGAAATCGCCGTTCGCACCGCGCTCGGAGCTGGACGCTGGCGCATCATTCGCCAACTCCTGACCGAAAGCGTGTTGCTGTCCGTTGTCGGCGGAGCGCTTGGTTTGCTGATTGGGTATTGGGGCGTCAAGGCGCTGGTGTCGCTTAACGAAGATCGTATCCCGCGCGCCAGCGAAATCAGTCTGGACTGGCGTGTGATGCTATTCACCTTCGGCGTTTCAATTGTGACGGGCGTTTTGTTCGGCATTGTTCCCGCACTGCAAACCACCAGAGCCGATTTGCACGAAACCTTGAAAGAAGGCGGACGCAGTGGTTCTGCCGCAACCAAACAGTGGATTCGCAGTTCGTTGGTTGTCGTTGAAATCGCGCTGGCGTTAGCCGTTCTGGTCGGCGCCGGTTTGTTGGTGAAAAGCTTCTTGCACGTCCAGCAAGTCAATCCTGGTTTCAATCCGCAAGGGTTGTTGACGATGCAATTATCGCTGCCCGCGACGAAATACAGTGAAGCTCCGCAGCGTGCCAACTTTTACAAACAGGTTATCAGCGACGTTCGTTCGCTGCCAGGAGTTCAATCGGTGGGAGCGATTTCCGTGTTGCCACTGAGCGGCGGCGGTTCCAGCGGCAGTTTTCGGATCGAGGGGCGCGACATTCCTCAAGGCCAGTCCATGCCGCATGGAGCGCGCTGGGCTGCGACGCCGGATTACTTCAAAACGATGGGCATTCCGCTGATTCGCGGTCGTTACTTTGAAGAGCGCGACACTGCCGAAAGCTTGCCGGTGGCGGTCATTGACCAATCGCTGGCGCAAAAGTACTGGCCGAACGAAGACCCTGTCGGCAAACGCATCAGCTTTGAAGGCACGCCTGACAAACGCATCTGGCGCGAAATTGTCGGCATTGTCGGCCACGTCAAACACACCGATCTGGAAGGCGAATCGCGTGCGCAATATTACATGCCGCATCAACAACGTCCGCAAGCCGGAATGGCCTTGGTCATTCGCACACCAAACGATCCGAATGCGCTTTCGGGTTCTGTGCGAGGCGTCATCAAAACCGCAGACGGTGATTTACCAGTTTTTCGAGTTCGCACGATGGATCAATTCGTTGCCGATTCGATGACACAGCGGAAATTTGCTTTGCTGCTGATTTGCGTGTTCGCCTGTTTGGCGCTGCTGCTGTCGGCGATTGGCTTGTATGGCGTGATGGCCTATTCGGTCACGCAACGAACGCACGAACTCGGCTTGCGAATGGCGCTCGGAGCGCAGGCATCCGACGTTCTGAAGCTTGTGGTGAAACAAGGAATGTTGCTGGCTGTCGTCGGCTTGGGACTTGGCGTCGTCGGCGCAATCTTCCTGAGCCGGTTGATGAAAACGATGCTCTTCAATGTCAGCGCGACTGACCCGTTGGTGTTTGTCGGGATTGCATTGACGCTGGCTGCCGTAGCTTTGCTGGC
>DAOMFR010000131.1:0-1745 GCA_035429885.1 Blastocatellia bacterium
ATTCCGTTATTTCCGTTTGTTCCGTTATCTATTTCAAGCTTTCTTCATCGCCCAATTATCAGGACGATGATAAGCTTCACCGCGTTTCGCCATTCCAACTTTCAATCTGAGAGAAAAAAATTATGACCAGAAAATTGCTTCTGCTTTGCGCGTTGTTTGCTGTGGCTGTGTTCTTTCATCGGACCGGAATTTCTTCTCAAGCCGATTTTGATTTGATTGTTGCCAATGGCCGCATCGTGGATGGAACCGGCAATCCCTGGTTTCTCGCCGACGTAGCAATCAAAGGCGGACGCATTGTCGAAATCGGCAAACTTGATCCGAAGCGCGCGGCTCGCGTGATTGATGCCAAAGGGTTGATTGTTGCGCCGGGGTTCATTGACGTTCACACGCACATCGAAGGCGGCATTGAACGGTTTCCCGCTGCGGAAAACTTTTTGCGAATGGGCGTGACTTCGGTGGTGACGGGCAACTGCGGCAGTTCGGAACTCAATTTAGGCGAATGGTTTTCTCGATTGGAAAAGCAGGGCATTTCGATCAATGTGGCGACGTTGGTTGGGCACAACACGGTTCGCCACGCAGGCATGAACGGTGATTTCGACCGCGCGCCGACGACGGAAGAGTTGCAGAAGATGCGGGCACTGGTTTCGCAAGCCATGCGCGACGGAGCCGTCGGGTTTTCCACCGGGTTGGAATACGTGCCGGGCACTTACGCCAAAAGTGATGAAATTGTCGCCCTGGCCAAAGCCTCTGCGGAACTCGGAGGCTTGTACGCCACGCACATGCGTAACGAAGACGCGGCTGTCGAAGACGCAATCAAGGAATCCTTGCTGGTGGGCGAACAGGCTGGTTGCCCGGTTGAAATTTCTCATTTCAAAATTTCCAGCAAGGCTCGATGGGGAGCCAGCGCCATCACCATCAAAATGGTTGAAGACGCTCGCGCACGCGGCCAGCAGGTGACGGTGGACCAATATTTGTATCCGGCGTCCAGCACAGGCATCGGCATTCTGTTTCCATCCTGGGTATTTGATGGGGGCGAAGCCAAAACCAAAGAGCGGTTGAGCGACAACGCGACTCGCCAACGCATTCGCCGCGAAATGATCGCCAAGGCGGAAGTCGGCGGCTTCAAGGATTTTGCGTTCGCTTATGTCGCCAGCCATCAAGCGGATCCGTCCATCAACGGCAAAAACATCGCCGAAATCACCAAACTGAAAAAGCAAAAGACCGACGCCGAAGCTCAAGCCGAACAGGCAATCGAAATTCTGCAAGCCGGTGGCGCGCAGATGGTGTTACAGAAAATGTCGGATGCGGATGTAGACCAAATCTTTCGTCAGCCGTTTACGATGATCGCGTCGGATTCGGGAATTCATAATTTCGAAAGCCCCAGCATTCCGCATCCGCGCGGATACGGAAACAACGCGCGGACTCTGGGGCTGTATGTTCGTGAGAAGAAACTGGTCGGCGTGGAAGAAGCCATTCGGAAAATGACTTCATTGCCTGCGGGAACGTTCCATCTATGGGATCGTGGCTTGCTCAGACCGGGAATGGCGGCGGATGTGGTGATCTTCGATGAAAAAACGGTTGCTGACCGGGCGACGTTTCAACAGCCGAAACAATATCCGGCGGGCTTTAGCTTCGTCATCGTCAACGGACAAATCGTTATCGAACACGACAAACACACGGGCGCGAAATCCGGGCAAATCTTGCGCGGACGTGGAGCAGGGAAGTGATGCTTGGAGCGTGAGCTT
>DAOMFR010000131.1:1845-20367 GCA_035429885.1 Blastocatellia bacterium
CTTTCCAAAACAACCAGAGCCTATGATTTGAATGAAAAATTCCTTGCCTACCAAGCCGTCGAGAGTTTGAAAGAATATTTGTTGATAGACCAAACCCGTCCGCACGTCATTCGACATGTTCGTCAAGCGGACGGCCAATGGCTGCGAGGAGATTTTATCGGGATGGAAAACTCCGTGCGCTTGGAGTCGCTGGACATCACTTTAGCCTTTAGCGAAATTTACCGATTGATTACTTTCCCTGCAGAAAATAGCGTTGAAGAAATCTTCGATTGATCCGACAGACAAAAATGCCGCGCGCTCGGGTTGAACGCGCGGCAGTCAGAAGCCGGAAAAACGCGCAGAGGTGACGAACCTGCTGCGCGTTTGTTTTTACCGGCAAGGAGGAGGAAAAACTGGAATCACAAAGCTGTTCGTGGGGTCCAACGTCAGCTTGTGCAGGTTGCGACCGGACGTGTAAGCCACTGCGGAAGTTGCGGCATTCGGGTTGTAGTTCAGGACAGCTCCCGAAATTCCCTGATTGCCGTTATTGCCGAAGCCGTACACCTTCATCCATCCGGTCTTTCCTGCCGGAATGAATTGATCCAATCGAGGAACGGTGCGCGGGAAGTTGGACGACAACGAACCGCGTAGCTGACAACTGCCGGTCAAGTTGAAGCTGGAACTGTTTTCGGTGTCGTTGTACACGATGCCGAACAGTGCGCCCAACGTCGAAGTTCCCAGGCCAAGATTGCCGCCAATGCGATTGATGATGACCAGCGTGTCGTTGCCGTCGGCACGGCTGGGAATATCGTCCAGCGCCAGAACTCGCGGCAAGCGGTTGTAAGCAATGCCGTCGAAATTCAACGTCGCAACCGGCGAAGTTTCGTCGCAAATCATCGCTTCGCTGGAAATCGCGGAAATCGCCTCTGCCGTCAGGTTGGCCGAATGGCCCGAAGAGAATTTCACGTACTCGTCTCCGATCAGGTAGTTGAAATTAGTTGGACAGCCGGTAATTGAATTGACCGCCACGGCGATGACGAAACCGGTTGTACCCGGATCGAAATCCGCCGTGTTAAAGCTGGTTGTTTGATTTCGTGTCAGGCACAAGAAGCTGTCGGCCACCGAACAGCTATCGCCATCCACGAAAAACAGATGCACGGCGATGTCCTGACCCGGATTGACGTTGGTGATGTTGATCCGCGTGTTCTGAATTGCAGGCACGGTCGGGTTTGAAGTGTAGATGTTGTAAATCAAGACCGAACCGGCTTTGGAATCGCTGATATCGGATGGGGCTTGGAATGCCACGCCAGGCCCAACGGGCGGAGCGCAGTTATTGACGGTCAAAATAACGTCGTCTGTCGTCGAACCACAGGAAGGTTGACTGTTGCTGGTGACGGTCAATCGCAACGTGACCGTGCCAGTTCCGTTGACGTTGACCGCAGTCGTGGCGCTTGTCGGACTGATGATGTTGGCCGAAGCGGTGCCGGTGGAACCGAGGACGCTCCATTGCGGGCTGCCTCCGGAAGCGGAGCCTGTGACGTTGACAACCGTCGGATCGCCGATGCGGCAAACGGTCTTATCGGTTCCGGCGTTCGCCAACGGAGCGTCGCTCAAGGCGACGTTGGTTGTGTTGCTGACGTTGCATCCGCCTGTCGCGCTAACCGAAACCGAAAGCGTGGTTGACCCGCCAGCACCTGCCGTCCAGGTGACTGTGCGAGTGTTTTGCCCACCTGTGATGGTTCCGTTGTTGATCGTCCAGTTGTAATTCGCGCCTGCTCCCGCATCAGGAACGGAGGACGTGTTGCCGGTTGAACTGGCGCAAACCGTCGTCGGAGCCGTGATCGTTGCTGAAATCGCGTTGCTGACAGTGAGCACGACATCATCGCTGGCCGTGCCGCAACTGACCGTGCTGTTGGCGGTGAATCGCAAGGTGACGGAACCAATACCCGCCACGCTAGCAGAGGTATTGACGCTGTTTTGGCTATTCAGATTGGCAGCCGCCGAACCCGTTGAATTCACGACAGACCACGCTGGCGTTCCATTCGTAGCAATTCCCGTCAGGTTAAACGTAGTCGTTCCGCCTGTTTGGCAAAGCGTCTGATCCACACCGGCGTTCGCCGTGGGCAGAGCATTCGTTGTCAGCACGACATCGTCTGAAGCCGAACCACAGCCTGCTGTTCCCGCAACGTTTAACCGCAACGTCACAGTTCCAGCACCGGTCACGTTAACGGCCGTGTTCGCTGTTGAAGGGCTGACGATTGCCGCGGTTGCCGATCCGGTTGAACCGATGACGCTCCAGTTGGGCGTGCCGCCCGAAACCGAACCAATCAGATTGAAGCCAACAGTTCCTTGCGGACTTTGGCAAAGTGTCTGGTCGGCTCCTGCGGCTGCGCTTGCTGACGTTGTGATTGTCGCTTGCTTGGAGGCGGTGGCTGCGCAACCGGCGCCAGCGGTTACTGTCACGCCCATCGTTACCGTGCCGGAGGCTCCGGCAGTCCAGGTGATGACGTTGGTTCCCTGACCATTGGTAATCGTTCCGTTGGTCACTGTCCAGATGTACGTCGTTCCCGTGCCAGCGCTCAGCACAGAAGCCGTGTTGCCGGTTGAATTTGCGCAAACCGCAGTCGGAGCCGTGATCGTCGTGGCTTGTGCTGCGGTGAAGCTGATTTTGATTTGATCGCTGACGGCTCCGCAAATTCCCGCAGGATCGTTGGTCGTTAGTGTCAACGTGACGGAACCGGCGGCGATTTCTCCCGCCGTCGCAGTGTATGTGGCGTTCAAGGTATTTCGATTCGGCGAAAACGTTCCCGTGCCGCCAACCCAACTGGCGCCGCTGGCCGAACCACCGAACGAACCGCTCAACACAGCAGTCGGATTGCCGGAACACACGCTTTGATCCGGGCCAGCGTTGACGGTGGCTGCCGGGTTGATTGTGATGACCATTTGATCGCTGGTCGAACCGCAAGGGCCAGCTGGATCATTCGTCGTCAGCGTCAGCGTGACGGAACCGGCAGAGATTTCGGCTGCCGAAGGAGTGTACGTGGCGTTCAGCGTCGCTCGGTTTGGCAAGAACGAACCGGTTCCGCCAACCCACGATGCGGTGGTCGCTCCGCTGCCGATTGCGCCTGCCAAGCCGACACTTGGGCTGGTTGCGCATACAGTGCGGTCGGCTCCGGCGTTCGATGTTGGCGCAGCCAGAAAGGTGATTTTGACCTGATCGCTAGCCGCTCCGCAGGCTCCATCAGGATCGTTGGTGGACAAGGTCAGCGTCACCGAACCCACGGCGATTTCGCCAGCAGTCGGCGTGTAAGTCGCGTTCAGCGAGTTGGCGTTCGGCGCGAAGGCGCCTGCGCCGCCGCTCCAGGTTCCGCTGGAAGCCGATCCGCCAATCGAACCTGCCAAAGAAATAACAGGGTTGGCGGCACACAGAGTTTGATCTGCTCCGGCGTTGGCTCTGGCGGCGGAATTGATTGTGATGACCAATTGATCGCTGACCGCTCCGCAAGGTCCCGTTGGATTGTTTGTGGTCAAGGTCAGCGTCACGGTTCCGGCGGCGATTTCCGCAGCTGTCGGTGTGTATGTCGCGTTTAAGGTGCTGGCGTTGGGCGTGAATGTGCCCGCGCCGCCGCTCCAGGTTCCGATGGTCGCGCTGCCGCTGATTTGTCCGGCCAAAACAAGCGCTGGGTTCGTGGCGCATACTGCACGATCGGCTCCGGCATTGACGTTTGCCGCCGCGTTGACCGTGATCTTCATTTGATCGCTGCCAGTGCCGCAGCTTCCGCCAGTGGTTGTCAGTGTCAGCGTCAAATCCTTGGCCGTTAAATCTGCGGGCGAAGGAAGGTACGTGGCGTTGAGGGTCGTTGCGTTTGGTGAAAACGTTCCAGTTCCATTGGTTGTCCAAACGCCGCCGGTTGCTCCGCCGATTGCGCCGGACAATTCCACAAGAGGGTTGTCCGCGCACACGATTTGATCTGCTCCGGCACGCGCGGAAGCAGTCGCCCCGATGATGATGTTCAGCGAATCGCTGATCGCTGTGCAGGGGCCAGTCGCCGTCAGTTTGAGAACGACAGAACCGGCAGCAATTTCCGCCGCTGTCGGCATGTAGGTCGCGTTCAACGTATTGGCGTCCGGTGTGAAGGTTCCTTTGCCGCCGCTCCAAACTCCGCCGGTGGCACCTCCGCCAACGTTTCCGCCCAGGATGACGGCTGGAGTTGCCGCGCATGTCGTAATGTCGGCTCCGGCGTCAACCGTTGCGGCTGACGTGATGTTCACCGTTCCCAGCGCCGAAAGCGAAGCGCACCCAACGGCGTCTTGCACCGTCACGGTGTATGTGCCGGGTGTCGCAACGCTGATAGATTGAGTCTTGGCCACAAAGCTGTTTGGCCCGCTCCAAATGAACGTGTACGGCGATTTCCCGCCCACCACGTTGGCCGTCAATGTGGCCGTTCCGCCAGAACAAATGGTTTCGGAATTCACCGAAACGGCTGGCGCGGTTCCGAAATTCACCTGCATCGGCTCCAGGAAATCCAGCACGGTCGCGTTGGCGGCCTGAGAACTCTTGGATTTCACGAGCACAGTTTTGAAGGAAAGGCATAAAGCATTTTTTTGCAGCAATAATTGCGGAGAGTTCAGCAAGGCGGTGATGTTCAAAGCGGCTTCGCCAAACTGATTGGCTGAATAGTTGGGGCCGCCGAACGCCGTAAATGGAGCTGGCGTCGAACCAGTGTTTGTGGCGACAAACACTAAGTCAGATGCAGACGTTAACGTCACGTCGCTCCAGGTGAATCCACCGGCGCCGTCGCTTTGCCAGCGTTGCACATACAGTTCTGTCTTGCCGCTGTTTGCCGCCAACTTGAGCGTCAATAGCAAATCGCCCACGGTCCGTCCGCCGTGCTGACCTGCCGACGTGAAACTGCCGTTGCCGTTAACGGTCAATGTATTTTGTAGAAATTCAAAATCCAGGTAGCTATCTGCGTCAGTGCTCAAACGATCAATTCCCAGCGCTACCCACAGATTTTCCGACTTATCCGCCGAAATGTGCAGCAGCGCATTGTTGATGTCGTCTGATCCGGTAGCTTTTTGCGCCCCCCAACCCCAGTTGTTCGGATTGTCATTGGCTTTCAAGCCGCTTTTGAACACATTGTCATTGATATTGTTGAACGCGTCAGTTCGGCGAAACGTCTTGCCGGAATTCAGCGTCACGCCGACGCCAGAAAAGACTGCTTCGCCTTTGCCAGCCGATCCGGGAACCCAGTCACTTGTGTCAGCGTTGGGTGAATTGGATTCCAGATTTCCTTCGATATCGAAACCCAGACCGGGATCGCCTGTCGGCGCGATCGTTGTCGCTGTTATATCGCGAGGCGTCGCAACCAGGGTTTCCGTTTTGTGGACTAAGGGTTGAGGTAGGGTGGCAAAATTGCCCGAAACTTTTAGAAAAGATGCCAGAAAACTGCCATCACTCATTTTGGCGTTGGTGGTGGTGATAACGATCAGCCCAATGGCCAGTATTAGGGACACTGTGAACGCAAATATCGCTTTTGAACGCAAGCGCAGCATTAGCTACCTCCTAGGATTGCGAACCGTCGTCGGCCTGTCGGCAGATAAAAACAGGCCGGGCGAACAATCAATTCGCGTACGATTTAGGAAACAGGGGAATCAATTGGTAATGAATTTTCACCGGCTTGGACTGTGTATAAGGCTGGAATCTTCCGGGCTGGATATCCAGTGAGGCCGCCAAGCCAACTATTGAACTGCTTCAGATTATGACATGGGCGTTTTGGATGGCCTACGGTTATAATTTTTCTGTGGTGACCCAATCGGCCAGATTAGCGAGTTCGCGTTTTCTTTTCAGATTTTGGTGAATACTCTCAGAAATCATCAATTGGAGAGAACCTCTATGAAATCATCCGCAAAGTTCTTTTTCCTGCTTTTTTGGGGTGCTATCGCTGCCAATGCGACGGCACAAACCGCAGCCACCAATCCGCCAAAAACTCCTGGATCAATTTCCGGACGAATCACAGTGGGGGCCGATCCTGCGCCGGGTGTGGAGGTCATGTTGAAACAAGCGGGCAATTCGCCAGTTTCAGACATCCTGCAATCCGGCCCTTCAGTGACCGCGACATCGGATTCGAATGGCTGGTACCGGTTGACCGGTGTCGCTCCGGGCAGTTACCGAATTGTGGCTTATGCTCCGGCGCATGTAATCGAAGGCGAAAGCAACCCCCTAGTGCCGGGCAAAACGGTCAATCTTGCCGAAGCCGAGAATCTGGAAAACGTCAACTTTTCCCTGACGCGGGGCGGAGTGCTGACGGGCAAAGTGATTGATCCCGATGATCGTCCGGTGATTGCCGAAGCCGTTCGCGCCTACAAACTCGACGCTGACGGCAAACGCGCCGCAACCGGTATTCCCGATTTCAGCATGTGGCAAACCGATGATCGAGGCGTGTATCGCATTTATGGCCTCGACCCTGGCCGTTACATCGTTGCCGCCGGAGCTTCATCCGAAGACGCAGTGTTGAGAATGGGAGCAGGCAGTGGCGGAACGTATTACCGCCGCACGTTTTATCCGCAAGCCGTCGAAGAAACTCAGGCCAAAATCATCGAACTCCGATCAGGCGCGGAAGTGGAAAATCTGGACATCAAGCTCGCGCCAACTTCCAAAAGCAAAACCTTCGCCGCTGCTGGCCGCGTCATCGAAGCCGAAACAGGCAAGCCCGTCGCCGGTGTCATGATCGGTTATGGCGTGACCAAAGAAGGTTCCGCCAGCTTTGGCCTTGGCAATTCGGCGACGAATTCCGCAGGCGAATTTCGCTTGGAAGGGCTGACGCCCAATCGTTACAACGCGTACGTCATCGGCCTGGAAGCTGGTGAAAACTACGGTGAAACGCTCAATTTTGAAATTGCGGACAGTGACGTTTCCGGCCTGGAAATCAAAATGCGTCAGGGGGCCAGCGTCAGTGGCGTCGCCGTGATCGAAGGCGCAACCGATCCTAAACTCCGCGAAAAACTGACGAAGGTTTCCGTCTATGCTTATCCGATTGGTGGCAGCGGAACCTTTGTTGCGTCGAACCTGTTTGGCGGAACCGGTCAAATTTCTGCCAGCGGCACGTTCAAAATCGGCGGCATTCACCCCGGCAAAATCCAATTGATGGCCAACACGTTCATGGCTGAAAAGGGATTTTCGTTGTTGCGCGTTGAAAACAACGGCGTCGAAGTCAAGGAATTGGAATTGAGTGCTGGTGACAAATTGACCGGAATTCGAATGGTGTTCGCCTACGGCACGGCCAGCATCGCTGGCAGAGTCGAAATTCGTGGTGGCGCGTTGCCGCCAAGTGTCAAATTGATGGTTCGGGTTCAGCGCGAAGGCGCAAGCGAAAACATTTTCGGCGCGGGCAATGCCGATGTCGACACACGTGGCCAATTTTTGATCGAAGGGCTCTCGACAGGCACATACCGTTTGACGCTGAGCGATGTCTATTACGATCCGAAAGCGTCGCGCCCGAAGTTGCCAAAGGTTGAACAAACTGTTTCGGTCACTGGCAATGGGCGTCAGGAAGTCGTGTTGGTCTTGGATTTGTCGAAGGAGGAGAAATGAGGCTGAGAGACAAAGGGATTGTGGGACATTACGCGAAGAAGTTGCTGCCGCTTGCTGGTTGGGTTCTGTTGGTTGGTTCGCTGGGCATGAATACATTTGGGCAGCGAGCGACGGGAAGCATTTCCGGACGCGTCATGACAGAAGATGGTCAGCCGATTCCGCACGCCAAGGTCAACATTGCCGGTGTTGGCGGAGTCAAAAAAATCCTCGCCGGTCGCATGGAAGTCGTCACGGATGCCAGCGGAGGGTTTCAAGCAGACAAACTTGATCCCGCAGCCTATTCGATTACAGCCAGTGCCCCAGGTTATGTGGCGATCCAGAATGAACAAACTGGTTTAGCGTCAACCCGATATGTTCACGTCGGCGAAACGGTGACGATTCGCATGCAGCGCGGCGGCATCATCACCGGTCGAGTGCTGAATTCATCCGGCGAGCCAGTCATCGGAATCACTGTCGAAGCCACTCGCGTAAGTGACGATGCCGGGCGCACAGTGACGACTCCGCTGAATTCCGCCGATCTGATTTTGGGTCGCCAGACTGACGACCGGGGCATTTACCGGATTTACGGTTTGGCTCCGGGAACGTACGTGGTCAGCGCAGGGTCCGGCGTGCTGGGATTTTCGTTGAAGCCGACGCCTTTCGCCGGGCGCGCAAAAATTTATTACCCGTCGGCTACGCGTGACACAGCCGTCGAAGTCGGTGTCCGCAGCGGGGACGAAACCGGTGGCATTGATATTCGCTACCGCGCGGAAACCGGTTCGGCTATCTCCGGCAAAGTCCTTGGCGCGCCTGTCGGAGGCGAAGGACTGGCAGCGATGACGGCAAGCTATGTCGCTCTGACCAAAGCCGGGACCGACAACTTGATTGGCACTTCCATTGTTTCGCCAATGGGCAATAACACTGGGTATTCGTTTTACGGATTGCCCAACGGCGATTACGAAGCCACTGCATTTCGACCTGATCTAAATAATTCCAGCGTTCTGGCTTCCGCGCCTCGGCGTGTAACTGTCAGCGGACGTGATGTCACCGGCATTGATTTGAAACTGGAAGCGATGGCCACAATCAGCGGCACAGTCGCGCTGGAAAAACTTGGCGCGTCAGCCGCTGGGCCGAAGTGCGAATCGGGGCGGGAATCCTTTCTGGATGAACTTGTCTTGCAGGCAAAACCGGACGACCCGAGTCAAAAAGCTCTGGTCAATTATTCGATGTTTGGCATCTCCACCGTTGCCGCGCCAGATGATAAAGGAGCTTTCACGATCAATGGTTTGAAAGCGGGGCGTCACTTTCTGGAATTGCAGTTGCCCGACGAACATTGGTTCGTGAAATCCGTGCTTTTGCCGTCGGCGGCCACGGCCAATCCTTCTGCGCGCGACGCCGGTCGCAACGGTGTCTTATTGAAAGCTGGAGAAAAATTCACAGGCCTGTCTGTCACTTTGGCCGAAGGCGCAGCCGGTTTGAAAGGAAAGGTGACGTCAACCGGCAAACTGCCTCCGCGCTTACGCTTGCACTTGTTGCCTGCCGAACCCGAAGCGAAAGATGATCTGCTGCGCTTTGCCGAAGTTTCAGCCGACGAAGACGGTTCGTTCGTCTTTGCCAACGTTGCGCCGGGGAAGTATCTGCTCGTCGCTCGTGCTGTTGCTGAAACTGAGCAAGCCGACAAACCATCAAAACCCGTGGCCTGGGATGTCGCCGAACGTGCCAAGCTTCGCAAAGAAGCCGAAACGGCCAACGCGACAGTCGAATTGAAAACCTGTCAACGCCTGGATTTTTCGCTTCGTTGGGCGAAATGAATCACGCGGCTGGTACCGTTGGCAAGACGCCTACGCTAACAGTTTTTGTCTTCTTCTGGCGAGCCGAAACTCAAGGCAGTCACTCGCTGGTGTTCAAGGCGATCAAGAATTTCGATCAGTTGAATGCGGGCAGGAAACTGGCTGAAAAATAGTTGAAAGTTATATCCTAAAATCAAAGTGGCGCGAGTCATCTGCTCGCGCCACTTTGATTTTAGGGTTGCGCTCGCAAGCATTTCCCAATTGAACAAAGACATCACTGATCGGCAATTTTGATCGGGATGTTACCGAAGCATCATCAAGGATGGACGTGAAGAGGCCAGCCAGCCAAAGATTGCCTGCCTCTTCGTTTGCCTGGAAGTTTGCGCGGCTGGCCATTTTTGTTTCTCTGAGCGGCTGAATGCTAAACTCCATGCCGCAGTAAGGAGACAACGAAATGGAGCTATTTGATTATTTCTGTCTCGACATTCTGCTGAAGGCCTCAACGCAACTTGGTAAAAAAGAAACATGAAGAACAATTACCGACTTCTCTTTCTCCTGGCAGGATCGCTTTTTTTAACGAGCTTGGTTCTGGCGCAAGTCAAACGGCCGATGACGCCGGAAGATGTTGTGTCGCTCAACCGTGCCAGTGATCCGCAAATTTCGTTTGACAGTCGCCGCGTAGCCTTTGTCGTCACGGCTTGGGACCGGGAAAATGACCGGTTCAATTCTGACGTCTGGATGGTCAACGACGCGCGCGAAACCGTGCAGCTGACGACCAATTCCAAACGAGACGATCATCCGCGCTGGTCGCCGGATCAACGACGGCTGGCGTTTCTGTCCGATCGCGGAGAGCTTGGTGTGCAGATTTACGCTCTCAGTTTGCAAGGCGGCGAACCCGAACGACTGACTTCGCACAAAGCTCCGGTGACGGATTTTGAATGGTCGCCCGACGGACGGTTTATTGCGTTCGTCGCGGAAGAGCCTCGCGGCATTCAGAAAGATGGACCCAAAACCAAAGCTCCGATGGTGGAAGATGAGGATTATCGGTTCGCTCAGTTGTGGCTGTTTGAAGTTGCCACCGGGCAGGTCAAGCAACTGACCAAAGGCGCTCGGCACATCGCCGGGTTCAGTTGGGCCTGGAATAGTCAACAAATTGTGTTTACTGCGCGGCAGACACCGAAGTTGCTGGTTAGCGGAACAGCGGAAGTGTTCACGATTCCAGTCAGTTGGCAGAATGCGCCAGTGGATTCGGCTGCGGCCAAGCAGCTGACCAATGGCAACGGCGCGGAAAGCGATGCGCGGTTTTCGCCCGATGGCCGCTGGATTTCGTATCTGGCGCATGGAGATGGTGATGCGAATGCTGGCCCGGATCGAATTCATGTAATCCCGGCAACTGGCGGCGAAGCTCGTGTGCTGGCGAAAAACTTCGATGGTTACATTCGTTCTCATCGCTGGGTGTTCGATAGCCAGCGATTGGTCTTCAACGCGGGCTTGGGCGTCAACGAACAAATTTATACGATGAACGTCAATGATCAGACTCCGCAAGCCATGACGCGTAGCGACGGAGTCAATCCTGCTTTTTCTGTGACGCCGGACGGAATGAATATCGCGTTTGTTCATGAAAACCCGCGCATCCCGTCTGAAATTGCTCTGCTGGCGGCACGCATCATGGTTCCGGTGTTTTTGACGCAGTTGAATCCGAAAGCCGCCGAATTTGCGCTCGGTCAAGTCGAAGCCATCAAGTGGAAATCCAACGACGGAACAGACATCGAAGGCTTGTTGGTGTATCCCGTCGGCTACCAAACCGGGCGGCGAGTTCCGCTGGTGACGTATATTCACGGCGGACCGGAAGGCGCCTACACAAAAAGCTTCAACGCATCGTGGGGCGGATTTCCGCAAGTGTATGCCGCCAATGGGTACGCCGTGTTTATGCCCAACTTTCGCGGGTCGTCGAATTACGGCGCGAAGTTCGCGCAATCCAACGCCAAGTTGGTCGGCAAAGTGGATTACGAAGACATCCTCAGCGGCGTGGATTTTCTGGTGAAGCTCGGCGTCGCCGATGAAACCAAACTGGCTGTCGCCGGATGGAGTTACGGCGGATATATGTCCGGCTGGATCATCGGCCACACGAACCGATTCAAATGCGCGGCGTACGGGGCAGGTTTGTCGAACGCGGTTTCGTACTGGGGAACGGCGGACATCATCGCGCAGCGTGAACGCTTGCACGGCGGCACTCCCTGGGATGCGCGCAAGATGTTCGACGAACAATCTCCGCTGAGTTATTTGACCAACGCTAAAACTCCGACGCTGATTTTCCACGGCGAAAAAGACGAACGCGTTCCGTTGGGGCAATCACAGGAAACCTATCGAACCTTAAAACGGCTGGGCGTCACCACGCAGTTGGTGGTGTATCCCGATCAAGGCCACAGCATTCTGGTTCCCAGTTATCAACTGGACAAAATGCGGCGCGAATTTGCCTGGATTGAAAAATACATTTCCGGGCGCATGACTACGGCAAGCAAATAACCAAGCGCGAGGCGATATGACCTTACAAAATGTAACACTGCCCGATGACAAGGCAGTCAATCTGAACAAAGTGTACGACGCGATTGTCGTCGGTTCCGGCGCGGCGGGAGGCATGGCGGCGTATGTGCTGACTTCCCATGGAATGAAAGTGCTGTTGGTCGAAGCAGGCAAACGGATTGATACCTCCAAGGAATTGAAATCCACAGAATGGCCTTACGAACATCCGCGCCGAGGCGATATGCCGCCGGATCGCCATGCGTTGACGCCGAACGAATACACAATTCGCAAACCTCCGTACGCCGCTGGCATAAAGGCGAGCCACGTGCACAGTTACACGCAAACCTGGGGCGGCAGCGATTACAGTAAAAATCTGGTCGTGGATGAAAAAGATCATCCATACACCGGCACGAATTACGCGTGGGTGCGTTCGCGCGCGTTGGGCGGCAAGACGAACATCTGGGGACGATTGGCGTTGCGGATGAGCGATACCAATTTCAAAGCGGCTTCGCTGGATGGATATGGAGAAAACTGGCCGATTGAATACAAAGACATCCAGCCGTATTACGACAAAGTTGATTTGCTGTTGGGAATTTCCGGCGTCAAAGAAAATCTGTCGCATTTGCCGGATAGTTTGTTTCAGCGTCCAGTTCGGTTGAACGAAGCCGAAGTCCATCTGCGTGGTGTGCTGGCCAAGATGGGGCGCACAGTGACGCCCTATCGCGCAGGCGTGACCACCGACGGAGTCAAAAACAAATACCGCATGCGTTGTTTCAGTCGAGGCGCCTGCGCTCGACGAGCCGGAGGTTGTGACATTCACGCGGCGTTTGATTCGCCGACGGGATTGATCTTCCCGGCGTTTGACGGTGGCAATCTGACCATCCGCACCAACGCCACCGTCCGCGAAGTGCTGGTGGATGCGAATACAGGCAAAGCGCGTGGTGTTGCGTTCATTGACACCGTCACTGGAAAAAACTACGAGGCGAAAGCCAAAGCCGTCGTGCTGGCAGCTTCGACGCTGGAATCGGCGCGGTTGCTGTTGCTGTCGAAATCGCGTCAGCACCCGAACGGCATTGGCAATTCCAGCGGCCATGTTGGACACAATTTCTGTGAACACGTTATGGGGCCAGGCGTCACGGGCATTTACAAAAAGAAAATCGGAGCGCCGCGCACGAATGACGATGGACGACCGGGCGGGTTTTATCTGGCGCGATTCCGCAACCTGACGGAAAAACATCCCAAGTTTATTCGCGGCTATGGCTTCGAAGGCGGCAGTGGCATCCGCATGTTTCCCGGCGATGCCATCGGAACGACCGGTTTTGGCGCCGGCTACAAAAAGAAAGTTCGCGATTACGCCGGAGCTTTCGTGGATATTGGTGGGTTTGGCGAAGTGCTTTCGCGGTATGAAAACTTTGTCGAACTCGACCCGACGGTGAAAGATCGCTGGGGCATTCCCGTGTTGAAGTTCAATTACCATTTTGGCGACAACGAAAAGAAAATGTGCGAAGACATGGCCGAAACCGCTCAGGAAATGTTCGAAGCCGCCGGAATCGAAATCGTCAGCGTTAACAAAAATATGCTGACCGAAGGTTGGTCTATTCACGAACTCGGCACGGCGCGTATGGGCAACGATCCGAAAACTTCTGTGCTGAACCAATACCAACAGTCGCACGACGTAAAAAACCTGTTCGTGGTGGATGGCAGCAGCCACGTCAGCGCCGCGAACCAGAATCCGACATGGACGATCATGGCGCTGGCCTGGCGGTCGTGCGATTACCTGGCCAGCGAATTCAAGCGAGGAGCGTTATGAACAAACTATTAGACGGAGAGATAGAGGGATTGAGAGACGGGGAGACGCCGCAAGTTAGTCGTCGTCAGATGGTGAAATTGACGGCGGGCGCGATGATGGTTCCAGCTTTGCCGCAAGCCAAACCGCGAACTGCGGCCAAGCTGCCAAAGTTTTTCTCCGTCGAAGAACTGAAGTTGGTGGATGAGCTGGGCGAGTTGATCATTCCCGCCGATGACCATTCGCCCGGAGCGCGCGCGGCGAAATGTGCCGAGTTCATTGACGGACGCTTGGCCGAACTGCCTGACTTGGAAGTCAAAACGCAATGGCGTGAAGGCTTGAAGCTGGTCAATCAGCTTTCCGTGGAATTGCACAAGGCGTCGTTTCTGAAATCTTCGCCGGAACAACGTTTGGCTGTGCTGACGCGCATTGCCGAAAACGAAGCGAATCCGCAAAAGCCGGAAGAGAAGTTTTTCGTCGAACTGAAAGCTCGCGTTGCGCACGCGTATTACACGTCCAAGATCGGCATTCACCAGGAACTGGAATACAAAGGAAACACTTACCTGCGAGAATTTGCGGGCGTTGACGTCAGCAAGAAATGATGGAAAATCAGGCAGGGTTATATTTCAAACTAACAAAGGAAAATTATGGCGAAAGAATATGATGTAGTAGTTTTGGGCGCGGGGCCGGGCGGATACGTCGCCGCCATCCGAGCCAGCCAACTGGGACTGAAAACGGCAATCATTGAAAAACAATATTGGGGCGGCGTGTGTTTGAACGTCGGCTGCATTCCTTCCAAAGCGCTGTTGCGCAACGCCGAACTGGCGCACATTATCAATCACGAAGCCAAGACCTTCGGCATCAACATCGAAGGCAAAGTCACCTTCGATTACGGCGAAGCCTTTCGACGCAGCCGTAAAGTCGCCGATGGCCGCGTCAAAGGCGTTCACTTCCTGATGAAGAAGAACAAGATTGACGAATTTGACGGCTGGGCGACATTCACCGACGCCAACACCATTGATGTGAAACTGAACAAAGGCGGAAACGAAACCGTCAAATTCAAACATTGCATCATCGCTGCGGGTTCGACCACGCGGCTGATTCCTGGCTCGTCGTTGAGCGAACGCGTTGTCACGTACGAAGAGCAGATCATGGAAGACAAGCTTCCGAAGAGCATCATCATCGCCGGAGCCGGAGCCATAGGTGTTGAATTCGCGTACGTGATGAACAATTACGGCGTTGATGTGACCATCGTCGAATTCCTCGACCGCGTCGTCCCGCTGGAAGACGAAGAGGTTTCGGCGGAACTGGCTCGCCAATACAAAAAAGCGGGCATCAAGCTGCTGACCAGCACTCGCGTGGACAAGATCGAAGACACTGGCAAAAACGTCCGCGTCACCGTCAGCGACAAAGCCGGTAAACAACAAACGCTGGAAGCTGACAAAGTCATGCAAGCCATCGGTTTCAAACCGCGCACCGAAGGCTACGGCCTGGAAAAGACCGGTGTGAAAGTCACAGACCGCGGCGCGATTGACATCAACGACAAGATGCAAACCAACGTCCCGCACATTTACGCCATCGGCGATGTGACGGCGAAATTGATGCTGGCGCACGTCGCCGAAGCGATGGGCGTCATCGCGGCGGAAAACATCAAAGGCGAACACACCATCAAACTGGAATTCGACATGATGCCGCGCGCGACGTATTGCCAACCGCAAATCGCCAGCTTCGGGTACACCGAAGCGCAAGCGAAAGAACGCGGCTACGAAGTGAATGTCGCCAAATTCCCCTTCACCGCCAACGGCAAAGCGCATGGCCTGGGCGATGCGACGGGATTTGTGAAACTGATCAGCGACAAAAAGTACGGCGAAATGCTTGGCGCGCATTTGATCGGCCCGGATGTTACGGAGCTGTTACCCGAATTGACTTTGGCGAGGTACGCTGAACTCACACCGGAAGAAATCGCCCGCAACGTCCACGCGCATCCAACCCTGAGCGAAGCCGTCAAGGAAGCTGCTCACGGATTGGTTGGGCATTTCATCAACTTCTAAAACGGCTGGACGCGTTCGAGTCCGCGTTCAAATGTTTTCTTCGGCTCGCAGAGCGGGCAGGTCATTTATGGCCTGCCTCGTTGGTAGGGAAAACGCGTCGCGTAGCGACGATTGAATCGGGAAGTTGTTCCGCATTCGGCCGTCGCTACGCGACGCGTTTTTTCGGCTCGTAGAGCCAGTTAAGTTCAGGCAGGTCGTTGACGGCCTGCAAGCTTGCTGGTATTCAATATCGCTATTCGGAGGTGATAGTTATGAGTACACAAGCACAAGCAGTTCTAACGTCTTTTGATGCCTTGCCGGAGGTAGGAAAATACGAAGTCGCGCTGGAAATCCTTCGGCGGACAAAAGATGTTGAATTTCCGCCTTTGACGGACGAAGGCCTTGTTGCCAATGCCGAAGCCATCTTTCTAGAACTCGATCAAAGGGAATTGAGCGATGAACATCCCGAATCGCGGTGAAGTCTGGTTGGTTGATCTGGGCTTTGCGGCCAAAACGCGCCCTTGTCTGGTTCTCAGCATTCCTGCCGAAGACCAAGATCGTGCTCTTGCCACATTGATTCCGCACACGACCAGCGCTCGAAACTCACGCTTTGAAGTGGGCTTGGCGCTTGGCTTTCTGAAGCCTGGCGTTTTTGACGCCCAAAATCTGATCACCATTCCCCACGCAAAGTTGGTTCGCAAGCTGGGAAATCTGACCGCAGAACAACTGCTCGATATTGAAGGCGCCGTTTGTGATTGGCTGGGATTGTAATAACCGCACATCGCTTACGACTTTCGGCGACTGGCGATTTCGGCGAGTTTGACTAGGCCTGAGCGGCGGCCAATGGCGATCAGCAAGTCTCCGGCGTGCAGCACCCGGTCGCCGCTGGGGTTGAAGATCATTTCGCCGCCTTGAGGCGTGATGGCGACGATCATGACTTCGTGTGCGGAGCGAATGCCGGAATCTTTCAATTGGACGCCATTCAGCGGCGAATCCTCTGCAATCTGAACCTGCTCGAAACTCAGATTCAGCTCTTCGGTCATCATCGTGGATTCCAAAAAATCAGCCACAGCCGGTGACAGCGCGGCTTGCGCCATACGGTGACTGCCGATCAACGCCGGCGAAACGACTTTGTTGACTCCAGCGCGTTTCAATTGGCGCTCGGCGGCCTGGTCATTGGCGCGGGCGACGATGTAAATGGCTGGGTTCAATCCGCGCGCCGTCAGCGTGATGTATACGTTTTCGGCGTCGCTGGAAGCGGCAGTGATCAAGGTTTTTGCCGTGCGAACCTGAGCGCCTTCCAGCACTTTTTCATCGGTGGCATCCCCGATCAACACCAGTTTCCCCTGTTTCAATAATTGTTCGGCGACATGTTCGTCGCGTTCGATGACGACGAAATCCACGTCTTTTTTGGCGAGTTCGTCCACAATGCGCCAGCCCACGCGGCCCGCGCCACACAGAATGAAATGGTCTTTCAGTTGGCTGATGTCTTTGAACAACTTTCGTCTCCCCATTGCGGATTGCAATCCGCTTTCAATCACGGCTTCTGTCAGACGTGTGATCAGAAACCCGAACACGGCTACACCGACAAAAATCAGGCCCATGGTGAACCAGCGGCCTCCGGGCGTCAGCGGTTTCACCTCGCCGTATCCGATTGTAGCCAGCGTGATGACAGTCATGTACAGACTGTCAAACCACGGCCAGCCTTCGATCAACATATATCCCATCGTTCCAGACAAAATGATTCCGGCAACGAAGAGGAGAGGATAGAGCAGTCTTTGCAGTGCTTCCATTAGCTCAAAAGGCGAAAGCCAAAAGGCAAAAGGTCGGAACTTGCGTCTCCTCGTTTTGCCTTTTGACTTTGTGATTTACTGAATCGGAGTGACGACGATTTTGCGATACGTGATTTTTTCGTGGTCGCCTTGGATCATAATCGGTCCCGGAGTCGCTTCGTTGCTGTCCAGTGCGCCGCCGGTGATGCCGTCAATCGTGATGTTGTCTTGCACCTTTTTGCCGTTCAGCCAGACGGACAATTTGTTGCCGACAATGATCGCTTCCATCATTTGCCATTCTCCGACGGGCAAGCTGGCGTTCACTTTCGGAGCGATGCGGCTGTATAACGCCATATGGCCATGAATTTCCGGCTCTTTGCCCGCGTCGTCCAGTACCTGCAATTCATACCGACCGCGTAGATAGATTCCGCTATTGCTGTTTTTTTCAACTTTGTATTCGCAATGAATCTTGAAGTTTTCGAACCGGTGTTTGCTGACCAGATTGTTGGCATGCGGTTGATTGGTCATCGCGCCGTCAACGATTCCCCAGCCCAGTTCTTTGTCTTTGATCTGGCCTTGCCAGTGTTCCAGCGATTTGCCGTCGAACAGAACGACCGGCGTGCCGAATTTGTGTTTGGCGTTGGCATCGAACGTTCCCCAGACCGGAGCGCGTTCGCCTTGCCAGGGAATGCGCTGTTCGCCGATGGTCAACATTCCCAGCAAATGGCCTTCTTCGACTTTGGCGGTGTGAACGGCTTTCGGAGCGTTCGGGCGGCCACCTGCGGGCGAAAAGATCAATTGATTGTTTTCGATTTTGATTTCCGGCAGTTTCAGCACGCTGCCGCTGCGGTTCAGAAAGTATCCGGCCAGCTTGCCGTCTTCCATTTTCACTTCCAGCCAATAGACTTGATTGCTGTACTGGCCTACGCCAGTGATGTCCCATTTGCCCAGAAAGGGATTGTCTTGCGCCAGCACTGAAGCGGCAGCAACCATCACCACGGACAGGCAGAAAAAGAGTGTCATCAAACGCATTTTGGTTCTCCTACGGGGTTGAATGAATGTGAGATTT
>DAOMFR010000132.1:0-11924 GCA_035429885.1 Blastocatellia bacterium
CCGGCGGATCAATCGCTTCGGCGGGCGGAAGCTGTTCCATCAGCGTCGTCGTCAAAGGCACGACTGCCGGAGTGAAAAACAACGTCACCGGCACGGTTAGCTCGACGGAAGGCGGAACCGGATTGACGGCTTCTGCGACCTTGACTGTCGCAGCGCCGCCAACCGTGGCCAAGAGCTTTTCGCCGACCAGCGTGATGGTGAACGGAACCTCCACGCTGACACTGAACTTCACCAACTCGAACGCGATTCCGTTAAGCGGATTGGCAATCACCGATAGCTTCCCCGCTGGCGTGGAAGTCGCGGCAACTCCGGGAGCAACCAACACTTGCGGAGGCACGTTTGCACCAGCGGCTGCGGCGACAAGCATCAGCTTGACGGGCGGTTCGCTGGCGGCCAGTGGTTCCTGCTCAATCAGTGTCACAGTCAAAGGCACGACTGCTGGAGCGAAGAACAACGTCACCGGAACCGTCAGCTCAACTGAATCCGGCGCGGGCGGAACGGCGAACGCGACGCTCAATGTCTTTACCGCTCCGACCATTGCCAAGGCGTTTTCACCGACGACCATTGCGCTCAATGGCAATTCCACTCTGACCATCACCATCACCAATCCGGCGGCCAACCCGGCAGGAATCACTGGCGTTGCGGTCAGCGACACCTTCCCGGCGGGTCTGGTGGTTGATACAACTCCGGCGGCGACGAACACTTGCGGAGGCACGTTCAGCCCGGCGGCCAATGCCAGCAGCATTGCGCTGACCGGCGGAACGATTGCTTCGGCGGGCGGTTCGTGTTCCATCAGCGTCAAGGTCAAAGGCACGACTGCCGGAGCCAAACCCAACACCACCGGTGCAGTCAGTTCGACGGAAGGAGGAACGGGCAGTACAGCAAGCGCAACGCTGAATGTCTTCACTCCGTTGACCGTGGCCAAGTCGTTCTCGCCGACTTCGATTCTGCTCAACACCACGTCCACGCTGACGATCACACTGACCAATTCGGCCAGCAATCCTGGCGGAATGACCAATATCGCCATCAGCGATCCATTCCCGGCCGGAATGGAAGTGGATGCGACTCCGATGGCAACCAACACTTGCGGCGGGACGTTCGCGCCAGCCGCAGCGGCCACCACGATCAGTTTGACCGGCGGAGCAATCGCGTCGGCTGGCGGATCGTGCTCCATCAGCGTTAAGGTCAAAGGCACAACGCAAGGCGTGAAGACCAACACAACCGGCACAGTCAGTTCCACGGAAGGCGGCACGGGTGGAACAGCAACGGCCACGCTGGATGTGTTCACGTGCAGCAGCATCGTCTGTCCGACAGATGTGTTTGTCGGCACAACTGGCAATTCGGCAGTGGTCACCTACCCGGCTCCGTCTCCAAACGGAATCTGCGGAACGATCACCTGCACTCCGGCCTCGGGTTCAAGCTTCAACGTCGGCACGACCACCGTCACTTGCAACAGCAGCATTGGCAATCAATCCTGTTCATTCAAAGTCACGGTCAATCGAGTCAACGGAACTGTTTCCGATCCGCTGTTGTGCACTGGCCCGGGGAATAACGTCAGCGCCACTCTGGTGATCAGCAACAACGGCAACGTCAATCAAACGATTGCCGACACGACGACCTTCACCAATCTGGTTGGAGTCCCTGGTTCTTGCACAGTGTCGCCCAATGTCGGCACTTGCACAGTGACCAACGGCAACCTGACGTATAACGCGACATTGACTCCTGGTCAGACAGTGACGATCAGTTATCTGACGCAAGTCAGTGACTTGGCTCCTTCCGGAGCCCAGGTCTGCAGCAACAACTCGGTCACCTTTAACGGAGGCACGCCAGTCGTGGTCACAGCCTGTGCCACGGTAAATTGTCCGCCCGCTGGTCCGGGAAATCCGATCCCCGCGGCTTCGGAAGGAAGCGATCAGAAGGCCGGTTCAGTGCTGATTTACAACCTTTACACTTCGGGAGTAACCAGCGCGAACACACAGAACACTCGAATCAACATCACCAATACGCACACGGTGCTGCCAGCGTATGTTCACCTGTTCTTCGTTGCGGAAGGCTGTTCGATTGCTGACAGTTACATTTGCTTGACCGGCAGTCAGACAGCATCATTCCTGGCTTCGGATATGGATCCGGGAACGACCGGGTATCTGGTGGCAGTCGCAACAGATGCGCAAGGCTGTCCGCGCAACTTCAACTATCTGATCGGCGACGAATACGTGAAGCTCACATCCGGCCACGCGGCCAATTTGAGCGCCCAAGCGTTTACGGCGATTCCGGGAGGCCGTCCGGCTTGCGATCAGAATTCGGTGACGGCTACGTTGAATTTCGATGGCATCAGCTACAACCGGATTCCGGCTGTGTTAGCCCTGGATAGCGTGGGTTCACGCGCCGACGGCAACGATACGTTACTGGTCGTCAACCGTATCGGCGGCAATCTGGGCATCGGAGCATCAACATTGGGTACGTTGTTCGGCGTCCTTTACGACGATGCGGAAAACAGCTTGAGCTTCTCAGTGAGCGGAAACTGCCAGCTGAGAAACTCAATCTCCAACAACTTCCCGCGCACAACACCAAGGTTCGAAACCTTCATTCCAGCAGGCCGAACCGGCTGGCTGAAACTGTTCAGTCAAACCGGCACAGTTGGCATCACTGGAGCGGCGATTAACTTCAACGCGAATTCCGCCAGTTCGGCAGGAGCCTTCAACCAAGGACATAACCTGCACGTGATGACGCTGAGCTCGACGAACAGTTACATCATCCCCGTTTTTCCGCCTAGCTGTTAATTGGTTATCAAAGTGCAGGACAGATTTTCCCATCTGCCCTGCACTTCACAATTGAAGAAACCGCGGCAAATTCGCCTCCCCGCCTTCATCAGAAAACCCATCTAAAAGCCGGGCAAAAGAGCGATCTTCTGCCCGGCTTTTCTTTTCAAAAAAAACACATTGCCATGCTTTTCAAGATAAGCAGGCTCGTTTATATTCGCCATCGTCAACGAATTTTTCACCTTTCGACGTTGAAGAACTTAAAATCTGAGCAGAAAAAGAACCAACCTCACTTTCAAAGGTCTTATCAACCTGTTGGTTCGATTTCGGCAAAATCGTAACAGTAATACAATTCATTTTTTGCTTGGCAGAGAGCCTGGCTCGAAACGAAATCACTTGCAGTTGGAGGCAAGCCTGATTTGAATTCCTTGCTCACTCCTCGTTTAAGGCCAGCAATCCCCTAGGAGATAGTTTCCACATGTTCACACACAAGCGCTCCCCGTTTATCACAGTGGTTTTCGTGTTCATTATCGCTGCCATCGCCAGTGGCTCGATCCTGACAGTTACAGCGAAAGTCAGTGACAATCCCAGACTTACCTTCATTGATTCAGTCAGGCAGTTTTTGGGATTGGCCGGGAAACACGCTTCGGTTGCCACGCCTGCAATGGCAACGATCACGGTGAACAGTGCTCTGCACGGCACGGACGGCAATGGCGCGACGACCACGCTGGTCGAAGCGATCCAGCAAGCCAACACAGCCGGAGGCAGCAACACAATTGTTCTGCCTTCAGCGGGATATTTCCCGTCTGACGACACAGTCTTTATTGATTCGACTACTCTGGGGCGGACAATGTACCCGGCCATCACCAGCAATATCACTATTCAGGGCAACGGTTCAGTTCTTGACGCGACGGGCAAAAACGCTCGCTTCTTTTATGTCACTGGTTCAGGCTCGCTGACTCTGGAACAGATCAATCTGGTGGGCGGCACGGCCAAAGGCGGCGACGGAGCCAGCGGAAACTTTGGCAGCGGCGGCGGCGGCGCAGGCTTAGGTGGGGCGATTTATGTAAATGGAGCAACCGCCAGCCTGACCATGCGTAGGGCTTCGATTCTCAGTTCTGTGGCTCAAGGTGGCGCGAGCATTCTTGGTGTACTTTCCGGCAATGGCGGAGCTGGCGGCGGAGGCGGCGGTATGGGCGGAAACGGCGCAGCTTCCGGTGGCGGCGGCCCGCGTTCAGCGGCCTCCGGCAATACGGGTGGCGATGGGGTCGGCGGTAATGGCGGAGCAAACAATGGCGGACCAGGCGGCGGCGGCGGCGGCGGCATTGAACCGAGCACGGCAGGCAATGGTGGTTTCGGCGGCGGCGGCGGCGCAGGCTGGCGCAATCTTTCTTTCTTTGGAGCTTGTGGAACAGGAGGTTTTGGCGGTGGTGGTGGAGGCTTGCTCAGTGTCAGTGGCGGGACTGGTTGCGCCGGAGGCGCGTTTGGCGGCCAGGGGGGAGCTTACAACGGCAGTGGCAATGCGCAAGGCGGCGGCGGAGCTGGCCTGGGCGGCGGAATCTTTAACTTCCAGGGAACAGTAACGCTTGAAAATGTCACTCTTGCCTCTAACCGCGCAGTTGGCGGAGACACGGGGACATCAGGAAATGGCGTGGGCGCTGGGACAGGTGCAGGCGGCGGTCTTTTCAATTACGACGGCACGGTGACGATGAAGCATGTCACGGTCAACGGAAACACTGTTGGCACCGGATCATTCGCTCCTACTGTGGCCACAGGCGGAGCGATTTATAACTACGATGCCGCAGGTGGAGCCACTCCCAGCATTACGTTGTTCAATTCGATCATGGCCAATTCCGTTTACACCAATGCCACTGGCGTGGAAGCGGTCAACACCGGCAGCGGCACCATCACAGCCTCTGGCGCAGCCAGTACCAACATCATCGAAACAAGCTCTGGCACGATTACTGGCACAGTTAACACTGCCGATCCGGGGCTGAACTTTCCCGCGCGTTTTGGCGGAGTGACCGGTATTCCACCCACGGCGACCAGCCCGGCGCTCAACACGGGCGACAACGCCAACAGTCTGGCGACGGATGTTTATGGCAATACGCGACCGGCAGGCGGCACAGTTGATATAGGCGCGGTCGAAGGCGTTCCTTCAACCGCCTTCACTTTATCCCCAGGTATGTTGCTGGTCAGCGACACCGGAGCCGACGCGGTTTACGCGATTGACCCCGCCACCAGCAATCGCATTCTGATTTCCAAGCTGAATTTCGTCGGTACTGGCCCGGACATTAACAGTCCGCAAAGTATCGCCGTTGATTCCAGCATGAACATTTACGTAGTGAACACTGCGCCGGTAATTGCCATCATCAAAATCAATCCGACGACTGGCGACCGCACCACTGTTTCCAGTTCCGCCGCGGCAGTGGGAACCGGGCCGAATTTCACTTCACCCACCGGCATTGCGATTCGAGCAGACGGCAAATTGCTGGTCACTGACTCCGGCGGAACCAACGGCAACGCAGGCTCGGACTCGGTTATAGTCGTTGACCCGGCCAATGGGAATCGCACGATTCTTTCAGACGATGTAACGCCGAACACGACCAACGCTTTTACGACGCCAAACTCCGTTATTGTTCACAGCACGCTGGGCATCCTGGTTGCGGATTTCACCGGGTCGCTGTCAATTATGAAAGTTGATGGAGTAACTGGCGCGCGAACGGTTCTTTCCAGCAATACAGTGCCAGATGGCACGAACCCGTTCTCCAATCCCATCAGCCTGACGGAAGACACAAATCAGAGTGTGTTGGTCGTTGACAGCACCACTCGTCAGTTGATCCGCGTGAATCAGACCACAGGCGCGCGCACTATAGTTTCCACGTTGAGCGCGACAGACAGTTTTAACGGCGTGGCCGTCGCTCCCACCGGCGTTTACGTCACCAAGAGCACCAATCCTGACGCCGTGTTCAGAGTCAATCCGTCAACCGGCGCGCTGACGCTGGCCGCCAACAACGTCATTGGCGAAGGCTTTTTCTTTGGCGGAACCGCAACCAATGTCGGTTTCAATCTGGGCATTGCCACAATCCCGGCAGTCGCAGGCGCAACGGTTTCGTCCATTACTCGCGCAGCTTCAAGCCCGGTGTGCAGCGGAGCTTCAGTCAGTTGGACAGTCACCTTTGCGGCTTCGGTCAGTGGTGTCAGCGCCAGCAATTTTGCTCTGGCCAACATTGGCCTCGGCAGCCCAATGATCACTGGCGTCACTGGCAGCGGAACTACCTGGACTGTGACGGCGAGTACCGGAACGGGCGGTGGCTCGTTGGGTTTGAACATGGCCAATAACACTGGCGTGACTCCAACGGTCAGCAACACTCCATTCACCGGAGAGATTTACACGGTCAATGCTCCGCCGACGGTAGCCAACGCCGGGCCGGATCAAACTCTGTGTGGTGTTTCGGCAACCTTGGCGGCTAACGCTCCAACGAGCGGAACTGGTTCGTGGTCAGTGGTGAGCGGGCCAAACACGTCAAACAGCCAGTTCAGCAGCACATCCAATCGAACGGCAACATTTACTCCGGCGGGCGGAGTTGGTTCCTATACCTTGCGCTGGACGATTGCCAACAGCCCTTGCACGGATTCGACAGATGACGTGGTAATCACCGTTCCTTCGACAGTTGTGACCAACGGCAACGACAGCGGAGCGGGCAGCTTGCGCGACATCATTGCCAATGCCTGTCCGGGCAGCACGATTACGTTTGCTCCCGGCATCAGCCTGATCACGCTGACCTCAGGCGAACTGTTGATTGACAAGAATCTGACGATTCAAGGGCCGGGAGCGAATTTGCTGACCGTTCGCAATGGCGCTCCGGCAGGGCCGTCGAATCGCGTTTTGCGAACCACCGCTGTCACAGTCAATGTGTCAGGCTTGACGATAAGCGGAGGCAATCTGACCGCCGGAGTCGCCGTCACCGGATGCGGAGCAGGTACTACTTGCGGCGGCGGCATTCACAACTCCGGCAATCTGACCCTGACCAACAGCGTGGTATCCGGCAATTCAGCCAGTGGTAATTTGGTTCTGGGCGGCGGAATTTATCATCAAACTGGCACGCTGACGCTGATCAATAGCACGGTTTCCGGCAATTCAGCGATCAGTAGCGGCATTTTTGCTGCCGGCGGCGGGTTTGATAACGCAGATGGCACAACGATTATCACCAACTCGACGATCTCAGGTAACTCTGTGAGCGGTGGTTCCGTCCCTGGGCAGGGTGGCGGCATAAATCTCAATTTCGGTACGCTAACCATCGCCAACAGCACCGTCACCAACAATTCAGTGACCGGCACCGGTTACGGCGGGGGCATTTTCAATGGCGAAACCTTCAATGCGGTCAATACGATCATCGTCGGCAACTCAGCCTCGGCCAATCCCGATTTAGGTGGCTCGCTGTCGGCCAATTCCGCTAACAATCTGGTTGGTGGCAATGCTTTGCTGGGGCCGCTGCAAAACAACGGCGGCCCCACGCCCACCCACGCGTTGTTGCCCGGCAGTGCGGCCATCAACACTGGCAACAACTGCGTGCTGACGAACACCTGCGCGGGTCTCACGCTCAGCGGCAACGTGACGACCGACCAGCGCGGCATCGCCCGTCCGCAGCAGAGCGTCGTGGACATCGGCGCGTTTGAATCGCGCGGCTTCACGATGACGTTGTCTGGCGGCAACAACCAAAGCGCTTTCATCGGCACAAACTTTCTGAATCCGTTGGCGGTGACGGTTGCGAGCGCATTCTCTGAACCGGTGGACGGCGGGCAAGTGACGTTTACTCCGCCTGTGAGCGGGGCGAGTGCGACGATTGCGGGGACTCCGGCGACCATCACCAGCGGCACGGCGACTACCGGAATCGTGACGGCAAACGCGACAGGCGGGCCATACACCGTGGCGGCCAGCGCCAGCGGCGTTACCAGCGGTGTCAACTTCAGTCTGACCAATGTTCTCCCTGCGGTGTTGACGATCAACAGAGCTTCTGCCAATCCGGTCACCTCACCCAGCTCCGTCAGTTGGACGGTAACCTTCAATACCGCAGTGACAGGGTTGACCGCCGGCAATTTCAGTCTGGTGAACCTTGGCCTGACCGGCCCAAGCATTACCAACGTGACCGGTTCAGGAACCACCTGGACGGTGACAGCTTCAACAGGAACCGGCGGCGGTTCCCTAGGGTTGGATATGGGCAACAGCTCAGGCGTTACGCCGACGATTACCAATGTGCCCTTTACCGGACAGGTTTACACCGTCAACCTCCCGCCGACCACGACAACGATCAATAATGCCGGAGCGCTCGCCACGGCGACGGTCACCGGTGAAAGCTATCAGGTGCAGGCCAGCGTCAGTTCCGGCGGAGGAACTCCGACCGGCACGATCATGGTCAGCGACGGAACCGGCGCAACCTGCTCCATCCTGTTGCCCGCCACCAGTTGCACTCTGACCAGCACGACCATCGGAACGAAGACCATCACGGCAAGCTATCTTGGAAATGCGAGCTTCGCCGCCAGCACCTCAAGCGGCGTTTCGCATACCGTCAACAAAGCCAGCACGACGACGACTGTTTCTGCCGGTACGCTCAGCACCGCGACGGTCGTCGGTCAATCGTATCCGGTGATTGCAAGCGTGGCAGTTATTTCGCCGGGCAGCTTCGCGCCGACCGGAATCAGTCGCAGAAACAATCCGGCTTTTATGCCTCCGCCACCTGTTGGCGGCCCCACTGGAAACATCACGGTGTCGGATGGCTCGCAAACCTGCACGATCGCGCTGCCTGCCACCAGTTGTAATCTGACCAGCACTACAGCCGGAGCCAAGACCATCACGGCGACCTATCTTGGAGATGCGAATTACAACGCCAGCCCGACGTCTTCCGGTGTTTCCCACATAGTTAATGCGGCCAGCACGACAACAACCATCACCAATGCAGCTTCGCTCAATTCGACGCCGACGGTGGTTGGGCAAGCGTACGCGGTCAATTGGAGCGTGACGGTCAATTCTCCGGGAGCAGTCGGCGTGGCGTTGACCGGCAACGTGACGGTCTCGGACGGTTCGCAAACCTGCACGGCGGCGGTCAGCGCGGGAACCTGCAACCTGACTTCGGCCACGACAGGCGCGAAAACGATTACGGCCACTTATGCCGGTGATGCGAACTACAACACCAGCACATCAAGCGGCGCGCCGCATACCGTCAGCGGAGCGGCGACGACAACGATCATCAGCAATTCGGTTGCGCTTTCAGCCGTGGCGTCAGTGGTTGGCCAGTCGTACAGCGTCAGCGCCAATGTGACGGTCACTTCGCCCGGCACCGGCACGCCGACCGGCACAGTCAATGTCAGCGACGGGACGGGCGGCACGTGCAGCATCACGCTGAGCGGCGGATCGGGTACTTGCAATCTGACTTCGACCACGGCGGGAGCCAAGACGCTCACCGCGACTTATGCTGGGGACAGCAGCTTCAACACCAGTTCCGGCACGGCTTCGCATACAGTCAACAAGGCTTCGACGACGCTCAGCAGCCTGACCGATGCGCCTGATCCTTCGGTGGTCGGACAGCCTTACACGGCGGGCTTCACGCTCAACGTGACCTCGCCCGGCGCAGGAACACCAACCGGAACCGTGACCGTGGATGACGGAGCGGGCGGAACTTGCACGGCGACCTTGCCGGCGACTTCGTGCCAATTGACCAGCACGGTTGCGGGTAACAAAACGGTCACCTTTACTTACAACGGCGATGCCAACTTCAACGCCAGTCCGTCCAACACTGCCGGACATGCGGTCAATAAGGCCTCGACAACCGTGGCCATCACCAACGACACACCCGATCCATCGGTCATCGGACAGAACTACGCGGTGACGGCGGCGGTCTCGGTGACTTCGCCTGGCAGCGGCACGCCGACCGGCACGATCAGCGTCACAGACGGCACGAATAGCTGCACGATCACGCTGCCAGGGACTTCGTGCAATCTGCCGAGCACTTCGGTTGGCGCCAAGACTCTGACGGCGACTTACAACGGCGATTCGAACTTCAACGCCAGCGGGCCGTCAGCGGGTGTGCCGCACACGGTCAACAAGGCCGACGTGACGGTGACGATCACTTCCGACAATCCGGATTCGTCGGCGGTCGGGCAGAATGTGACAGTCGCCTTCACAGTGGCGGCGGCAGCGCCGGGCGCGGGCACGCCGACGGGTAACGTGACGATCACCGTTTCGGGCGGAAGCGAAACCTGCACGGGAGCACTTGCCGCAGGCTCCGGCAGTTGCACACTGGCGTTGACAGCTCCCGGTAGTCGCACACTGACGGCGACTTACAACGGCGACAGCAATTTCAACGGCGGCACCGACACCGAACCGCACACAGTAGTCGCGCCGCCGTCCATCGCCAAATCGTTTTCGCCTTCGACTGCGCCGCTCAACACAGTGACGACGCTGACGTTCACGATTACCAATCCATCATCCAACACCGTTGCACTGACCGGAGTAACGCTTACCGACAATTTCCCCGGCGCGGGAAATCTGGTGGTGGCCAATCCGCTGGCGACGACCAACACTTGCGGCGGGAGTTTGCAGGATGGAGGCGGCGGCTCATTAACCGCAGGCGACACCGGCATCAAACTGGTCGGCGGCACGGTCAGCACCAGCGGAACCTGCACGGTTTCGGTCAATGTCACTGCGCTGGCTCAAGGGCCTTTCGTCAATCTCACTGGCAACGTCGGTTCAACCAACGGCGGAACCGGCAACACTGCGACAGCAACACTTTCAACCAATACTCCGCCGATGATTACGGCTTCGCCGATTTCGCGCGCAGCCGGAAGCCCGGCGTCGAATTCAACCATCGCCACGGTCAGCGACAACGAAAGCGCCGCTGGAACTCTGGTGGTGACGGTCACCAGCGCCAATCCTTCCAACGGAGTGACGCTGTCCAGCCTCGTCAACTCCAACGGCACGATTACGGCCAACGCCGTAGCCGCTTGCGGAGCGACCAACGCCAGCTTCACCTTGCAAGTCAGCGACGGCAATTTGACGGCCACCGCGACGCTCAACGTGACGGTCACTCCTGACAACATACTGCCAACCATCGGGGCTTGCCCGACCAACATCAGCGTCAACACTGCGACGAACAGTTGCGCAGCGGTAGTGACGTTCCCTGTTCCGACGGTCAGCGATAACTGCACCGGAGCGACTGTGACTTGCGTGCCTGCTTCGGGCAGCAGCTTTGCCAAAGGCGTGACGACTGTCACCTGTACTCCGCGCGACGCGGCGAACAATATCGGCACAGCTTGCTCGTTCACAGTGACGGTGATTGACAACCAGAATCCGACGATTGCCTGTGTAACGAATCAATCTGTGACTTCGTTTGTGCCGGTTGTCGTCAACTATCCTGCGCCGATGGTTTCTGACAATTGCGCCGGAGTCACTTCATCCTGCACGCCTGCTGCCGGGTCAACTTTCCCGCTTGGTGTCACGACGGTGACTTGCACGGCGACGGATGCGGTCAACCTGACGGCTTCGTGTTCGTTCACGGTCAGCGTCAACAACACTCCGATTGGCGGGCCCGTAACGGTCAACACACCGCCGGTGACTGTCACCTTCCCAACCGTGACGACCCCAGGAGTCACAACCGTGACGCCCTTGGTTCCGGTTCCGACAACGCCTCCGCCGCCGAATGGATACTTCATTCAAGGAGCGAACTTCGGGTATGACGTTTCCACAACCGCTGGATACACAGGCCCAGTAACAGTTTGCTTTACAGTGCCGGCAGCGTTGTTGAACACCGTCAAGTTTGGCAGCTTGCGAATTTTGCATCTGGAAAGCGGAGTCTGGGTTGATCGCACGATTCTGGCTCCGGACAGCCCTGCGCCAAATCTGGCAACCCTAACGATCTGCGCGCGCACAAACACGCTCAGCCCGTTTGTGCTGGCCTGGTTGGTGGAATCGCCGGGGCCTGGCTTGCTTGCTTCGCCGATCAGCGAAAAGAGCGATCAGAAAGCCGGAAGCGTGCTGATCTACAACGTCTACACCTCGGGAACGACCAGTGCGAACACCCAAAACACGCGGATCAACCTGACCAACACCAACCCGCAGCAATCGGTGAACGTGCATCTGTTCTTCGTGGCGGAAGGCTGCTCGATTGC
>DAOMFR010000132.1:12024-20091 GCA_035429885.1 Blastocatellia bacterium
GCACATTGTTCGGAGTCTTTTACGACGACGCCGAAAACGCCTTGAGCTTCTCGGTTGCAGGAAACTGCCAGTTGAGAAATTCAATCTCGAACAACTTCCCGCGCACCACTCCGAGGTTTGAAAGCTTCATTCCGGCTGGGCGCACCGGCTGGGCGAAGGTCTTCAGCCAAACGGGAACCGTGGGAATGACTGGCGCGGCGATCAACTTCAACCCGAACGCGGCGAGTTCGGCAGGAGCCTTCAACCAGGGACACAATCTGCATGTTTTGACATTGACCAATACAGCAAGTTACGTGATCCCGGTCTTCCCTCCAAGCTGTTAGAAGATTTTGGAGCGCGTGCGACGTTGTTAGCGCTTTGGCGGCACTCAAGCCCCGGAATATGGCAAAGTCGCACGCGCAGCTTCCTGTATCCAACAAATTGACTAAGAGAATTTACCGTCGTATAGTTCGTTGGCCGTAACATTTACCTCATTTATTTTTGGAACGAGGCCACCTCAAGTAATACCAGGCTGAAATTCCATTTGATTAACGGCAAAGCAAAAACATAATCGCCCCGCAAAAAATTGCTGTTCAGTTTGGACTTTGGTTTCTGCACCCAGATTCAATGCAGATCGTGAATCCCATTAAGGCTTGTTGGACGCTTGCCACCTTACGATAGGTTTGTACCTGTTCATTCGCCAGCGATCCAATGATCAATTTTACCGAGATGTCATTCCCCCATCATCTCTAAAGTCATCACTTCCAGTGGAGGAAACGACGTATGCGCAACTCACGCAAACTCACACACAGAGCATTCCTGGTTACGGTAATTGCATCTCTGTTAATCCTGGCGATTTGGCAATCACCATCACTACTCGCCTTTTCTTCCAATGCCGTTCGTTCTGTTTTCAACGACACAACGGCAAAAACCAATATGAAAGCTGCGCCCAAATCGTTGGCAGCGGTGCAGCAACTGACCAAAGAGCAAAAGCTTGCTCGAATGAAAGAGTTACTGGCCGATATCGCTCGGTTGAAATCTCAACCTGGCCAACAAGCGGCACTGGCTTCCGCACAAAGCGAGCTCAATCAAATTTCCGCCAGTTTGGGAGGTGATTTGCCTTCCAACGAAGGTTCCGTTCCGGGGCAAAATGGCGGTGGCCCGCAAAGCGTGATTCCGGCTCCGCCAACCGGTTGCGTAATGACTACAGTCAACGCAGCCAACAACACATCAACAGCGATCCCCGATGTTGCAACGATTACTTCGACAATCACAGTTGCTGGAGCCAATCCGTATCTCTGGGATTTGAATCTGTTCACCAACATTTCTCACACGTTTCCAGGTGATCTGGACATTACACTCACCTCGCCTGCGGGAACGGTCGTCACCATCACAACTGACAACGCTGGTACTAACGATAATGTCTTCGCCGGAACACTTTGGGACGATCAGGCAGGAACTCCCGTCACGGAGTTCGTTTTTGCCAGTAACGTACTCGCAACTCCCTTGGTAGTTGAAGAAGCTTTGGGAGCATTCCACGGGCAAAATCCTAACGGCGTCTGGACGCTGACAATCACAGACGATACCGGTCAAGATACTGGCACACTAAATAATTGGTCACTGGAAGTTAGTGGACTTGCTGCCGCGCCGCCCATCACAATGGTGTCCCAAACCAATAATGCAAACCAGGCAATTATTGATGTGGGAACAATCAGTTCAATGATCACAATTGCCGGTGCTCCAACGAAGATCAATGACATGGACCTGGGAACCTTTATCACTCACACTTTCCCAGGCGATCTGGACATCACGCTGACCTCGCCCGCCGGAACTGTCGTCACGATCACGACAGACAATGGCGGAACCAATGACAACGTTTTTAATGGGACAGGCTGGGATGATCAGGCCGGAACTCCCGTGACGGACTTCACCTTTGCGAATGGAGTCACCGCGCCGACACTGGTCCCTGAAGAAGCCATGGCAGCGTTCCAAGGCGAAAACCCGAATGGAACCTGGACTCTGACAATCACCGACGATCAGGGACAAGACACCGGAACTCTTGTCAGTTGGTCGTTGGAATTCGAAACCACAAATGGATGCGCACAGGCTTGTGCCATCACCTGTCCGGCCAATATCACTGTCAAAACATTCGGGGCGTCAGCAGTCGTCAACTATCCTGCGCCAACCACGACAGGATCCTGCGGCACAGTGACTTGCACCCCCGCCTCAGGCTCTACGTTCCAGGTGGGCACAACGACAGTTACGTGCACTGCCGCCGGAGCCGCTCCTGTCACTTGCTCGTTCAACGTGATGGTTATGCGAGTTCCAGGAGCAGTCGCCTTGACTGATGTCGGCTGCACAGCGCCCGGCGATGCCATCACAGGCACGGCAACCTTCACCAATAATACGGGAGCATCAGCGGCTTCATCGGCAACCATTGCGCTGGATCCAAATCTGATCGCCGTTCCCGGAAGCTGCTCTGCGGATGTGGGAACTTGCACTGTTGTGAACAGCTCAACGATTTCCTGGAGCGGAACTCTGGCCAACAATCAAGCCGTGAACATCACGTACACCGCTCAGATCAATGTCGTGCCTCCTGGCACTACGGTCTGCGCAACGATGACTGCCACAATTGGCGGCATGGGCGTGCAGGGATCGCTGCAAGGATGCATTACGACCAATTGCCAGCCCAAAGGTCCTGGCAACGGGATTCCGTATACTTCGGAAATGAGCGATCAAAAAGCCGGCTCAGTGTTGATTTACAACATCTACACATCCGGAGCGACCAGCGGTAACACCCAAAACACTCGACTCAACATCACCAATGCCGATCCGTCGCGCGCGGTCTTCGTCCACTTGTTCTTTGTGGCCGAAGGTTGTTCGGTGGCGGACAGCTATCTCTGTTTAACGGCGAACCAAACCGCCAGCTTCTTGGCTTCGGATCTCGATCCGGGCACAACTGGCTATCTGGTAGCAGTCGCAGTGAATCAGATTGGCTGCCCAATCACGGCAAACTGCCTGATTGGTGATGAGTACGTGAAATTCACCAGCGGTCACGCGGCCAACCTGGGAGCGGAAGCGTTTGCGGGCATTGCCGGAGGCTTGCCGCTTTGCGACGGTAATTCGGTAACGGCGGCAATCAACTTCGATGGCATCAGCTACAACCGTGTGCCGCGTGTGCTGGCGTTGGATAACGTCGGTTCGCGAGCCGATGGCAACGACACGCTGGTAGTCTTGAACCGCATTGGCGGCAATTTGGGAATCGGAGCTTCGACATTGGGCACGCTGTTCGGCATTTTCTATGACGATGCCGAAAACGCGCTGAGCTTCTCGGTCTCGGGAAGCTGCCAATTGCGCAACTCCATCTCAAATAACTTCCCGCGTACCACACCTCGGTTCGAGACCTTTATTCCAGCAGGCCGCACTGGCTGGGCGAAAGTCTTCAGTCAGTCGCCAACCGACATTGGTATTCTGGGATCGGCGATTAACTTCAATCCGAACGCGGCCAGCTCTGCGGGCGCCTTTAACCAAGGCCATAACCTGCATGCGCTGACGCTGTCGTCATCGAACACTTACGTCATCCCGGTGTTTCCACCGAGTTGCTAACCAACCAACCCGGCACTTGATTTGACCGGGTACAAACCTCCGAAAGGCCAGAGCAACAATGCTCTGGCCTTTCGTCGTTTCCAGTGAGACATCAGCAAATCTTCATTGAAAGGAATAGTCGCTAATGTTAAATTGCACCCGCTTTCATAGGTCGTACTCATAGACCATTTCTAGCTCACTCAACAGTTTCGATCATTCTTGTTTCTTGACGCTCGCGGCGAGGGTACTCTCGTGAAAATTTCTCTTTCGATTAACGGCGCAAAATACGAAGCCGATGTCGAGCTGCGGTTGCCGCTGGATCACACGATAAGAGACGTTATCGGACTGACCGGCACTCTGGTTGGCTTCGAAACATCGACGCCCGCTACCTTGTAATGCAGGGGCGAGTTCCGTGCTCCAAGCCGATCAACTGCGAGGCGTTGACTTGGATATCGTTGTCACGTCAAACGGCGTGAACTGGCTCAGAATCAGAAATGCGAGGGAAACCGCAACCGCCGGCTCGACTCGTGCGGCATCGAATAGGAACTGGTAGCAAAAGCTTAACTAACGGCTGGTGATTGGTAATTAGTGGCTGGCTTCAACAGCTTCACCGACCACCCGACAACCCCAACAACCAACAATGCTAGCTGATATTGTCAAAATTCATTGCCTCAAACATCAGGCAAACTTCCCAATGCCGCGCACCAGCAAATCCGTAGTTTGCCGCGAAGGCTCGGAAGCGCACACGTTGAGCAATAACTTCCCCGCTGAAGGGCCTTGGATTTATTGCTGTAATTGCCAGACCTTTATCGCCTGGGACCACCATCGAACTGATATTTCCTTAAAAGAATGTGTCTTTTGCCTAAGCTCGCTCAATCCCAGAGCTTATTCCTGTGATCATTGCGCTGTGACAATGGTGGATTATGACGACCCAACATTGCGAAAACATCATGGCGTGTTGGATTGGGGAGCGCCGCAACCTGCTTGTGTCGGGTGCCACCAATTTCCACGCTCGACACCTCGCAAACATTTTTGCGAATCGCTTCAATGCGAAGTGGCAACCTCACGTATCGCCTGTGGGTATTGCGGAATCAGCACTCCGGCAGCCGGAACGGCAGCCTCACAAAACACCTCGGCGGAATTCCGCGCGGCGCTAAGTGAAGCGGAGGCCAAGGCTCGCGAAGCCGAAGAACGCAGCCGCCTGGCCGAAGAAGCCGCGCGCAAAGAAATCGAATTGCGTAAACAGGCTGAATTGAAAGCTGAAGAGATCGAACGGCGCGTCGCTATTGAACTAAGCCAAGCACGCGAATCCGAACAGAGCCGCCGCGAGATCGAAGCGGCCAGATTACAAGCCGAAGCCGAAGCGCGGGCTCGCGTCGAAGCAGAGCGGCTGGCTCAAGTCGCCGAGCTGGAACGCCAGGAAGCCGAACGTCGCAAAGCCGAAGCAGAAGCCAAGGCTCGTGACGTGGAACTGCGCGCACGCGAAGCGGAAGAACATAGACGGCAGGCTGAAGAAGCTGTTCGGCACGAAGCCGAAATGCGGCTTCAAGCCGAACAACAAGCCCGCGAAGTGGCACAAAGTTACACGAGCAAACTTGCTGAATCTCAGGCGCAAGCCGAAGCGGCTGTAAAAAATGTGAAAAAAGACCGCAAAGCGATAGCGTTAACTGCGGGCATTGTCGTAGCATTGTTTGGCGCACTCATTGTTTTGATCATGACTCTAATTACGTATTTCCGTTCCTAAGGCATTTTCTTCATTGGGAACATGACCTTGTCTTGTATGAAAGTTAATTCGTCAGTTCTGGTGTTGTCGGCAATTTTCGCAGTAGCCAATCTTTTTCAGATGACTGTCGCGCAAATCACGTTCGTCGAATCGCCGTTGCGTCAACGACAAGGACAAGGAGCGCAAGGCCAGTCAGGATTGTCTCCTGAAAAGAAAAAATCGCTTTCTAAATATGGCCCTGAAGACGCGTTTCCGGGCGCGCGCGAGCAAGATGCCGAATCAAGGCGATCCAATCGTCCGGCGTCTAAGCAGGCGGCCTCAAAACCGCAACCATCCCCAACGATTGAGCCGGCTCCAAGTCCGGCTAGCACTTCATCAACAGTTGCCGCCAGTTCGCCAACACCAGCATCCCAATTCCCTACTCCAATGGCGACGGCCGCAGCTTTAACGGCATCATCCACAAAAGCTGTTCAATTCAATAGTGCGGAAAACGGAAAATCCGGCACGTCATACCTGGTTCCAGCCGCATTATCACTGGCAACAGTGTTGGTTTTCGGAGCGCTTATCTATGTGGTTGGCATACTGAGAAAGAAACTGAAATCCGAAAGCTGATGTCGGCGCCTCCGAAAGCGCCACAACAGTCACCTTCAAAAAAAAGTAGAGTAACGCCATGATTCTCCCCCCAGTGCAATCTAAAGCGTCGCTGTTGGCATTCGTTTTCGTGCTGATAGCGTTTATGGCCGGCACGTTGCCGGTTCCAGCGGCCAGCTTGCCTCAAAGTGCAGGTGAGTTGCACGGTGGCATTGAAGTTGGTTCAAAGGGTATCAAAGCCATTGCGATCCGCGTCACCGGCGAAACGGACGATTACACCGTCAAAGTCGTTTACGCCGAGATCATCAACACGACCGTCGTGCAAACCAGAAATGGCTTGTTCACTCCTGAAGCAATTCGTGACACAGCCAATGCCATTCAGCAGTTTTACCAACGCTTGAAACAAGATCACCGAGTCCCAACGGAAAATATCCATATCGCCATCAGCAGTGGCGTCATCGGAAACAATCCGCAGGATCTCGCTGCCGAAATTACCAAACGCACCGGTCAGACGGCGACGTTTTTAGATGTGGACACCGAAGTCCAGTTGACGATTGCAGGCGCAATTCCGAAACGCTTCAAATTGGCGCAAAAGTGGTACGACAACCGCAGCATCTCTGTTTTGATAGACGTCGGCAGCGGAAACACCAAAGGCGGTTATCAGCAACAGCGCCAAGTTGCTGTCGGCACAGCCGGATTTGATTACGTGACCTGGGGAATTCCCAAAGGAACGGTGACCTTTACGAACGAAATCAACAAAGTCGCGGGCGAATCAGCCGACAACAAAACCTTTGCCAACGCTGCCGTAACACTGGCCAATGATTCGATCCGTTCTCCATTACGCTCTGAAATCGCCAGAAAGCCTGGCTTGCTGAATCGCCGAAAAGTGTATTTATCCGGCGGCATCGTTTGGGCAATGGCAACGCTGCTTCATCCAGAAGACCGGCGTTCGTTTCCAGCGCTAACCGTGGAGGACATCAATACGTTTTACAGCCGAGCAACCACCAACGCCGAAAGCTTGCTGGAACCCGACCTTTCCAAAATTACAAACGCTGCGGTGCGACAGGAAGCCGAACGCGAAGTTGAATCCGTGCGAAACACCTTTACTCCCAAAAACATCATCGCCGGAGCCGAAATCCTGCGCGCGCTGGCGGTTGAAATGAATCTGACGGGAAAAAGGATTTACTATGTGCGTTACGGCCACTTAGCCTGGATTTTGAGTTATGTGCGGTTACAAGCTGAACGCTAAAACTCTGGCAGAATCAAAATGAAAGGGCGACTGCCAAACAACAGTCGCCCTTTCATTGTGCAGACTCCAACAAATTTTACGCAAACATCTTCAGCACCGGATCGCCGCCAAAATTCGTCAGCCGTTGGTCCCGACCGCCGTAGTAATAACTGAGCTTGCGATGATCCAAGCCCAACGCGTTCAAAATGGTCGCGTGCATGTCGTGAACCGAATACGGCTCGACTTCCGCTTTGTACCCAAACTCATCAGTCGCCCCGATGACCTGACCACCTTTGATACCGCCTCCGGCAAACCACATCGTAAAGCCATGCGGATTGTGGTCGCGGCCAATGCCGGATTGCGAAATCGGCATTCGTCCGAATTCCCCGCCCCAAACGATCAACGTTGAATCCAGCAATCCGTGCGCTTTCAGGTCAGCGATCAATCCCGCCATTGGCTTATCGGTTTCCGCGCAATGTAACGAGTGATTTTCATGCAATCCATAATGCGCGTCCCACGATTCCTGCTGATGGCCTCCGCCGCTGTACAACTGGATGAACCGCACACCGCGTTCGACCATTCGCCGAGCGATCAAGCACTGTTTGCCAAAATAATCTGTCGTCTTTTCGCCAATGCCATACTGCTTTTTGGTCGCGTCGGATTCTTTCGACAAATCCATCGCTTCGGGCGCGTGCGTCTGCATTTGGAACGCGAGTTCATACGAAGTGATGCGCGCGTCCAAATCGGAATTGCCTGGATGCGTAACCTGATGCGACTGATTCAACTTCTGAACAAAATCAATTTCCTGCCGCTGCAAATGCGGATCAACCCATTTCGGCGGATTCAAATCCGCAATCGGAGTTCCACCAGAGCGAAACGACGTGCCCTGATACGCCGCAGGCATAAAGCCCGAAGACCAGTTCGGCGCTCCGCCAATCGGGCCGCCTCGCCAGTCGTACAT
>DAOMFR010000133.1:0-19746 GCA_035429885.1 Blastocatellia bacterium
ACGACGGATTTGATCGTGGATGTGGTCGGGTTCTTCGCGCCGTAACCTTGCGTCCCTTTTTCGGAGCCAATGCGTCAGCCCGTACTGGCCAATAAAAAAGTGCGGGCTGACTTGCAACCTCTTCGGCTTCATCGAAATTTCGATGAAGCCGAAGTTTTCCATGTCGGACGATTCACTGTTGGTCCGGGTTTGGCAGGAAAATCAGAAAAATAATTTTAGGTCGCGATTAAAATCGCAGGCTTTTCTCGCATGTTTGAGTGTGGCGCAGAAATCGCCGGTTCATGCGAATTGGCCAAGCGTCCAAAAATGGTATTGCGATATTCAACCCAAAGATCAAACAGGAGAAGAACCACATGAAAATTCAGACAAACAATCCAATTATCATCGGGACAGCCAGCACCAAACTCAGAACGCATTTTCTGGTTTTGGGCCTCTTGGCGTTAGGGCTACTGCTGGGTGGGAAGGTTGGCCGTCTTAACCCTTCAGTTCAGGCAAAGACCATGGCGGGTACGGCGGCGGCAGTGAACCTGACGCCGGAACAAATGGAAGCGGCTGTCGAAGAATACTTTGATTCAATCGGTTCACTGAATGTTCAGCGATATGTGAACAACTTTGCGGCAAATGGCGTTTTGGAAGATCCCGTCGGAACCCCACCGATCCAAGGCACGCAAAACATCGCAGGTTATTTTGGCGCGATCATCGCTCCTTTCAGTCAAATTAAGCCCAAGGTTCAGGAAGTCATTCCTTGTGGCCAGGAAGCCGCCGTCAATTGGAAGCTCAACCTAACCACCGCTGCCGGCAAAAAGATCACGATTGACGGTATGGGCATTTTCAAATTCGATCAAACAGGAAAGCTTCAGTCTGTGAGAGAGTTTTGGGACTTGGCAGCTTTTCTGGCTCAACTGCAAAGTTAAGCGAATGAAAGAGCACTAAACTGGAAAATCAAAAGCCCTCTCGGAAATTGCTTTCAGAGAGGGCTTTTGCTTGATTGAGATGGTTTGCCGTATGAATTATTCGTTTACTTTCAGCACAGCCAAAAACGCTTCTTGTGGAATTTCAACTTTGCCGACTCGCTTCATGCGCTTTTTGCCTTCTTTTTGTTTTTCCAGCAGTTTGCGTTTGCGCGAAATGTCACCGCCGTAACATTTGGCCAGCACGTTTTTGCCGACGGCTTTGATCGTTTCACGAGCGATGACGCGCGAACCGATGGCGGCTTGGATGGCGACTTCAAACATCTGGCGGGGAATCAACTTGCGCATCTTGTCCACGAGCAAACGGCCTCGCGCATAAGCGACGTCTTTGTGAACGATCAGCGACAACGCATCCACTTGATCGCCCGCGACCATAATGTCCAGCTTCACCAAATCCGAATCGCGATAACCCGCCAGGTGATAATCCAGCGAAGCATAACCGCGCGAAATGGATTTCAGCCGGTCAAAAAAGTCCAGCACGATTTCGTTCAAGGGCAGCTCGTACGTCAGCTTTACGCGCGTCGGCGCGACGTAATCGAAGCCTTGTTGAATGCCGCGCTTTTCGTCGAGCAGCGCCAGAATGCCGCCGAGAAATTCTTCGTTGGTCAAGATCATCGCTGTGATGATCGGTTCCTCAAACTTGACGATGTCGCCTGACGGCGGCAGCTTCGATGGATTGTCCACTTCGTGAACTTCGCCGCGAACGTCCGTAATGCGATATCGCACACCGGGCGCGGTGGTGATCAGGTCAACATTGAATTCGCGCTCCAGCCGTTCCTGCACGATTTCCATGTGCAGCAAACCCAAAAAGCCGCAACGGAACCCGAAGCCGAGCGCGGTCGAAACTTCCGGCTCGAAAAAGAATGACGAATCGTTCAAGCGGAGCTTTTCCAACGCATCGCGCAATTCCACATACTGGTTCGGTTCGATCGGATACAATCCGGCGAATACCATCGGCTTGATTTCCTGAAAGCCGGGAAACGGTTCGGGCGTTGGGCGCGCAGCCTCCGTGACCGTATCGCCGATGCTGACATCCGCAACGGTTTTGATATTTGCAACGATAAACCCGACTTCGCCCGCGCCAAGTTTTTCGATGGGGCGCGCTTTCGGTGTCATCACGCCAAGCTCTTCGACTTCGTGCGTCGTGCCTTTGGCCATCAAGCGAATCTTCAATCCCTTGCGCAATTCGCCATCAATCACGCGCACCATGACGATGACGCCGCGATAGGGGTCGAACCAGGAATCGAAAATCAACGCTTTCAGCGGAGCTTCCGTTGAACCTTTTGGCGGCGGAACATCACGTACGATGGCTTCCAGAATGTCCGTGATGCCGATCCCGGATTTGGCCGAAGCCAGCACGGCATTGTGCGTGCCGACGCCGATGACATGTTCAATTTGCTCTTTGACCCGTTCCGGGTCCGCGCTGGGCAGGTCAATCTTGTTGATGACGGGAACCAGTTCCAGATGATGGTCAACGGCTAGATAGGCATTGGCCAAAGTCTGCGCTTCGACGCCCTGGCTGGCATCGACGATTAACAGCGCGCCTTCGCAGGCGGACAGGCTGCGTGAAACTTCGTAACTGAAATCCACGTGGCCAGGCGTATCAATCAGGTTCAGGATGTAATCCTGTCCATCCTGAGCTTTGTAATTCAACCGGACGGCATGAGCTTTGATGGTGATGCCGCGCTCCCGCTCCAAATCCATCGCGTCGAGCACTTGATCGGACATTTCCCGCTGTTCCAGTGCGCCAGTTGCTTCCAGCAATCGGTCGGAAAGCGTGGTTTTGCCGTGGTCAATGTGAGCGATGATCGAAAAATTGCGAATGTTTACTGACATAAATGACTAACTTTTACTTCGGAAATGAGGCTGGTAAGCTCGGAGAATACAGGCGCAAGCGGTGAAAATCAAAAGCAGATTTATTCAGCCTTGTTTTCCAGGCTGCGCCACAGATACCACGAAGCGATGGAACAATAAGGCCGCCAGCGGTTTTCATCCGCGACGCGTTCGATCTCTTCAGGGGTGGGAAGCTGGTCGAAACCATACGCCAGTTGAATGCCCCGGCGGATGCCCAGGTCGCCAACCGGCAGCACGTCCATCCGCCCCAGCGAGAAAATCAAAAACATGTGAACCGTCCAGACGCCGATGCCTTTGACGGTTGTCAGCATTTCGATGATTTCATCGTCGGTCATTTTCGACAGGCGGTTGAATTTCAAGGTGCCGTCTTCGGTTTTGGCGGCAATGTCTTTGATGTAAGCCGCCTTTTGAAACGAAATGCCGGTGGCGCGAAGGTCTTCGATGGAAGTGGCCAGAATCTGTGCCGGGCGCGGAGTCTTGCTCGGCGCGTACAGGGCCAGAAAGCGTTTGTGGATGGTGTCCGCCGCTTTGGTGGAAAGCTGTTGCGAAATGATCGAACCGACCAGCGTGTGAAAGTACCGCGTGTGGGGACGAATGCGGCAAGAACCGTAACGTTTGATAAACGCGCCAAGCCGTTTGTCCCGGCGAGAAAGCAGCCGTTCGGCTTTGGTCAGTTCTTCAACGAACGAATCGAGTTTGCTCAAGTGCGTGAAAGCCTCCTGTGGAAAGTTGCGAGGGAGGGAATATACCAAAGTTTCACGCAGTTGACCGATGGCGGTCAGTGTAATAAAACGCGTGCTCCCAATTCGGAGGCGAATCTGGTCTGGTGACTGGCGCGGTCTTCAAAACCGTTGGACGTGCGCGTGAGCGTGCGCCGGTCGGGTTCGATTCCCACACGCCTCCGCCAAGTTCTCTGGAAAGCGAATCAGTTTTCCCAGAAAGCCACGCGAAGAAAACACAAAAGGCACAAAGGAAGTTTTCCCTCTGTGCCTGGTGCGTTTCAGCCAAAATTTTTTAGACAGGATTTATAGGATTCGACAAGATGAAGAAATTTGCCGCTTTTGATGACGGCAAATCCTGTTCATCTTGTCGAATCCTGTCTATTGGTGATTGTCCGTTAGGCAATCGTTACTTCTTTGGCCAAGTACACATCCTGAATCGCGTTCAGGATTTGTACGCCTTCTTTCATCGGGCGCTGGAAGGCTTTGCGGCCTGAAATCAAGCCCGTGCCGCCAGCGCGTTTGTTGACGACGGCAGTTTGCACGGCTTCGGCCAGATCGCTTGCGCCTTTGGATTCACCGCCGGAGTTGATCAGACCGGCGCGTCCCATATAGCAATTCGCCAATTGATACCGAGTCAGGTCAATCAGATTGTCTGACGCCAGTTCGGTATACACGCGTTCATCAGTTTTGCCGTACGGATTTTCCTTAGTGGCCAGGGCTTTGTATCCGCCGTTATTCAACGGCAATTTCTGTTTGATGATGTCGGCTTCGATGGTCACGCCCAGGTGGTTGGCCTGTCCGGTCAGATCCGCCGAAACGTGATAATCCTTGTCCTTCTTAAAATCCGGGTTGCGCAGGTAACACCACAGCACGGTGTACAAGCCCAGTTCATGTGCGCGCTCGAAGGCTTCGGAAACTTCCTGCAACTGGCGTGTGGCTTCGTCTGAACCGAAGTAAATCGTTGCGCCGATGGCAGTCGCTCCCATTTCAAAAGCCTGGTCCACGCGGCCAAACATGACCTGATCGAATTTGTTCGGGTAAGTCAGAAATTCGTTGTGATTGACTTTGACGATGAAGGGAATTTTGTGCGCGTATTTGCGGCTGCACGCGCCGAGCACGCCCAGCGTGGAAGCAACGGCGTTGCATCCGCCTTCGATGGCCAATTCAACGATTTTGGCGGGGTCGAAGTAAATCGGGTTTTTGGCGAAACTGGCTCCGGCGGAATGTTCGATGCCCTGGTCAACAGGCAGAATCGAAACATAACCAGTGCCGGCCAGACGACCCGTGTTGAAAGTGTGCTGCAAGTTGCGCAGCACTGCCGACGGACGATCAGAATCTGTGCAGACTCGATCCACGAAATCCGGCCCCGGCAGGTGCAGCAGGTCTTTTGAAATCGTTTTGCACTCGTGCTTCAGCAAAGCCTGGCCTTCTGCTCCAAGCAGGTTTTCTATTTCTTGAATGTTCATTGCGAATTCTCCGAAAAGGTTGAGGTACGAAAGTAAGCGGGATTCTACTTCGCGGGTTTTGCGATGGTCAAACCAATGCTCACCAATCGAACTCGCAGATTTTGCTCAGCTCACGCCAAGCCGCCAAAGCGCAAAGCAAAGAAAATGAAAAATCTGCTCTAACTTCTTCCCACTACCTTTAGGTTGGATATGGCTGGTTGTTAGCAAGCGCCAGAAACAAACTTCAGTACTCAAGCTTCCCGTCATATTTCAGATCGGACACTTTGAAGTTACATTTGAGTTGTAATTTTGAACTCATATCCGAAGAGAACTGCAAGTAATTATCTCCCGGTTTGATGACAGGCTTTCCATTTACTTGACGCGGAAAGATGAACTTTGCGCCTAAACCGTCTTTGCCGGGCGGCTGGAATTCCAGCAGAGAAATTCGCTCACCATTGTCTATTTGCAGCCAGGTTTCGGCTCGAAGCTTGGCCGTCGTCGCAAGCCTGAACTCATCCGGTTCCAGCGTTCGCTGCAAATCGTAACGCATCAACGTAACTGAAAGAACGATCCATTCATCGAAGTCACGTTCGGCAAAACGCCGTTTTTGCTCAACGAATTGCGGATTGGAATTCTTCTGTTCCAGCTCAGCTTGGCGAACGTATGCTTGACGGATTGGTTTGGCCGACAGCAAACGAATATAAGCGATTGGGCCAAAGTCTTTGGGGCCAGGGAGGGAGTCCTGTTGAGGAGAGGCAAGCAACGGTCCTTTGAATCCTTGATTAGTCTGTGTCCTGACCCAGGGCGAATCGTATAAGAACTTCCTTGCTTCCTTTTCAGTCCAATTGGTCCAGGCAGGCTGGTTCTGTAACGCGATGTTGCCAATCGCCACACCAGGAAACACCAGGCAGAGTAACAATGTCAGGCATCGGTTTTTCATAATTCTCCTTTTGCTGCTTTGCGGTTTGGTATGGCGTGTATCCAGGTTTTAGCCGCGAAATGCCAGCAGTCGCAATCCGTTCAGCACCACAACCAGCGTGCTGCCTTCGTGCAAGATGACGGCTTCGCTGATTTGCACCCAGCCAAACACTGAAGCCAGCACCAATGCGGCGCTGACACCCAGAGCAATCACCAAATTTTGGCGAATGACGCCCGTTGCCGTTCGCGATAAGCTGACGGCGAATGGCAATCGGCTCAGCCCTTCGCTCATCAGCACCAGGTCGGCGGTTTCCAATGCGACATCCGAACCGGTTCCGCCCATGGCGATTCCAATCGAAGCTGCTGCCAAGGCCGGAGCGTCGTTCACGCCGTCGCCGACCATTCCCACGCCACCTTCTTTGGCCAGAGCTTTTAGCGCTGCCACTTTGCCTTCGGGCATCAGCGGAGCACGCGCATCGTCAATTCCAACCTGTGCCGCTATGGCTTTGGCTACCAGCAGATTGTCGCCGGAAAGCATGACGCTGCGGCTGATACCCGCGGCGCGTAACGCTTTCAGAGTTTCTTTGGCTTCGGCGCGCAAAGTGTCGGCGACTCCCAGCACACCCAGAAAGGTGTCGCCGCGTTTGACGATCATCGTCGTTTGTCCGGCGGATTCCAGCGCACGAGTTTTCGTCGCGATCGGTTCGGGAATGGTTTCGCCTTCGAACAGGGACAAATTGCCTACGCTGACCAACACGCCGCCGACCATGGAACGCAAGCCTTTGCCGTGAACCGCGTCGCAACTTTCAGACATTGTTGGTTCGATGCCGCGTTCGCGCGCGCCTTCGACGACCGCGATGGCCAGCGGATGCGACGAATGTGATTCGGCGGCTGCAGCCGCGGCCAGCAAATCAGCTTCACTGATATTTTCAACAGGCGCGGCAGTCACAATGCGAGGTTTGCCGATGGTCAGAGTGCCGGTTTTGTCGAAAGCCAGCGTGGACAGTTTGCCCAGCGTTTCCAGGTGCGCGCCTCCTTTGATCAGCACGCCTCCGCGAGCGGCGCGTGCCACGGCTGACAACACTGCCGCCGGAGTCGCAATCGCGAGCGCGCACGGTGAAGCCGCCACCAATAACGAAATACCGCGCAACACAGATTCTTTGAACCCATTGCCCAGCGCCAGCAAAGCAATGGTCAACAACGGCGCGACGACCAGCACAATCGGGACGAAGGTTTTTTCCAGCCGTTTGGCCAGGCGTTGCGTAGGGCTTTTTTGCGCTTCAGCTTCGGCCACCAGATCAATGATGCGCGCCAGCACGGATTCCGAAGACAGTTTAGTGACTTCGACTTCGACGGCGTCTTCGGTGTTGATGGTGCTGGCAAACACCTTGTCGCCGACCGTTTTGGCAACGGGGACGGATTCGCCTGTGATGGTCGCCTGATCGAACGACGATTGGCCACTCAAAATTGTGCCGTCCAGAGGAACTCTGTCGCCGGGGCGAATGACGATGACATCCCCGCGTTTGACCTCTTTGACTGGAACTTCTTTCAGCTCGCCAGCAGTTTTGACGCGAGCGGTTTCAGGTCGCAATTTGCCAAGAGCATCAAGGGCGCGCCGTGCTCTTTCCATGGCGCGGTGTTCCAGTGCGTGTCCCAGGCTGAACAGAAACAACAGAAAGGCGCCTTCGAACCAGGCACCCAAAAACGCCGCGCCGACTCCGGCTAGCACCATCAGCGTTTCGATATCTACGATTCCCTGACGCAACGACAACAGCGCGCCACGAACCGCGAAAAAGCCTCCGGCAATCAATGCCAGAATGAATAACACTGTTGGCACAACTTCCGGCGTGTGCAGCAAAAACCGGCAAGCCAATCCCGCCGCGATCAAAACGCCAGAAACCACGACCAGAGGCATTTCCAGTTTCGGCGCCAACCCGTTGCCGTGGGAATGAAACGCGCAAACATGGCCATGTTCTGGTTCCTCCAATTCGTAACCGACGTTTTTGACCTTTGCTTCGATCTGGGCGGGGTTGATCATCTGGCTGTCGTATTCCACCACCAGCCGTTCGGTCGAATACGCGATGTTGGCATCCAGAATTCCGGGCATCCGTTCCAGAACGTATTCAATGACGTAGGCGCATTGCGCCGAATCCATGCCGCGCACGAACCAGGTTTTGTGCAGGTAACGTTTGGCGACTTCGGCTCCGATGGATTTGACCAACTCGACAACTTCTTCTTGCTGAATCAGAGCTTCGTCGTAATGCACGCAGATTTCGGCGCGCTGGCCGTCTCGGCGAACGTGAGCGTCTGTGATGCCCGCGTTTGATTCAACCAACTGCTCCAGTTTTTGAAAGCGTCCGATGTTATCCGTTTCGCCGGGAATGATCGCGTCCAGATCGAACTGGCAGGCGCGGCCCCCGTTTTCAGCAGGCTTGACGCCGACATACGCTAAACGCCGCTGCCGCTCTTCTTCTTCTTCGTGATGATGGTCGTGGTCGTGATGGTCGTGATTGCAGCCCGGGCCATGTTCGTGATGCTCATGCTCGGAATGGCCGTGCTGATCGTGATTGCAGTGGGGGCCATGTTCATGCTGAGCTTCGGAATGGCTGTGAGGTTTGTGGTCATGATGGTCGTGATTGCATTGGTGGCCAGGTTCGTGATGCTCATGGCTGCAATCCTGATGATCTTTGGAATGGCCCTGATGACCGTGATGCTCATGGTTATGTTCGTGGTGATCGTGTTCGCAGCCCGGATGATGAACGTGTTCCGAAGTCTGTGGGGTTGATTCGTGATTGGCCATTTTGATGTTCTCCAAAATTGATGGGCAAGCGTTGGCTTGCCCATCAATTCGGTTTTAGTGGCGATGACGTTTTCCGCGTTCGGGCGCTATTTGATTTACAAAACTTCTCAGCACAGACGGCGGCTTTTCTTCTTCGTGATGGTCTTCTTCCGGCAGCGGTTGAGTGTATCGCTGCCCGGCGACTTCCAGTGTGAAGCTTTTGCAGCTTTCCGGCACCGTGAATTCCAGCACGGCGGGCAAGCGGGCTTCGTAAACCTTCACGACTTTGCCCTGATCGTCGAAGATGGTTCCACCGGCGGCGACGGTCATAGTTTCGTCCACCAACACGGCAACCAATTCAGCCATTTCTTCCATACGGTCGGCGACGCGATGACACCACAAATGGCCAACGCCGGGATATTCTTCGTGGCAAATGTCTTCCATCTGCTCTTCGTCCACCTGATCGCCAACGCCAACCAGCACGAAATTCAATCGAGGCAATCGTCCGGCGGCGATTTCCTTGGCGACCTGCGCGGAATATGCTTTGACGTCCTCACCGTCGTGAAGCTGACTGTCGGTGATGATGACGGCCAAGCCGCGCCGGGCATTGTTGGCGCTGACTTCGCTGCGAATGTGCGCGATGTAATCGCGCAACACGGGCAACATCACCGTTCCTTTGCCATAATACTTTGGGCCGGGAAATTTATATGTTTGCGCCTGCGCTCCGGCCAAATCTCCAACGACTTCGATGTCGGCTCCGCTGCCGGTTGCCCAATACGCCACGCGCAACACGCCGTCGCGGTCTTTGGATGCCAGATATTCCAGCATCCAGCGCATTTGCGGTTCAACCTGATTGCGCACCGGCCCCAATTTGGCCAGCACGCCGCGCGGGCCGTATTCATCTTCCATGCTGGCCGAACCGTCCATGTACAACGCGACGTCCAGACCTTCGACTGTTGGGTCGTGCAAGAGCGTCGCGATGACATTGCCGTCACGGTTATGAACATCAGAAAACGGTTTAACGATAACTTCGTGTCCCATTGTTATTCCTTGAGTCGGTACCGCGCACAGTAGCAAGCGGCTGGTAATCAAAACTCGCGCCTACCGGCCGCGGTACTGATCTGATTAGTGGTGATCCTCGTCCTCTTCGCCGTGATGTTCGCCTTCTTCCGGCAAAGGCTGCGTGTAAGCCTTGCCATTGACTGTTAGCGTGAAGCTGCGCGTGCCTTCGGGAATCGGAAATTCGAGTACGGCGGGCAACCGGCCTTCGTAAATTTTCAGGACGTTACCTTGATCGTCATAAATTGTTCCGCCAGCGGCAACGGTCATGGTTTCATCCACCAGCACCGCGACCAGTTCGGCAACCTGGCTGATTTCTTCGGCAATGCGATGGCACCACAAATGGCCAACGCCGGGATATTCTTCGTGGCAAATGTCTTCCATCTGTTCTTCGTCTACCTCGCTGCCGACGCCGACCAATATGAAATTCATGCGAGGCAGTTTGCCGTAAGCGATGTCTTGCGCAATTTGGCGGCTGAACGCTTTGACCTTGTCCGCGTCAAAAATCACGCCGTCTGTGACGAACACAGCGCAGCCTTGTTTGGCGCCTTTGGCTACCTGAGCTTTCATGTATTCGACAAAGTTTTTAATCGCCGGCTTCAGGTATGTGTAATTGCCCAACTCGCGTGGTCCGGGAAAATTGTAATTCTGGACATCCACGCCGCGCAGGTCGCCGACGAACTCAATTTCAGACCCCGTTGTTCCGCAGGCCCAATACGCCACGCGCAAAATCCCGTTGCGATCTTTGGTTGCCAGATATTCCAGCATCCAACGCACTTGCGGTTCGACCTGATTGGGTAACATTTCCACAGGGCGGCCGTACCACCAATCCAGCAAACCGCGCGGCTTCGGTTTGGACTGGTATTCTTCTTTCATACTGCCGGAACCATCCATGTAAATGGCCATGTCCAGGCCTTCAATGGATGGGTCATGCAACAGCACTGCGCGGACGTGATCGCCTTCGACGTGCAAATCAGAAAATGGTTCAACGGGTCTTTCGTGTGACATTGGTTGGCCTGCCTTTCGTGGTTGTCAGTTTTTTCCAGAAGCTTCAATCGAAATCATCCATCCAATCCGGCGGATTGTTCTGGGTTAGACGGTTGGTCGGCGATTTGTGAGAAGCGTTGGTTTCATCGGAATCAGTTTGTATCACTGAGGGAATTGAGTCGCCCACAAAATCTTTCATCCAGTCCGGAAAATTTGTGTCCGTGGCCGAATTTGAGGTTAAGCGCGGCTTTGCCGTATTGGAGCTTTGGTGAGTAACGAGGAAATCTTGCACCCAATTCGGAGGATTATCGTTTAGAGGTTCCAGTCTTCGTGGAGGTTTGGGGCGTGAATATGTGGTTTGGGGGAAAGAGGGCGACGGGGAATTCGTCGTTTTATGTCCGGAGCCAGGCACTGCCGGTCTGATCAGATTTCGCAATGCCAACGTTCTTGCCGATGGCCAGCCGGGCAAAGCTTGTAATGTTAGTTTTGCCAGTTCGATGAAATCTTCCGGTCGGCCTTCGGGAGGGAGCTTTAAGCTCTCATTGAGCAAGGCGCTCATTACAGTTGCCAGCAATCCCGATCGCTCATCGTCGCGTCCGGTTTTTCGGACAGCCTTGTTGTCTTTGATTTCGTAACCTTCGGCTTGAAGCTGTTGTTCCAGCAAGGCTCGGCTGGGTACGGGCAACGTGATCTGGTTGAGTGGGTGGCTGATCTTTTCTTCTTCGGCGTCGGATTTCAGAGCGGTCAATGTGTCGTACAACAACCGGCAGCAAAACAATTCATTCGCGACATCGGTCAGAATGAGTTCCGGCGGCAATAACGGATATGCCAGCACTACGCCGCGCCCTTGCCGAATTTCCTCGTCGCTATCCGCAGGCAACGGCAAATGAAAACAGCGCGGCGTGCCTTTGCCGTTACCTGCAAACCGGAAGGAAAATTCCGCGCCGATCAGCATGCCTTCCAGCAAATCGGCGCGAGTGATGGTCAATTGACCTTCGATGCCCGCGACGGGCGACGCCGACGGATATGGCCCGAATAGCGTGCCGTACAAATAAATAGGATCGTTCAACCCGGGCGCTTCGGGTAACTGTTCCAGCACTTGCAGGTAAAACAGGTAAAGCTCCGTCGCTTCGATTTGCCGTTTGCGATAACCGCTCATCTCAAACCAGGCAAGTTCGGTTTGAACTTGCGCTGGCAAATTGTTGCGGTTGTCATCGGCCAATGCCCGCAAATTTCCCAAACTATCCGTGGCGACAATCCATTCCTGGCCTGCCGTGTAATGGTTGCTGAAACGAAAGCAATCCACGACGTGTGCAGGAGCTTGCGGCTGGCGAGCCGGGTTCGGCGCGCCAGCGCGGCTCTGGAAATATTTTGGGAATCGTCTTGGCTGCACGGATTATTGGGGTTTGATTGCTTCAGTCAGAATTCGCCCAATGGAATTGCTGGGAGTTTCCAAACTCAACAACGACGCCAAGGTCGGAGCGATGTCCGCTGGGCTGCTGACCGCCGGATACTTTCCGGCAGCGATGCCCGCACCATAAAAAATGACAGGCACGTGCGTGTCGTATTTGTACGGCGAACCGTGTGTGGTCGTTACGCCTTCGCCGACGAAATAAAACGAACGCGTGACGATCACTAAATTGCCATTACGTTGCGGATGAAACCCATTGGCGACGCTGCGTGCGATGGCCGTATTGGGCAGGTTTCCTCCCAAAATCTGTGATCGTGTGAAGGCTTCGGCCACGCCGTGAATTTTCATAACGGCCTGGCTGGCGACGGCTTCGACCTGAGCCGTATCCAGTTTGCGACGTTCGATGGCGGTTTCATCCAGGTAAACGTTTCCGTTGACGGTTTGCAGAATCCATTTTTCCTCGCCAAATCGTTGGGTCAGCGCGGAGGTGACGGCATCATTGATTTGTTTGGTTTCGACTCTGCCCCCGTAACCGAGTTTTTGCACCTGCTCTGGAACAGGGGCCACGCCGTGGTCGGCGGTCAGCGCAATGACGATTTGATCCATTCCAATTTTCTTGTCCAGGTAACTGAGCAATTCCGCCAGGGTGCGATCTGTGCGCAAGGTCATGTCCTGAACTTCCTGGCTGTATGGGCCCATTGCATGGCCCAGCAAGTCATTGGCCGAAAAGCTGATCGTCAGCAGATCGGTGACGTCATCCGCGCCGAGCTGTTCATTTTCAATGACGGCTTTGGCAAAGTTGACCAAATGGTCGTTGGCAAACGGTGATGCTTCAAACTGGGTGATGAATTTTGTGCCGGGCTTCTCTTCGCCGCCATTGATCACGTAAGGGAACTTTGTGCCGAAGGGAGATTTTTCATACGGCGCGTCGTCCGGTTCCGAACGGGCGTATGCCGATTCCGGCAACAGCCGGTCCCATTTTTTTCCAAAATAGCTGAAACAGTGCTGGTCGCGGTTGAATGTCTTCACCCAATCGGGCAGGTCGTCGAAGTAATACGAACTGGAAACAAAATTGCCGGTGGAACCGTCAAACCAGTAAGCGGCGTTGGGGCGTTTGCCCGCAGGCAAAATTGCCGAACGATCTTTATACGAAATGCCGATGACTTTGGCTTGTCCGGCAGTCGCCAGTTTCATTTCATCGCCGATGGTCGACGTTTGCAGCCGATGCGGAGACATGCCGCTGGCTCCGTCCTTGCCGCCAATCAGTTTTGTTTTGTCGTCGTTGACGCTGGTGACGCGTTTGCCGGAACTGCGGTCGTACCATTCGTTGCCGATAATGCCGCTCATCGCCGGAGGCGCTCCACTCATGAATGTCGCGTGGCCGCACGCCGTGTAAGTCGGTGTGTGAATGTAATTGGCATTGGTGAACCTGGCTCCGCCGTCCAGCAAGCGTTTGAATCCGCCTTCGCCAAACAGATCGCTGAATCGGTTCAGGTAATCGGCGCGAAACTGGTCGATGACAATGCCGACTACCAGGCGCGGTTTTTTGGAAGACGCTGCCGTGCGGCGGCGTTGTTGAGCTCCCGCAGGCACGATCAGGTTGGAAAGCGCCAGAAATAAACAGAACAGAACGGCTAACCGTCGCCGGTTGATGTGCATAATCGCTCCTTGGAGGGTTGAATGAATTTTGAAGTGCGTTGAACGCGCGAAGAATAAGCTTCCAGTTGCGATGGTGACAAGAGTCGCCTCATCGGGCAGAATTTCGTATCTCAACTTCCGCCTTCTCCGTACTTGCCTGTGCGCAAACGGTCGCGTTGTTTTTCAACCATCATTCAAAAGTTTTATCTCGATGAAATTCGTTAGTCATTTTCGAAAAACCACATTTGCATTCGCCGTAGCGTTTTTGATCAGCCTGTTGGCGCTGAGCCTGTTTGGCGAAAAATCCGTTTACGGACAGAATTCGGCTGCTCCTACGCCATCTCCCAAGGTGAGCCCAACGCCGAGCCCAACCCCCAGACCGCAACAGCCGAGCGAATTGCAAAAAGCGCTGGGCGAATTTCGCACGCAAATGAACATGCTTGGCGGCGGCACCGGCAGCGCGAAATCCACGGGCAAACAAAACAAACTGAGCGGGCGCATTTACGAAAATCTGCGCAACGATTTATTCGACGCGGTGCCTCACGAAGTTCGGCAGCGTGGCGGAACGAAATCCTTGTTGCGGCGAAATCAGTACGGATTCAGCGTCAGCGGGCCGGTTTGGGTGCCGAAATTGTTCGATGGACGTGGCAAGACATTCTTTTCCGTCAACTTTGAAGCGACGCGCGAACGCATCGCCCAAAGCGCGCTGTTTACCGTTGCCACGGACAAACAGCGGCTGGGCGATTTTTCCGATTTGGTGGACAGCGCCGGTCAACGAATTCCGATTTACGATCCGCTGACCACGCGACCGAATCCGGCTTATGATCCGTCGCAAGCGGTGTCGGCGACGAACCCGCAATATCTGCGCGATCCATTTCCGAACAACATCATTCCGGCCAACCGACTGGAACCGATTGCCAAATCTGCTGTCGCGCTTTACCCGCGATCGAACATCAATGTTGGGCCATTTTTGCAAAACAATTACTGGGTCAATTCACCGTTTGAAAACCGAGCCGACGGCGCGATTGCCAAAGTGGATCACCAGTTGACCGAAAAGCAGCAGCTTGGGATTAACTTCAACCTGTCGCGCGGGCTTCGCAAATCGCCGGAGTATTACCCAGGCCCGGCCAATGCCGGTGCGCCGAGTTACAACTATGAAAACGGCAGCCTCAGCGTGCAGGATGTTTTTACGGCGTCGCCGCAAACTGTCTGGACGTTTCGGGCGGCGACGGCTTATGGCGCGACGACTTCTGTCGAACAGGACGCAGGTCAGAATTATCCTCAGCAATTGGGATTGAAGGGGCTCTTCGCTGGCTACTTTCCGCGACTAACGTTCAGCAACGGTTACCTTTCGATTGGTCCGGGAACGCCGGTGTTTCGTGATCGCAGTTACAGTCACAGTGGATCGCTGGCGCTGTCGATCAATCGCAAAGCGCACACCTTCCAACTTTCAGGATTGGGCCGTCGTAGTTTCGTCAATTCGCTTAGCCCCTCGTTTCCTTCCGGTTGGTTTTCCTTCACGGGATCGGCAACCGCTTTGCCTGGGGTCAACAATACCGGTAGCGCCTTTGCCAGCTTTTTGTTGGGCATGGTTTCGCGCGCGGAAGAAGGCGTCGTGTTGCATCCGTCGTATTACAGCAAAAACTTTTTTGACAGCACCTTCAGCGATCAATGGCGCGTGCGTCCCGGCGTGAGTTTGTTCGGAAGTCTGAGCTTTGAAGTCGCGACGCCGCGCATCGAAAAATACGATCGGCAATCCACAGTCTCACTGGATCACACGAACCTTGCCAACGGCAAACCCGGGGCGCTGATTTTTGCCGCCCGCAATGGAATCGGGCGCGGATTACAACCGGTGACGGCCCGCATAGAACCTTCCGTCAGTGTCAGCGTCAATCCGTTGAATGACCGGAAAACCGTAATGCGCGCCAGTTACAGTTTGAGTTACGAAGATTACCCGCTGTACGGTCGCCATTTCGGCACGCAAGGATTCAACGCGACGCCGGTGTTTGTTTCGGCGAACGACCAACTGCGACCGGCATTTCTGTTGCGCGATGGCATGCCGACGAATTTTGCACAGCCGCCTTTTTTGGACCCGACCGCTGTCAACGGCATCGAACCGGATTACATTGACCGGACCGGTTTGCTGCCGACAAACCAGCAATGGACCTTCAGCATTCAGCGCGAATTGCCGCGCGCGTTGACTTTGAATGTGTTGTACACCGGTTGGCGGGGCGCGCATGAATTGGTGGATGGTTTTGCGCGCCTGAACATGGTTCCAGTCTCGAATTTGAAATACCGTGACCAACTTTACGACGAAGCGTTTCGCAATTCGTTGCGTCCCTTTCCGCAATATCGCAGCTTTGATATGGGCGGGTTGTATCCGGTCGGCGCGCTGAAAGGGAATTCGATGTCGGCGACAATTGACCAACGATTGACCGGAGGATTGTTTGGCCGATTCAGTTACCGGCTGGCCAAGGTGTTGGACAATTATTCGTCCGGCACGCCACAGGACCCTGACAATCGGCGGCTGGAATGGTCGCTTTCGACTTCGGACGTCACGCACTCCATTTCGGCCAGCTACACGTACGAACTGCCGTTCGGAAGAGGGAAAAAGTTTTTCGCGGACAACTTGTTCGTCTCTCGGACATTGGGTGGATGGAATTTGAGCGGATTGACCAGTTGGCGCGGAGGGCAACCGTTGATCTTGCGGCCTTGGTTCAACCGCACAGGAGGAGTCGTCGGCAATTTGCGAGTCAACGTCGTTCCCGGAGTAGATCCGGATGTCGAAACCCAATCGCCGCAACAATGGTTCAATGTAGCGGCATTTGCTCAACCGGATGATTTCACGCTGGGCGACGGGCCGCGAACGCATCCGCAATTGCGTGACCCCGGAGCGCATGTTCATCATTTGTCGTTGACCAAGCGCATCGAATTGAACGCCGACACTTCGCTGGAATTTGTCAGTGAAGCCTTTAACTTTCTCAACCACGCCAATCTGAATGATCCGGATACTCGCATTGGCCCGGAATCGAGTCCGAACCTAAACGCCGGGAAAATCATCGGCTCAACCGGCGGACGCGTGATGCAGTTCGGGTTGAGAATTCTGTTTTAACGTTGAGTGCCATCTGATGAAAGCAATTGTTACTGCACTGGCCCTTGTTGTTATGCTGCTGACCGTCGCAACGCCTGCGTTAGCGCAAAAGGAAAAGGCTGACACGACGCCAAAAGGCTTGCTGAAAATTCCCGTCTGGGTGGAAGAAGGCGACGATCAATTCTGGCTGGACGGCAATCGGCAAGCGTTCAAAGTTTTTGTCGAAGAAAAAGAATCGCCCGTCAAAAGTTTTCAAACGCCGAAAAGTTCGACGATTCTGTTGATCGTGTTTGACACGGTTGCCGATCTGGCGCGGGTGGATGAAGCGCGTCTGGCATTGAGTGAGGCGATCAAAACCTTTGGGCAAAATTATTGGGTTGGCTTGTTAAAGGCGCAGGATGGTTTATCTGTGATTCAGGAGCCGACTGCCGACCGTGCGTTGCTGGCGGAAAAGATTCATGCCGTGCAGGTCAGCGGCAAAGCCGGGTTGTTGGATACGCTGGAGCAAGTTTCGACGCTCGCTTCGGGGATGATGCAAAAGGCCAACGTGCGTGTCGCCGTGCTGTATGTCACCGACAGTGGCATTGCCAATTACCGCGCCGATTATTTGAACCCGGTGGTGAATTCCAGCGATTCGGGCGATCTCAGTCGCCGTTTTTCCGACCGCGCCATTCAGGAACAGATGAGTCGTCAAGCGGACGCACTGGGCGAATTCACCGCTCCGATTTTCATACTGCATCTGAGCTATCGAAGCGATTCGATGAATCTGGCATATCAAAGCGGGCTGGAAAGAATTGCCGCCGCTTCGGGCGGGTTGGCGCTGTTCAGCCGAACCAATGAAGATGTGGAAGCTTCGCTGAAAAGTTTGCTGACGCGGATTCAATCGTCGTATTTTTTGGGCGTTGACCAGCCAACTGCTAAACGTCATGCCGTCAAACTTCGCGTCGAAGCCAAAAAAGCCGACGGTCAATCGCCCGGCAAAATCACTCACCGCGAACAGATCAGTTTGCCGAAGAAGTAGCGGCGATTTCCAAACACACCAAAAATTCCCGATTGCCGTCCGCTCCCAAAATCGGCGAATCAATCACGCCGCGCGAACTCAAACCAATTGAAGCCGCGAACGCGACAATTTCATCAACGACGCGTAACTGCGCCGCTTCATCGCGAACGATGCCGCCTTTGCCGACTTCTTCGCGTCCGACTTCGAACTGCGGTTTGATCAACGTGATGACCAAAGCGTCGGGCGTAATCAGCGCAGGCACAACCGATAAAATCTTGGTCAGCGAAATGAACGAAACATCGCCGACCACCAGGTCAAACTGTTCGCTGAAATCTACTGGCTGCAAATACCGGGCGTTGACGTTTTCGCGGACTTCGACACGCGCATCTTGCCGCAACTTCCAATCGAGCTGGCCGTGGCCAACATCAATCGCGACGACGCGTGCGGCTCCGCGTTGCAGCAAACAATCGGTGAACCCCCCGGTCGAAGCGCCAATGTCCAAACAAATCTTTCCCGTCACATCCACGCCAAAATGATCCAGCGCCGCCGCCAACTTGAAACCTCCACGACTGACAAACGGCATGGTTTCTTTAACCGACAACGGAGCTTCCGTCGCAACCAACTGCCCGGCTTTTTCCAAGCGTTGTTCGTTGCTGAAGACCTGCCCGGCCAGGATCAACGCTTGCGCTTTGGCGCGAGTTTCCACCAGCCCACGCTCCACCAACAGTTTGTCCAATCGTTCTTTGGGTTTTGATTTCATCAATAATTTTTTTGGCGATTGCTGGAAGTCTGTGCGAAGCTTGGGGCTATGACTGACTCCCGTTTAGTAATTCATCAATCAGTACAGCAAGCCGATCACGATTCGTTTGCCGAAGACGTGCGCGCCGGATTAACCGCGCAGCCGAAAACCTTGCCGCCGAAATATTTTTACGATGCGCTTGGTTCGCAATTGTTCGAAGCGATTTGCTTGCTGCCGGAATACTACCCTACGCGCGCCGAAGCGGAAATTTTCCATCGCCATGCGGCGGAAATTGTCTCGCAATTACCCGCACCTGTCGGGGTTGTCGAACTGGGCAGCGGCAGTTCCGTCAAAACCCGTTTGCTGATTGAAGCAATTCTGGCGCAGCAAGCCGAACTGCATTACCAACCGATGGATATTTCGGCTTCGATCTTGCGACACAGCGCCGAAAAACTGCTTGGCGAATACGACCGGCTTCATATCACAGGCCACGTCGGAGATTACACGTGTGGGCTGGATTCCGTTGTGTCGCGCGAAGGTGAGCGGTTGCTGGCATTATTCCTTGGTTCAAACATCGGCAATTACACTACCGACGAAGCGCGCGCCTTGCTGCAAACCATTCGGCAAGCATTGCGCCCCGGCGACGGATTGTTGCTGGGCGCGGATTTGAAAAAGTCGCTGGATGTTTTGATCCCTGCTTACGACGACGCTCTGGGGGTGACAGCTGCGTTCAATTTGAACTTGCTGGCACGGGTGAACCGAGAGCTGGGCGCGGATTTCAACCTTGCGAGTTTCGACCATCGCGCGATTTATAACGAGCAATTCGGACGAATCGAGAGTCATCTGGCCAGCCGCTTTGCGCAAACCGTTACCATCAATGTGCTGGATTTACAGATTCAGTTCCAACCCGGCGAAACCATCCACACGGAAAATTCCTACAAATACGATTTGCCGCAGCTTGCGACGTTGGCGAAAGACACCGGCTTTCAACCGGCGAAAACCTGGTTCGATGATGAGCGGCGATTCAGTTGCAACTTCTGGCTGGCAAGATGAATCCGCAGATTACTTTTGTTCGTTAAGCGATTTGTTGTAGCTGAAATAGCTGATGCTGATTTCGCTGGCCGGAATCTTT
>DAOMFR010000134.1:0-1164 GCA_035429885.1 Blastocatellia bacterium
AACTTGCATCGAAAAATCCTCTGGTGTCAGTAGCCCGACCGTGGGGGAGGCGCTTAGGCTCGCAAGCCAAAGCCCTTGCTCACGCGCGGGCTACTGACACATTTTTTTCGATCCTTCACCAATGACTTCTCACTCCCACCACTCCGCAAAAGACGACGCACAAGAACTTGGCAAGCTCGGTTACGCCCAGGAACTTTTCCGCACAATGGGCGGCTTTTCCAACTTTGCCATTTCGTTTTCGATCATCTCCATCCTGACCGGAGCCGTCACGCTTTACGGCCACGGCTTGAAGATGGGCGGCCCGGCGCAAATGTCTTTGGGCTGGCCGCTGGTCACGTTTTTTACGCTGGCAGTGGTTTGCAGCATGGCCGAACTTGCAAGCGCGTTGCCGACTTCGGGGGCGATGTATCATTGGTCGTGCAAGCTGGGCGGCAAAGGCTGGGGCTGGTTCACGGCGTGGTTCAACATCATCGGCCAGATTGCCGCTGTAGCAGCGATTGATTACGGCTGCGCGACGTTTGTCACTCCGCTGCTGGGATTGGAAGCGACAACGACAAACCTGCTGGCAGTTTATGGAGCAATCCTGCTGTCGCACGCGCTGATCAATCATTTCGGAATTCGACTGGTGTCGTGGCTAAACGATTTCAGCGTCACGGTTCACATCATCGGAGTCATCGTCATCGTTGGAGCGTTGCTGCTGTTTGCGCCGAAACAACCCGTCAGTTTTTTCTTCGCGCGCATCACCAGCAACACCGAAGGCTGGTCTTATTGGTGGGCGTTCGTCATTGGATTGTTGCAGGCGATGTGGACGTTCACTGGCTACGACGCTTCGGCCAGCGTTTCAGAAGAAACCGTTGATCCGCGCCGTCGCGCTCCGTGGGGAATGGTTATGGCCGTCGTCGTTTCCAGCGTTGTCGGCTATCTGCTGCTCATCGCTCTGACGCTTTCGATCAAAGACATTCCTTCCGTGCTGGGCAATCCTCCCGAAGTCGTGGCGATTTTGATTGGAGCTTTGGGCGAACGCGCAGGTTCAGCGTTTTCAGGCTTGGCGGCAATGGCCATGTGGTTTTGCGGATTATCGGCTGTGACCTGGTCTTCGCGCGTGATTTACGCCTTTGCCCGCGACGAAGGAATGCCTGCTTCAAGAGTCTGGCGACACGTTGG
>DAOMFR010000134.1:1264-19606 GCA_035429885.1 Blastocatellia bacterium
TGATTTTGTGCCTTGCCGACGCTAAAACCTGGCAATCAATTCTGGTGGTCACGTTGCTGCTGACTATTTGGTACGCCGTTCACGAACGTCGCCACTTCCACGGCCCTCAGTGGTCAAACCAATAGGAGCTTTTATGCGCGCTTCAATTTTTCGAGCTGTCATCTTCTCTGCGTTAGTCGCAACGCTGGCGCACTCAACGTTCAACTCTTCCGCTCAGGAAAAGAAACTGAACTGGTACAAAGGCAACACGCACACTCACACCATCAACAGCGACGGAGATTCCACGCCGGACGAAGTCGTGCGCTGGTACCGCGAACACGGCTACAATTTTTTGACGCTTTCGGATCACAACTTTTTGACCGATATTGCTGGGTTGCAATCGGTTTTCGGCGCAAAGGAAAAGTTCCTTCTGATTCCCGGCGAAGAACTCACGGACAAATTTGAAAAGAAGGACATCCACATCAACGGATTGAATCCGCGCGAACTGGCGCTGCCGCAGCGCGGCGAAAGTGTCGCGGCGACAATTCAAAACGACGTAAACGCCATTCGCAAAGTTGACGGCGTCCCGCACGTCAATCATCCCAACTTCAACTGGTCAATCACTGCCAACGACTTGAAGGCAATCAAAAACCTGCGCCTGTTCGAGATTTACAACGGCCATCCGACCGTCAACAACCTGGGCGGCGGAGGCCAACCAGGCCTGGAAGCGATGTGGGACGACATTCTTTCCAGTGGAATGACGCTTTACGGCATCGCGGTTGATGACGCGCATCACTTCAAAACGCCCTGGGACAAAACCAAGTCTACGCCCGGTCACGGCTGGGTGATGGTGCGCGCTGAAAAGCTGGGCGTGACGGAAATTCTGCAAGCGATGGAGCGCGGTGATTTTTATGCTTCGACCGGAGTCACGCTGCGCGATTATTCGGCGGACAAAAAACAAATCACCATCACAATCGCCGAACAACCCGCGACCAGCAAATATGTCGTCCAGTTCATCGGCCAGTGGGGCAAGATATTGAAAGAAGTGACGACCAATCCGGCTAGCTACACGTTCAAAGGCGACGAAGCTTACGTCCGCGCCAAAGTCATCGAATCGAATGGCAAGTTTGCCTGGACTCAGCCTGTGTTTTTGAAGCAGTAAAGTCAGTACCGCGACCGGTAGGAAGCGGGTTCTTAATGAGGTCAAAGGTGAGCGAAAACAAAATCAAAGGAATGCTGAGCGTCGAACGTTTGCGTGAACTGGTCGCGCAAGACCAAATCGAAACCGTCATCGTAGGCTTCACGGATCATTATGGGCGGCTAGTTGGCAAACGCTACGACGCCGAAATGTTCGTGGACGACACCATCGCGCACGGCACGCACGGTTGCGATTACCTGCTGACCGTGGACATGGAAATGGAGCCAGTGCCCGGCTACAAATTCGCGAATTGGGAATTGGGCTACGGCGATTTTCATCTGGTGCCGGATCTGGCGACACTGCGCGTGGCCAGCTGGCTGGATAAAACTGCGCTGGTGTTGTGCGATGTGGAAAACGAAAAAACGCATTCGCCGATCACAGTCGCTCCGCGTTCGATTATGCGACGGCAGCTGGAAAAAGCCCGCGGACTTGGCTTTGAAAGCTTCGCCGCTTCGGAGCTGGAGTATTACCTGTTTGAAAACAGCTACCGCCAGGCGAATGAACAGGGCTTTCACGCGCTGACTCCGGCGGGCTGGTACTTGGAGGATTACCACATTCTGCAAGGCACTCGCACAGAAGCCTTCACCGCAGCGGCTCGGCGGCATTTGAAAAACTCCGGCGTGCCGGTTGAAAACTCCAAAGGCGAATGGGGCTTGGGGCAGCACGAACTGAACGTGCGTTACGCCGAAGCTCTGGAAATGGCCGACCGCCACGTTGTCTACAAACAATGCTTGAAAGAAATTGCCGAAGCGATGGAACTGAGCGTCACCTTCATGGCCAAGTTCGATCAATCGCGCGCAGGCTCAAGCTGTCACATTCATTTCAGTTTGTGGCGAGACGGCCAGAACGCTTTTGCCGGAGACAAACAGTTCGGCCCTGTGAAATGTACCGATGAGTTTCGCTGGTTCTTAGGTGGCTGGATGGCTCACGTCAACGATGTCATGCCGTTTTACGCGCCGACCGTGAATTCGTACAAACGTTATGTTGATGGTTCGTGGGCGCCGACTCGCCTGGCCTGGAGTTACGACAATCGCACTGGAGGTTTTCGCGTGGTGGGGAGCGGCAACAGCTTACGCATCGAATGCCGCATTCCAGGAGCCGACGCCAACCCTTATCTGGCGTTCGCTGCTTCGCTGGCTTCCGGCCTTGACGGCATCGCCAACAAGATCGAACCACCCGAATGCTTTACCGGAGACATTTACGCCGCCAAATCTTTGCCGCGAGTTCCCTACACTTTGGCCGAAGCGACAGACAAATTCGCAGCCAGCGAATTCGCCAAGCAAACATTTGGCGCAGACGTGGTTGAACATTACGCGCATTTTTTCCGCACTGAACAATCGGCGTTCAATTCAGCGGTAACCGATTGGGAACGTAAACGATACTTCGAGCGAATATGATGTTTGTATTTTTGATGAGCAAACTTGGCATCGCTGTCGTTGTGCTGGCGCTGATTGTTTATGTGGCGCTGATTACAATGTTTATGACTTGGTATAGCAAACGATTGAACGATGCCACAGCCAAATTTGAGAATTGGCTGCCGCAATGGGTGAGTCAAAATGGCTGGCAATTGATTGAATATCACAGTAGCCCCCCTAACAAACTCATTGGGCTTATCCATAAAAACAAACTCTATTTATGGTTCGTCATTCGCGACCAACATAAAAAAGAGCACAAAGGCTTGGCAAGCTACAATCTCGGCCTATTAAGCAGCGGCCAGATCAATGTACTCTGGGAAACATCCGAGCCGCCTCAACAGGCCAACCGCAACGAAGCGGGAGCAACACCAGACATTGACCGCATCTGAATTGTTGCTCCCGACTGTTTCCATCATCGGATAGATTGCCGCTTGATCTTGAAGGTGAATTGTTGGTTGAACAGACCCGTCACATTTGTTCCGATCACCTGCTCACGAACCTCGCCTGCCGCGCCGCTCAAAGTCCCTCCGCCGCCGACAATCACGCGCAGTTGCGATTGGGCACCACCGTGAGAACCTTCACTCACCAACATTTTTCCGTCATTGAAAAGAAAGTATTCCGCGCCGTAGACCGCCGGTTCCGCTCCCGCCATGATTTCGCCGAAATCGTAATTGAATGTTCCGCGCAACACCCATTTGCCAATGCTTCCGGTTGCAGTGATCGGGTTGAATGTTCCGGGGCTGAGCAGCGTGCCGCCTGGAGCAATTGTGCCTGCCGGGTATATCAATCCTTCCACAATAAAGCTGTCGCCCCGTTTCGCTTCCGGCAAAGGCGCGCCACGATTGATTCTGAATGTGCGGGCATCCGTCGCCACATCAAAGGCCAAGGTGAGCGGAATGTTGTCAAAAATTTCATTGGCGCCTTGTTTGGCAAGTGATGGCCCCCGATCCTGGCCCTGAACCACTGGTGAGCCGAATTGAACCAGCAGACAAAACGCCAAGGCAAATAGCGCAAAAGTGGCAAATGTAAACAACCGTTTTTTCATGATGTCCTCCTCAAAATAAGTTGTGATGTGCAAGCCTGCCGGGATGCACGGTTGCTTCCTTTTGACCTGCATTCACCAACGCGACCTTTGCGCACACAATCCGCCACTTCGCAAAAAAATATTTTGAGGGCTTGGAACGGTTCTTTGACCGCAAGGGCAACAGCCCAAATATCTCGTGTTGAGCGGTTGCCCTTGCCATTGAAAAAGACTCAATTGGTACAGATGCTTGATGTATACTGCGCTCCGTCTTCCCAGACATTTCCATTGCCAAACCCAAACGATGGGAACGCCTTTTCCACAAGATGTGACGGGACTCTTGCTCGCCTGGAATCAGGGCGATGCGGCGGCGCTTGAAGAGTTGTTGCCACTGGTGGACGCAGAGTTACGCCGTTTGGCGCACGCATATATGCGGCGCGAAAATCCCGACCACACATTACAAACGTCGGCGCTGATTAACGAAGCCTATTTGCGGCTGGTAGACCAGCAACAAGTTCGCTGGCAAAACCGCGCGCATTTTTTCGGTATCACGGCGCAATTGATGCGGCGCATTTTGCTGGACCACGCGCGTGGACATGCTCGCGCCAAACGAGGCGGCGGAGCGCAGTTGGTTCCGCTGGATGAAGCAGCAACAGTGTCAGAGCAGAAAGCAGTGGAGTTGATCGCGCTACACGACGCATTGCAATCTCTGGAACAGTTTGATGCGCGAAAAAGCCGTTTGGTCGAATTGCGTTTTTTCGGCGGCCTGAGCAGCGAAGAAGTTGCCGAAGTCATGCAAATGTCGTTGCGCACCGTCGAGCGAGAATGGCAAAAGGCCAAAGCCTGGCTGCATCAAGCCTTGACTGAGCAAAAGGAGGGCAGTTCCGATGCCGATCTCCGCTGAGCGCTGGAAGCAAATTGATGAATTGCTGGACGCTGCATTGGAACTATCGCCCGCTGACCGTCCAGCCTTTCTGGACAAAGCCTGCACTGGCGATGCTGAACTTCGCCGCAAAGTCGAAGCTCTGTTGCAGTCAGAAGCGGAAGCGAAAAGCTTTATCGAAGCGCCCGCTGCTGCTTTCGCAGCGGAAATGCTCGTTGAAAACGACCACGACAGTCGGATCGACGTTTTCCAGCCAAATGCTTCCCACCCCGAACAACAAGTGCAACAATACAAGGTCCTTTCACAGCTTGGCGCAGGCGGCATGGGCGAAGTCTGGTTGGCGGAACACATACTCCTCAAACGCAAAGTCGCGCTCAAGCTGTTGCCCGAACGCTTCGCTTCCAATGCGGATCGAATTCTACGTTTTGAACGCGAGGGCCTGGCCACATCAGCGTTGAATCACCCCAACATCCTGACCATTTACGAAATTGGCCGAACCGAAACGACTTTTTTCATCGCCGCCGAATACATCGAAGGCCAAACGCTGCGCCAGCGAATCCGAATCGGGCGCATGAAGGTCCTGGAAGCAATTGACGTCGCCCGACAAGTCGCGTCCGCTCTAAACGCAGCCCATTCCGCCGGGATTATTCACCGGGACGTCAAACCGGAAAACATCATGCTCAGGCCGGATGGATTGGTGAAAGTACTGGATTTCGGCCTAGCCAAGCTTGCGGACAACTCACAATCCGAACTCCACGATCCTCAATTAACCGAGCCGGGAATGGTGATGGGAACCGCCAGTTACATGTCGCCGGAACAGGTGCGCGGCTTGGAAGCAGATGCGCGGAGCGACATTTTTTGCCTTGGTGTGGTGATGTACGAAATGCTGACCGGAACTCGTCCGTTTACCGGAGCAACAACAGCAGACGTGATGGCGGCAATTTTGAGCAAAGAGCCGGAACCGTTAATCGAATCGGCATCCGAAATCCCCGCGAAGCTTGCACCAATCCTCAATCGGGCGCTTCGCAAAGACCGCAAGGAACGTTACCAAACTGCGAAGGAGTTACTGGATGATCTGGATTCGTTGAAGCAGGAAATGGAACTGCAAGGATTGATGTCCCGCCAGCAAGCGCAAACACGGAGCCGAACTTCGCGTTTCGATGTGATCAGACGGCACAAACGACTAGTCATTGGAGCCCTGGCGGCGCTGGTTTTGTTGTCAGTAACGTTTGTCTTGATCTCGGCTCGCAAGCCTGTGCTCACTGACAAAGACACCGTGCTGCTGGCGGATTTCGTTAACACAACGGGCGATGCCGTGTTTGACGGCACGCTGAAACAGGCGCTGGCAGTGCAGTTAGAACAATCTCCTTACCTGAGCTTGTTTCCGGAACAACAGGCGCGGCAAACATTGCGGTTAATGAACCGGCGGCCTGATGAAAAGTTGACGCCGGAAGTCGCGCGTGAAATCTGCCAGCGCAATGGGGTCAAGGCGATGCTCAGTGGCACAATTGCGCCGCTTGGCAGCCACTTTGTTCTGACCCTTGAGGCGATGAACGCCGTGACAGGCGAGGTGATTGCGCGGCAACTGGTCGAAGCTGACAGCAAAGAGCATGTTCTGAAAACGCTTGGCCAGGCGGCAACCGAATTGCGCGGCAAGCTTGGCGAATCACTCAGTTCAATTCAAAAATTCGACAAACCACTAGAACAAGCGACGACCTCGTCGCTTGATGCACTTAAAGCTTATTCACAGGGAATGGATTTGAAGTTGAGCGACCAGGGGAATGCGAGCCTGCCGTTTTTCCATCGCGCGGTTGAACTTGATCCGAACTTTGCCTGTGCATGGGCTGATCTGGCGGCGGCGGCGTTCAACGACGACAGTTATGAACAAGCCGCGCAGTTTTCCGAAAAAGCGTACAATTTGCGGGACCGCGTCAGCGAACACGAACATTTCTACATCGTGCAACAACATCTTTATTTCGTCGTCGGTGATTTGGAAAAGCGCATGGAAATGCTGGAACTGTGGCGACGCACCTATCCGCGAGATTTTTTGCCTCCTTCGCTGCTCTCGACCGGTTACACAATTGCCGGCCAATTCGACAAGAGCCTGGAAGAAACTCGCGCGTCGCTGGCACTCAACCCGAAAAACGCCGTTGCATTCAACAATCAGGCTTATCATCTGGTGAACCTCAACCGATTCGATGAAGCTATGACGGTCATTCAACAAGCGGTCGCGCAGAAAATTGATGGTTACACCACACACGCGACGCTGCATGCGATTGCCTTCATTCGTGGAGACATTGTGGAAACCGAGCGTCAAGTTGAATGGGCAAAAGGCAAACCTTTCGAACCGTACTTGCTGGCAGAACATGCCGCAACGACAGGCGCTGCCGGACAGATGCGGCAATCGCGCGAATTCACACGGCGCGCCATCGGAATGCTGGAAGGGAAAGATAACGAAGTCGCCGGTCGCTGGGCGTTTATTTCCGCTCTGCGCGAAGCCGCTTACGGAAATTGCCAGCAAGCGACCAAAGACGCCACGAAATCCATTTCTCTGGTGCGCAACCGTTGGCAACTGAGCGCCGCTGCCGTCGCGCTGGCCATGTGCGGCGAAGCGGCGCGGGCGCAAGCACTCGCGGATGAACAGGCAAAACGCTTTCCGCAAGATACGGCCATTAACACTTTGTTTCGACCGGGCGTGCTGGCCGCCGTGGAAATAAATCGCAACAATCCGCGTCGCGCCATTGAATTGCTGGAACAACCTCGCCGCTATGAACTAGGGACGTATGGTTTTCTCTGGCCAGCGTATTTACGCGGCTTGGCATATTTGCAACTACGCGCCGGGCGCGAAGCAGAAGCCGAATTCCGCAAACTGATTAACCAGAAGGGGTTTGTCATCAACAACAATGTCTCGCCGCCCTATTCGCTCGCGCAATTGGGACTAGCGCGTGCCCTTGCGCTCACCGGCGACACGGTGAAAACAAGCCAAGCCTATCAAACCTTGTTTGCCTTGTGGAAAGATGCCGACGCGGATTTGACTGCCTTGCGTGCAGCAGAACAGGAATCTCAACGCTGGAAATAATTTGCCATGCCCAAACAACATCTGAATCCCGAAACGCTCTTTCCCAGCTTGCCCATTGGATTTTCGCAAGTCGTCGTCGCCGAAAGCGCCAAAACCGTTTACCTGTCCGGCCAAACCGCTTGGGACGCGAACAAGCAAATCATCGGTGGAAATGATTTGGGCGAACAAACCCGCCAGTCGTTACGCAACGTTCAACTCGGCGTCGAAGCCGCCGGAGGCACACTGGCCGATGTAGTTTCGCTTAGGCTGTACGTCGTAAATCCAAAGCCAGGCGACATGACGCCCGTTGGCGTAGCGTTGCGCGAATTCTTCCCTGCCGACACACCTCCTGCCAGCACCTGGATCGGCGTTGCATCATTGGCCAGACCCGAGTTTTTGATCGAGATTGAAGCAATCGCCGTGATCGAATGAATTTCGACCACGGCGATACACATAATCCCAATAATTCTTTCTACCTTGAAGCGGCCTTGGCCTGGGATTCGCCTGCGCCTTTCACATATTTATCGAACCACGTAATCATTTCCCACAGAGTATGTTCGGTGGATTCGCGCGCGGTGTACCCGTGCGCTTCAAACGGCAAGGTGACGTAACGGACGTTGCCACCATTACCTTTCAGCGCCTGAAACATGCGGTCGGATTGGATCGGATGCGTGCCGGTGTTGTTGTCGGCTTCGCCGTGAATCAGCAGGATCGGTTCTTTGATCTTGTGCGCATTCATAAACGGCGAAACTTTTAAATACATCTCCGGCGCTTCCCAATACGTGCGGCGCTCGCTTTGGAAGCCAAACGGAGTTAGCGTGCGGTTGTACGCTCCGCTGCGGGCGATTCCGGCCTTGAACAGATCGCAATGCGCCAGCAAGTTAGCAGTCATAAACGCGCCGTAGCTGTGGCCTCCGACGCCGACTCGGTTGCGGTCAGTAACGCCCAGTTCGACAGCTTTATCAATCGCGGCTTCGGCGCTGGCAACAATCTGCTCAACGTAGGTGTTGTTCATTGTTTCCGGACTGCCGATGACAGGCATCGCCGTATCGTCCAGAACCGCATAACCTTGCAGCAGGAAAAACAGGTGCGAAATTCCCCCAATGGTCGTGAAGCGATTGGTTGAACCGCTGACTTGACCGGCAGTGTCTGCATCGCCGAATTCAATTGGGTATGCCCAAACGACCGTTGGCAACCGAGTTCCCTCTTTGTAATTCGGCGGCAGATACAGCGTGAATGAGAGGTCTACGCCGTCTTTGCGTTTGTAGCGGACAAGCTGTTTTTTGATGCCGCGAAGCTGCGGAGTAGGGTCGGGAAAATTGGTCAGAGCGACTTTATCGCTGCCGTTCGCTGAGCGAATGAAGTAATTCGGCGGCGAAGTTTGCGTTTCGTGCCGCGTGATGAACTTCGATCCATCATCACTAAGCAATGTCGTCACGCTTTCGTAACTATTATCGTCGCAACGGAATAGCCGTTCGGATTTCAGCGTCGTCAGATTGAACCGATCCAGGAAGGGACGGTCGCCTTTGGGCGTGGCTCCCTGCCCGGTCAGGAAAATGTTGTCGCCATTTTGCAGCAACACGGCTTGGCCGTTTGGTAACCGTTTCATTTCCGGCTGCCCCGGATTGTTGTAGCGATCCTGAATCGAAAGATTCCAAATCAAGCGCGGAGTCTGACTTGGGTTCTCGGCATTCATCAAAAACGTACGACTGCGGCGGGTATTGCGATCCATATCCCGCACCAGCACAAGGCCGTTTTTCTCTCCCCAGGTCAGCCCGGCAAAACGGTTTTCCGTCTTGGTCAACTCAACCGGCTGACCAGTGAACGGAGCCTTCAGCATCTTCACCACGTCGCGCGGCGAAGCTTTCTTTTTGGTGTCGCCTCCGTCCAGAGCTTCGACCCAAACCAGAGTTGCAGGCTCAGTCGGTCGCCAATTGTAATTGCGCGGGCCGGTTGGGACGCCTTCAATCGGAACTTGATCCTGCAAGGGCAGGCTGGCGAATTTGTGAACCAATTTGCCGCTGTGGTCCCAGACTTCGACTTCGCGCGGGAACGATCCGGCAGTAAAGGAATACGAGAACGGACGATGATTGCTGACAACCAACAGGTGATTTCCGTCCGGCGCGACATCCACTCCCGCGTAAATTGCGGACTTGCCAATCGGAGACGCTTTGCCTGTAGCCGCGTTGATCATCGCCAGTTGCGAGGTGGCGTAATATTCAAACAGCTTTTCGTCGTGCGGGTTCTTGAGCAAATCCTGAAACGTCATTGCCGGAGTCGCTTTGCCGAAATTTTCCTGCACGGTCGGACCAATTGGAACCGTCGGAGCCACAGGCGCAGCACCGCGTCCGGCAGGAATCAATTGCGCCAGCAAGGTTTTGCTGTCCGGCATCCATTGCAGAGTTTCGCCATACGCCGCGTTCAGTTTGACGCCCAAGATCTTTCGCAGCTTTCCGGTAGCTGCGTCACCAATCCACAACTCGCTGCCTCCGGCGGCAATGCTGGTCACGGCGAACTGTTTGCCGTCCGGCGACCATGAAGCGCCACCCAACTTCGCGCCGGGCGGAGTGACAACTTTGGTTTCTTTGCCATCAGGAATCGTTTTAATCGTCAACCCTGTAAAACGCCCGGCCATGTGCATTGCGTTGGTTTTCGGATTAATACGCAATCCGGCCAGCCGCAACATCGGTTCGGATAATTCGGCAATGGAGGGGTACCGAGACGTTTGCATCAGCAACATCCGGTCGCGCGTAGGGCTGACCGACACAAACGGTGACGAAGGAGCATCCAGAACATCCAGGACTGCTTTGGGCGGTTTTTGATAAGGCGTTTGCGCAGCCACGTTGAAACCGGGCAGCAGCAAAACAGCACTCAACAGGTAAAAAGCGAGTTTGCGTGAACTTCTGGTCATGACGAAACCTCCGGGTTGTGATTGAAACTGCTGGAAAGCGCACAGGATGAAACTGCGAGCAACTAGAAATACGGCTTCCCATTGGATTGGGTTACAAATGTGGTCTGGCAAACTTGGATGAATTGTCAGTTTACACTGCGCGACTTATGATGCCACGCGTTAGGACGCAATCCCGCACAATCCATTTGACCAAACTCTGAAGGAGGACATCCAGCTTGATTCCAGCCCTATTTGTCTTCGCCTATTTGGCCACGGTGCTTTACATAGGCATTTTCGCATTCCGCCGCAAGGCTGGCGACCACCCTGCAGAAGATTATTTTCTGGCCAACCGCTCGCTCGGAAATGCGGTGTTCCTGCTGTCGCTGTTTGGAACGAACATGACTGCTTTCGCCATACTGGGCTCTTCGGGTCACGCATTTTCAAACGGGATTGTAACGTATGGATTGATGGCTTCGTCGTCGGCGCTGGTCGTTCCCCTGTCGCTGTTTTTCATTGGCACGCGTGTATGGTCACTCGGAAAACGATTTGGCTTTATGACTCCAGTGCAAATGTTCCGCGACCGCTGGGAATGCAGCCACATCGGAACCGTCATTTCCGTCGTTCAAACAGCGCTGCTGTTACCCTACATCATCATCGGCGTGATGGGCGGAGGAACAACACTTTTTGCTATCAGCGGAGGACGAATTCCCTTCTGGCTTGGCGGTGCTGTCGTCGCGCTGGTGGTCATGAGTTATGTCTTTTTCGGAGGCATGCGCGGAACAGCCTGGGTCAACGCTTTCCAGACGACACTGTTTCTGGTGTTTGGAGCCATTGCCTTGGCCGTAATTGGCACGAAGATGGGCGGATTCGGCAAAGCCATGAATGAAATGCTGGCGTCGCCTACTTCAGCGTCTCTTCTAACACGAGAGAAAATCTCTCCGTTGTATTTTTTCAGCTACACATTCATTCCGCTGTCTTCGATCAATTTTCCGCACATGATTATTTTTTGCCTGACTGCGGAACGTGTGCAGCACTTCAAAAAGACGGTCATCCTGTACCCTCTGTGCATGCTGGCAATCTGGCTGCCCGCAGTTTTTCTCGGAGTCGCCGCCAATCGAGCAACCGAAGTTCCTGCCATCCAAACCAAACTGGAAGCTCGCCAAACTTTGGCGACACAGTCGGCAACATTGTCGCCCGAGCAGAAAACCCAACTTCGCACCAAATCGGCTGGGGATGACGTGTTGCTGCGTTTGCTGGAAGCGTATGCTCCGCTGTGGCTTGCAGGATTGCTGGGCGCTGGAATTATGGCGGCGGTGATGGCCAGTGATTCCCAGATTCTGGCGCTTTCAACCATGTTTACGGAAGACATCTTTGCCTTTTACGAAGGCAAAGAACGGTTCGGCGAAAAGGCGCAGGTGATGACCGGCCGTTTGTTTGTCGTCGGCTTGACGCTGATTGCGTATTTCATCGCGCTGAAATTTCCGCAGCCAATTTTTGATCTGGCTGTGTCGTATGCGTTTTCAGGTTATTCAGCCTTGATGCCGCTGATGATCGCCGCGCTGTTTTGGCGAGGCAGCACGAAATGGGGGGCCTTGGCGTCGACTCTGTGGGCGGCGGGAAGCGTCACTGCCGTCGCCGTCTTCCAATCTGTTGTGGCGTCTCCTAAAGTCATTTGGTCAATTGGCAACTGGGAAGTGCTGGCAAGAACGCCGGGCGGTACCTCGGTGTTTGGATTGCTGCCAGTCGTTCCGATGACCATCATTTCGGGAATTCTGATGGTCGTGGTGTCCTTGATGACGGCTAAACCGAATCAAGTAACGCTCAACCGTTACTTCTCTAAGTGACAAAATTAACGTGATCGGCGAGCTGAAGCGGCAAGCATTTCGATGACTTGAACTTTGGTGAGTGCTTTGCTACCCTCGCGCCTCAAATTTCGACAAGATCAAATAATCTAACTTCGGAGGAAAGAAGAAGTTCCAATGGCTTTAGCAAAAGAGGCTAAATTAGACATCATCTCTCAGTACAAGACGCATGGCAGTGATACCGGTTCGCCTGAAGTGCAAGTTGCGTTGTTGACTACGCGTATTAATGAGCTGACTGAGCACTTCAAAACGCATAAAAAGGATAACCATTCGCGTCGTGGCTTGCTCAAACTGGTAAGCCAGCGCCGCAGTATGCTGGAATATTTGAAGCGCACAGATATCAATCGGTACCATGAATTGATCAGCCGTCTAGGACTGAGAAAATAAGTTTGAAGAATTCGGCGGCGTCTCCGGTGAGACGCCGTTTTTTGCTGTGCAGCCGAACGTGACGGCACGTGCTTCCTGCTCTGGCATTTCACCAATGTTCCATCGAAATGACTAAGAGTCTAGCTTTACCAATCAGGTAAGTAACTGGAAGACGAATGACTTCATCCGAACTAATGTGTACTTTCGGATGCCCTCAGCGCCATCATCCCTGGCTGTCCAAGTTGGGATTGCCCATCGTGAAAGATTGCTCAGACAATTCCATCAAACAATTCGAGTTTATTTCAACATTACCCGCCGCTGCGCAACTCTGCGACGTTGTGTTCGAGTCTGTGTTTGCGGCGTTTTGTCGTTTGTGGTGAGTTGGTTGGTAATCGACTGGTAATCAAACCTGTGTACCAACCCAAACACCATTGTTGTTAAGAGGAGAGATAAAGATGTTTCTGAAACAAGGCATCAATTTAGGCGGTCGAGAGTTTTCGATTGAAACAGGCCGCATTGCAAAACAAGCTGACGGTGCCGTGCTCGTACAGCAAGGCGAAACGGTTGTGTTGGTCACAGCTGTTTCCGCTCGCAAAGCAAAAGAAGGCGTAGATTTTTTCCCGCTGACTGTTGATTACCGCGAATACGGTTATGCCGCCGGACGAATTCCTGGCGGTTATTTCAAACGCGAAGGACGTCCTTCCGAAAAAGAAATTCTGACTTGCCGACTGACTGATCGTCCCATTCGCCCGTTGTTTCCTGAAGGATACCAACACGAAACCCAGATCATTTCCATGGTGATTTCGGCTGATGAAGAAAACGAGCCGGACGTGCTTTCGATCACCGGTGCGTCAGCAGCGCTGTACCTGTCGGACATTCCCTTTCACAATCCAATCGCCGGTGTGCGCGTTGGCTTGGTTGAAGGCAAATATGTCGTGAATCCCACGTACGAAGAGTTGCGTGGTTCCCTGCTCAACCTGATCGTGGCGGGCAGCGAAGAAGCCATCGTGATGGTGGAAGCTGGCGCGAAAGAAGTCAGCGAAGAAGTCATGCTCGAAGCATTGCTCTTCGCTCACGGCGAAATCAAAAAGCTTTGCCAATTGCAGCGTTCGATGTTCGAAGCAATGGGGATCAAAAAGCGCGAATTTCAGCCCAAACCCGTCAATGAAACTCTGCTGCGTGAAATCGCGGAGAAATACACGGGCGAAATGCGGGATGCGCTCAACGTTCAGAACAAATCCAAGCTGGAAAGCTACAGCGCCATTGACACTCTCAAAAAGAAAGTCATCGAAGGTTATCCCGAAGATAAACCAGAAGTTCGTGCTGAAGCCGGCGTGCTGTTCGACCACCTGAAAGAAGCCATTTTCCGTGACGATATTCTGAATAACCGCCGCCGTCCGGATGGACGCAGATTTTCGGAGATTCGCCCGATTTCGGTCGAAGTGGGCGTCTTGCCACGCACTCACGGTTCATCTCTGTTCACACGCGGCGAAACTCAAGCTCTTGTCACCTCAACACTGGGGACATCGCAAGACGTCCAATACCTGGATAGCCTGGAAACGGGTGAATTAAAACGCCGGTTTATGCTCAACTATAATTTCCCGCCCTTTTCGGTCGGTGAAACCGGTCGAACGGGCAGCCCTGGCCGCCGGGAAATTGGCCACGGCGCCTTGGCTCACCGTGCGCTGGAAGCGGTCATGCCGGATGACACTGAATGGCCTTATGTCGTTCGCGTCGTGTCGGACATCACCGAATCCAACGGTTCGTCTTCAATGGCGACAGTTTGCGGCGGATGCTTGGCAATGATGGACGCAGGTGTCCCGCTTAAAGCTCCAGTGGCTGGCGTTGCAATGGGTTTGGTGATGGAAGAAAAGAAATTCGCCGTCCTGACCGATATTGCAGGCGCTGAAGATCACTACGGCGACATGGACTTCAAAGTCGCTGGCACGCGCAACGGCATTACCGCGTTGCAGATGGACATCAAAATCACCGGACTGAATCCCCAGATTCTGGCTGACGCTTTGGAGCAGGCCAAGAAAGGGCGTTTCTTCATTCTGGACAAGATGGCCGAAGTGCTTGCGGAGCCTCGCAAGGAGCTGAGCAAGTACGCGCCTCGGATCATGACGATGCAGATCAACCCCGACAAGATTCGCGACGTCATTGGCCCAGGTGGCAAAATGATCAAGTCCATCGTCGAGCGCACTGGCGCGAAGATTGACGTCGAAGATTCCGGACGCATTTCGATTGCCACCGCCAACGGTGAAGCAGGCGAAATGGCAATGCAGATCATCCGCGAATTGACAGCGGAAGCCGAGATCGGCAAAACCTATCTCGGCACTGTTTCCCGAATCGTGGACTTTGGCGCATTTATCGAAATTCTGCCTGGCTTGGATGGCCTGTTGCACGTTTCTGAAATCGCCGATTATCGCGTTCGCGATGTCCGCGATGAATTGACCGAAGGCCAACAGGTGATGGTCAAGTGCATCGGCATCGAAGGCAACAAGATTCGCCTGAGCCGCAAAGCCCTGCTAAATGACAAAAAAGGCGGCGGCAAAGAAGGTGGACGAGGCGGAAACCGCCAACACGACGACGACGAAGACTAAAGTCGAGTCAGGAGTCGAATAACCCCAACAATTCAGTGGGACAATTTTCAAAAAAATTGTCCCACTTGCTTCTTGCAGGAGAACCAATGCGAACAATCACATCCTTGATTTTGCTTTTGTGTGCCGCCGCTTACGGCGTTTTTTCCTTTTCAGGAAATGCGATCTCGAGCCCACAGCAAAACACCCCGACCAAGGACTTGAAGGTTGCCGGTGAAAAACACCTGGCGAACATCAAACAACTTACCTTTGAAGGTGAAAACGCGGAAGCCTATTTTTCACATGATGGTAAGAAATTGATCTTCCAGCGAGCCGTCAAAGGCGACGGTTGCGATCAGATCTTTTCGATGAACCTCGACGGCTCTAACTTGAAAATGCTGTCGAACGGCGAAGGGAAAACCACTTGTTCCTATTTTACGCCGGACAAGAAATCCATCGTTTATGCTTCGACCTTCAAGGCTGATGCGAAATGTCCCCCGAAGCCGGATTTTTCCAAAGGCTATGTTTGGGCACTCTATCCCGGCTTCGACATTTTCAAAGCCAACCTGGATGGATCGAATCCGAAGCCGCTGACAACAACTGGACGATACGATGCCGAAGCAACAATTCGTCCTGACGGCACCATCGTGTTCACCAGTTTGCGCGACGGCGATCTGGACATATACACAATGGACAAGAACGGCAAGAACGTGAAGAAGCTGACCAATGAGCTTGGCTATGACGGCGGTCCGTTTTGGAGCTACGACGGCAAGTTGATCGCTTACAGGGCTTTCCATCCGCAAACTGAAGCGGAGAAAGCGGATTACACGTCCTTGTTGAAAGAAGACATGATCCGGCCCACCAAGCTCGATCTGTTCGTGATGAATCCTGATGGCTCCAATAAACGCCGGGTCACCAACAACGGCAAGGCCAATTTTGCTCCGTTCTTTTTTGTGAATAACAAACGGATCATCTTTTCTTCAAACATTGACGATCCGCGCGGGCGCAACTTTGACTTGTACGCCATCAATGTGGACGGCACGGGGCTTGAACGAATCACGTTTAACGACACTTTTGATGGCTTTCCGATGTTTTCTCCAGATGGCAAAAAGCTGGTGTTTTGCTCCAATCGGAATGCTGCCAAACAAGGCGACACCAATGTGTTTATCGCTGATTGGGTCGAATAATATATTCAACAGCTTGTGCGTAAGCCTTTGATTCGCTTGCGCACAAGCTGAATTTGCCCTTAAGCCACGGATTCTGTCCTTACCAAATCAAGATTGGCTTGACCAATCTTGATTTCAGCCCTTGACTACATCGAATCGCTGCCGTAACTTGCCGCCTCGCTTACGACTTATCCAAATTCCAAATCAAACAGGATTTTATGCCAGAGTGGCTTAAGCGCTTCTTGCCGTTCATCAGTCTGATTGTGTTATGCGCCTTGATTCCCTTGGCGGAATACTTCGTGCTGAACCAGGACCCCAAGTTCATCACCGCAGGAAACCTGGCTGCAATTGCCCGCCAAACTGCCGTCATCACCATTATGGCGATGGGGATGACGATGGTGATGGTATCTGGCGGCATTGATCTTTCCGTCGGGTCAATCGTTGGGCTTGCCGGAGTTGTTGGCTCTATGACCATGGTCAAAGGCGGCTTGCCTGTTGCCATAGGCTTTCTGGTTTGCGTGCTGATTGGCGCATCCAGCGGATTGGTCAATGGAGCGGCAGTCACAATTTTGAAAATTCCAGCGTTCATCGTCACGCTGGGGGCAATGGGAATTTATCGTGGATTGGCCTTGTACCTTTGCGATGGAAACGCGGTTGTAGGGCTGCCGCAAAATGCCGGTTATCTGGCCGAGAAAAACCTGTTCAGCGTAATTCCCTTACCGCTGTTAATGGTCGTAGCCATCGCTTTGATCGTTCACTTTGTCCTGAGCAGCACACAGCTTGGGCGGTATTGTTACGCGATGGGCAGCAATATTGAAGCCGCCCGTTACGCTGGTATCAGAGTCACTCGCCATCAGATTTTCTACTACACAATTCTTGGCGCGCTGAGCGGATTGGCTGGCGCGATTGACACGTCGCGAACTGTCACGGGACAACCGAATGCTGGCGAAGGCTACGAATTGAACGTCATCGCCGCGGTCGTCATTGGCGGCGGCAGCTTGAGCGGCGGGCAAGGGACTGTCGTCGGCACTATTATCGGCTCGTTGATTATGGGCGTGCTCGCCAATGGCGGGAACCTGCTGCAAATATCTCCGTTCATCCAAAAGATTGTCATTGGCTCAGTCATCGTGCTGGCTGTGACTTTTGACGAATTCCAACGGCGTCGGGTCGAAACGTCCGAAGCCTGATTCCAATTACAAATCCAACATTACCTTTATGAAACTCGCACAATTCAAAACCAAAGCATCCGAAGAAGCCCGATTGGGCGTTTTCAACAACGGCGTGATCGTTGACATCACCGACATTGCGGCGACGACCAAGGATTTCATCGCCAAAGGCGCGGCGGCAATTCACGCGGCCAGTAATGCAGCGGCAACGACCGCATACGCGCTGGACGCAGTGGAATACCTGCCCGCAGTCACGCCGGGCAAAGTAATCGCCATCGGCCGAAACTATTACGACCACGCCATCGAAGGCGGCAGCGAGCCGCCGTCGTCTCCGCTGATTTTCACCAAGTTCATCAACTCCGTGAACGCGCACAACGCCAAAGTCACGCTGCATTCCATCAGCGAAAAAATTGACTTTGAAGCCGAACTCGCCGTCGTCATTGGCAAACGCGCCAGCAAAGTCAGCGAAGCCGATGCGCTGGATTATGTGTTTGGTTATTCCTGTTTGAATGACGTGAGCGCACGCGATCTGCAATTCGCCGACGGCCAGTGGGTTCGCGGCAAAGGCCTGGACGGTTTCTGCCCAATCGGCCCATTCGTCGTCACCAAAGACGAAGTCGCTGATCCGCAAGCTCTGAAAATCGAAGGCATATTGAACGGCGAAACGATGCAGTCATCGAACACCGACAAGATGATCTTCAAGATTGCCTATCTGATTCACTACATCACCCAAGCCATCACCCTGGAACCGGGCGACGT
>DAOMFR010000135.1:0-19339 GCA_035429885.1 Blastocatellia bacterium
GCTCGGTACCAATCAATTGTCTGGCTCAAGCCATCGTCCAGACTGATTTCGGCGCGCCAGCCCAGGCGTGATTCAGCTTTGCCCGCCGATAAATACTGCGCATCAATTTCGCGTTCGATTTTGTGATCCAGCATGACGTGCGGCTGAATCTGGCCTTCTTTGCCCGCCAGCCGGATGATGCGATTGACCAGATCCAGCATTTGCACCGGATCGCCCGCGCCGAAGTTGAAGGCTTCACCAGCCGTGTCTTCGATCTTTTCCGCCAGCAGCAAATAGCCGCGCGCGACATCGTGGGCGTGAACGAATTCGCGCACTGGAGTTCCGTCGCTGCGGATGATCGGCACTTCGCCGCGAAGCACAGCCAGAATCGTTCCTGGAATAATGCGCGACAGATTCATGTCGCCCGGCCCGTAAATGTTCGCAAAACGCGACACCGTGACCGGCGTTTTGTAGGTGTGCGCAAATGAACGCGCCAAAATATCGGTACAGGCTTTGGATGCGTCGTAGGGGAACAAGCCCAACAACGGATAATGCTCTTCGTAAGGCAGGTCGTCGTGCGAACCGTAGGCTTTGTCGCTGGACGCCACGACGACGCGTTTGACGGTGTCGGCGCGGCGGCAGGCTTCCAGCAAAAAGTACGTGCCGCGAATGTTGGCTTCAAAAGTCGAAAGCGGCGAACGATTGGCTGCGCCGACAATGGCTTGGGCGGCCAGATGAAACACGGCTTCGATTTCGTATTCGGTCAGAATCCGTTCCATCAACGCGTGATCTTCAATTGTGCCGTTGACGACGGTGACTTTGTTGCGCAGGTCAAATACATCCAACGAGTTGGCTCGCACTTCGTCTCGCTGCAAACAAACGACGCGCGCGCCTTGTTCCACCAGCATGCGAGTTATGTACGAGCCGACAAATCCGGTCGCGCCGGTGACAAAAGCTGTTCGGTTATTCCAAAACATTTAGGTGATAGGTAACAGGTGTTAGGTGACAGGTTTCAAAGTTCGATGCTTGCGGGAAATCGTTACATCGCAAAATCCAAAATCAATCCCAGACCTTCCATTCGGCTTGCCCGGCGTCCCAGAGCTGGTTGAATTCGATGTTGTCTTTGTATGTGTCCATGCATTTCCAAAAGCCGGAATGCTGATAGGCTATCAATTGGCGTTCGGCGGCAAGCCGTTCCAGTGGCTCGCGTTCCAGCACGCAATCATCGGTCAAGTATTCAAACAATTGCCGGTTAAAGACAAAAAAACCGCCGTTGATCCATTCCTTCATGACCGGTTTTTCTTCGAAATCCGTCACTGCTGATTCGCCGTCCAGCTTGATGATGCCGAAATTCGAGCGCGGATGAACCGCTGTCAAAGTTGCCGTTCGTCCGTGCGAACTGTGAAACTTCAGCAAGGCGTTCAGGTCCACATTCGACAACCCATCGCCATAGGTCACACAAAAGGTTTCAGCGTTGCCCAGATACTTTTCGATTTGCTTGATGCGTCCGCCGGTGTTGGTTTCAGCCCCGGTTTCGGCAAAGGTGACGCTCAATTCGTTGCCGTCGGCGTGTTGCCAACGCAGTTGAAAATCTCCTGCCAAGTCTGCCGACGGAGCCAAATCGCCATACAACGGCTCACGATCCAGAAAGTAGTGCTCGGTGAAATGCCGCTTGATCTCATTGCCCAGAAATCCCAGGCAGAGCACGAAATCATTCAGCCCGAAATGCTGATACAGCTTCATGATATGCCACAGCACAGGCTGGCCGCCGATTTCGATCAAGCCTTTCGGCACAGTCGCGCCGTGTTCGCCAAGCCGAGTTCCTTTTCCGCCGCAAAGAATGACTGTCTTCATTTCTCTACTTTTTCAGCAAATTATTCTTCTTCAAAAATGCCAACACCGTGTCGTTGAACTTCTGCGGTTCGTCCATCATCAGAAAGTGGCTGACGCCCGACCAGACTTGATACTCAAGGCCGGGCACGAGTTCGCGGATGTATTTTTCGTAGTCAGAATTCCAGTTGCCATTGTTCGCCATCAAGGCCAGCGTTGGCACAGTAATCTTGTCGCCTTTCACGGGCCAGATGGTTGGGTCTAGCATTCCTTCAAAGGCGCTGACCATCGTGTGTTGCGGAGAGTTGACCATTGCGGTTTTCACTTCGGTGCGAACTTTCGGATCTTTCATGCCTTGCGTCAGGTATTCGACGTTTCGCTCCGCATTCGCTCGATACGCAGGCAAGCGCAGCGGATCAAGGAAGGGTTTCATGGATTCGCGTGTGCCCATTGCTTTTAGCCCGCCGTCCACAATCACCAGCGCGCGCGTTTTTTCCGGAAAGTTGCGATAAAACTGCCACAAGACAGGCGCTCCCATGCTGTGACCGACCAAGGTGCCCTTGGCGACTTTGGCGTCACGCATGACAGCTTCGACAGCTTGGGCATAGAGCTTCATCGTGTATGCAAGCTCTGGCTTTTCGCTTTGGCCGTGGCCGGGCAGGTCAATGGCGATGACTCGCGTTTGGTCAGTGAAGGCCGGAATGTTCGCTTTCCAAAACGTCAGATTGCACGTCCAACCGTGAATGAAGATCAGCGCTTCGTCGCCTTTGCCATAATTCTGGTAATGGACTTTCATCGAATCCAATTTGGCAAAGCGGTCTTCAGGTTTGCTTTCAGCGGCTTGTTGAGTTTGTGAAACGGAAAGCGCACAGGTCATCAAAAACACAATCAGACAACATCGGAAAATCAGTTTCATGGCTTGTCTCCTATTCCGGTTAGGCAGAGTTTCTCATCTCTCGCAGCGACCGCAGCGTGTACAGTCCAGTGTTGTGGCCGTCGCTCCAACTGATGCTGTATGCGTATCGGCCAACAGGAGCCAGATCGGTGATGTGGATTTCGGGGAATTGCTCGGCTTGCAAGTTCAGGCTTTGCGAAGGGTGATGCCCTTTGCAACTCGCGCAGGGGCAGTCCGCCCGCAACACAGACAGACGCAGCCGGCTTACGTGGCCGTCGTCCCACACAATTTGCAGCACCGAATCGCCTTCCATCAGCTCCAGCGATTCTGGAAAAACGTCAGTTGACATAGCTGTTTGTATCAGTTCGTAATGAATGGTTAAATTGCGTCGCTCTTTGCAACGACGCAGGGCATTTAACCATCTGAAGCCGCGCTTCGGCAAACGAAGCTACTTTCGTGCTCTAGTGGGAGGAGGAAAATGGAAGAGAATAAAATAGTTAGGCTTGATGCCTACCAATCCGAGAATCCGAACAATCGCAAAGAAGCAAAAGGTTTTTTGAGAAGCATGATCATGCTGATCCCGAATTTCCTGTTGCTGTTGGGACGTCTATTTAAGGATTCGCGTGTGCCGCTGGCGGAAAAAGCAATCCTTGTAGGCGCAATTGCCTACGTGATTTCGCCGCTGGATCTGATTCCGGATGTGATTCCGGTCATCGGACAAGTGGACGATTTGTATTTGATCGCGTTGGTCGTGCTGAGGTTGCTGGCCAGAACCGACGATGCCGTGTTGCAGGAACATTGGGAAGGTCGAGGCGATCTGGCTTCCACCGTGAACAAAATTGCTCGGGCGGCTCAGTATGTTTTGCCGAAGCGAATGCAGCGGATTTTACTTGGTCGCGTTGACATTGCTCCGAAGATCAAAGGCGGGATTATTTCCTCGCCTGCCGCTGTCGAGGACATTGACGATGCCCGCGAGCGTCAGGCTCGACGTTAATCAACCGGTAAATCAACCAATTTCAAAATGGCTGCTCGGATTTTTCGGGCAGCCATTTTCCTTTTAGGCATCTTATGACAATCTGCCGCCGACATCGCTTTACCCAAATGCAAACTACTCAGGAGCTTTCCCCATGACCGAACAGCGCCCGGATTCCCCAATTTCAGGACGGCTGGTTTCGCTGGATGTGTTTCGCGGCCTGACCATCGCTGGAATGGTGCTGGTCAACAACGCCGGAAGCTGGAGCGCTGTATATCCTCCGCTGGCGCACGCAACTTGGCACGGTTGGACGCCGACCGATCTGATCTTTCCGTTTTTTGTCTTCATCATCGGCGTTGCCATTCCGCTGGCCTTTGAAAAGCGCAAATCCCAGGGCGGCAGCCAGCGCGATTTGTATCTAAAAATCCTGCGTCGCTCCGCGATCATCTTTGGGCTTGGCCTGCTGATGTTGAACGCGTTTCCGTACACGCTGGACAAATGGCAGCATTTGCGAATTCCGGGAGTGATGCAGCGGCTGGCGCTCTGTTATCTGTTCGCCTCGCTGATTTTTTTGAAGACGAAAGTTCGCACGCAGATTCTCATCGCTGCCGGATTGCTGATTGGATACTGGCTGGCAATGAAATTGTTTTCCGCTCCCGGTTTTCCTCACGGCGATTTGTCGCAGGAAGGCAGCCTGGCTTCGTGGCTGGATCGCACGTTGCTGCCCGGCCACACGTATAAGCCGATGTACGATCCCGAAGGATTGTTCAGCACGATTCCTGCGATTTCCACCGCCTTGTTCGGCGTGCTGGCCGGGCAATGGTTGATGCAACACCGCGACAGTTTTGAAAAGGTCGCGGGCCTGTTTGCGGTTGGCGCACTGTGCGTCATCATTGGTTACGTGTGGAACGGCGCGTTTCCCATCAACAAAGCGTTGTGGACCAGTTCGTATGTGATGTTTACGGGCGGGTTGGCTCTGCAACTGCTGGCATTGTGTTATTGGGCGATTGATCTGAAAGGGTATCGCCGCTGGGCACAGCCGTTTGTTGTGTTTGGCGTGAACGCGTTGGCGCTGTATGTGTTGTCGAGTTTGATGTTCAAACTGCTGTTGTTCCTCAAAGCCACCAAGCTGGACGGAACTGAAGGCACGTTGCGCGATTGGATTTACGAGCGAGTGTTTACCACCTGGCTATCGCCGATCAACGCTTCGCTGGCGTTTGCGTTGTGTTATGTGGCGCTGTGGTGGTTAGTGATGCTAGTACTTTACCGGCGCAAGATTTTCATTAAGGTGTAAGAGTCCGTACCCCGACCGGTAGGAAGTGCCATTTCATTATTCAAGGAGAAGTCATGAAAGCAATCGTTGTCGAAAATTGCGGAGGCCCGGAATCGCTGGTGTACCGCGATGCAGAAATACCAACGCCCAAAGCGGGCGAAGCTCTGGTCAAATTGGAAGCCGTCGGGCTGAACTACATTGACGTGTACCACCGCACAGGCTTGTATCCGCTGCCGCGCCCGTTCATCCCAGGCATGGAAGCGGCCGGAATTGTGGAAGCCGTCGGCGAAGGCGTTACCGAAGTTGCTGTTGGCGACCGCGTCGCGTATGCCATGCACCCCGGAGCGTATGCGGATTACGCCGTGGTCACAGCCTGGAAGCTGGTCAAAGTTCCCAACGGCGTCAGCTCCGAACAGGCCGCCGCCGCAATGTTGCAAGGGATGACGGCGCATTACCTGGTGACTTCGACGTACGCGCTGAAAGCCGGGGACACCGCACTGATTCACGCCGCAGCTGGCGGGGTGGGCTTGCTGTTGATCCAAATGGTTAAAAACATTGGCGCTCGCGCTATTGGAACGGTTTCGACCGAAGCGAAAGCTCAGCTTGCGCGCGAAGCCGGAGCCGACGATGTCATTCTGTACACCGAACAGGATTTTGAAGCGGAAACCCGCCGGTTGACCAACGGCAAAGGCGTTCAGGTCGTTTACGATTCGGTTGGCCAAACGACTTTTCTGAAAAGCCTGAATTGTTTGTCGCCTCGCGGAATGTTGGCGCTGTTTGGACAATCCTCCGGGCCGGTCGCCTCGTTTGATCCGGCATTGCTGGCCCAGAAAGGTTCGCTGTTTTTGACCAGACCGAGTTTGGCAGCTTATGCGGCAACACGTGAAGAGTTGCTTTGGCGTGCTGGCGATTTGTTCGACTGGATCAGCTCCGGAACATTGAAGCTGCGAATTGAAATGACCTTCCCGCTGGCAGACGCCGCCGAAGCGCATCGCCAACTGGAAGGCCGAAAAACCACTGGAAAAGTGTTGCTGATTCCTTAACCGCGAATTCGGAAGCGCGGCTCAGGCTACAGATTTTAGAAAGCCAAGCAGCGCTTCCGTTACTTCTGCCGGGCGCTCAATTTGAACCCAATGGCCTGCGCCTTCGATCATCACCTTGCCGCGCAAATCCACCATCCACTTATCCATCCGCTGAACCGTATCGCCTCCACCAAATTTCAGCACCGGGTCTTTCGTTCCTGCGATAAAAAATGCTGGCTGTTGGATTCTGCCGGTGTCCAGCGAGTCCAGTTGCGGAGTCAATTCAACATTGCGATCAATGTTGCGGTACCAGTTGATTGGGCCGCGAAAGCCGCTTTGCTGATATTGCTCGACGTAATAATCCATGTCTTCTTCGGTCAGCCAGGAGGGCAATTGCTCGGGCTCTGGTAATCCATCCAGAAATTTTGCCGACGCCGGTTTTTTGCTTAGCCGAAATCCCGACGGAAAATCTCCAGAGCCGGAGTAATAAATCATCTTCAGAGATTTACGGATGTCGGTTTCAAACTCCGCCTCGGCGACACCGGGCTTTTGGAAGTACACCATGTACCAGAAATTGTCGCCGAAAAATTCCTGCTGAGTCAGCGTTCGCGCTTTCCAGCGAGTGTACGGAACGCTCAATCCAGCGACTGCTTTGACTCGTTGCGGATGTAGCAATGCTGTATGCCAGGCAACGGGCGCTCCCCAATCATGACCGACAACGAGGAACTGTTTATGACCGAGTGCATCCGCAATCCCTGCGACGTCATTTGTCAGTTCGACAATGTTGTAAGCGTCAATCTCTTCGGGCTTATCGCTCCCGCCATACCCTCTTTGGTCGGGCACGGCGACTTGGAAGCCAGCTTCGACCAGTGGATCAATTTGATGTCGCCATAAATACCAGCACTGCGGCCAGCCGTGCAGCAGAATGACTAAAGGCCCTTGGCCTTCGACTACTGTGCGTAATCGGATTCCATTCGTTTTGATGAGTTGGAAGTTGCGATTCTTCAAGGTGTACCTCAATCAGGACTGCGTGAAATAGACCATTTTTCTGTGGTCTGCCTCTGGTCCGAATGCTGCTGATATGCCCCAAAAAAGATTATGAAACAAAGTTAAAGGATTCTTGACTCAACAGCGGCAAGTGAATATACTCCGCAACGTCTTAGGGCTTCTGTTCATGAAGCTGAATTTTTGGAGCAGCGTTCGCTGATTTCAATAACAAATCCGGAAAAGAATTTAAGAGTCGGTTGCACTAAGCAGCCTAGGTTTGTTTTTACCCGTAGTTTTAATCTGCAATCATTAGCTTTATTGTTTTGCTAGCTCCTTTTGGTTTTTTGACGTTTACCTCCCTCCTTCTCCTGCTTGATTCCCACGATGCGATGGCTCGTATCGTGGGATTTTTTATTTCCAAAATTGAAATAACGGATCGGAAGGCGTTTCTCATAGCCTTAAGGCTTAGATGAATTACTTGGCTTCTTTTCTAAATCAGCTTCCTCTCTTGAGACCCGATAACCCAGGCGCGCCCTGACAACCAATTCCGAATTATTTACTCTGACGGCGATGGCTCGGTAATTTCCATCTTTTTGTTCATTCGACGAAAGATAGGCCAAGCTGTATTGATGGCGCAATTCGTCAGCAATCAATTGAAACGCGAATGTTGTGTTTTCAATACTTTCCGCCCGGATGTAACGAGCGCCGGATTGAGCCGCCAAGCTGCGCAAAAAATCTGCTGCGACCAAATACCGATCACGAACCGGTTGTTGGAGTTGAGAATTCACTCTTGTCGAAGGTTCCAGACTAGTCTTTGGCGCTTTGATCTCCTCGCCGAAAACTGAACCTGTCGGCAAAGGGATGTTGATGAAAGGCTGGTTGGGCTGCTGTTGTGTCGGTTTGCTCTGTTCCTGCCAGGTTGTTGATGATCCTGCAAGGCGTGACACGAAAGAGTTTGGCGGCGTTCCCGGAAGAAAAATAGGCTTCATCACCGGGCCACCGTCGTTTCGGGTTTCATATTGAATCGCATAGCTGATGATCCCCGTAGCAGCAACCAAATCAAGCGAGCTTGTGAACGTCGCTTTTTTGCTAGCCGTATCAACGCCATCTGTCAGTAGCACAATGGCTTTACGGCCCTGAATCGGGACCATTTTTTCGGTGATTGTTCGGTAAATAGCGTCATAAAGGCTGGTCAGATAGCTACTCTTAAGCGATTTGACGGCACGCTCCAATTCCGCTCGATTGTCCGTGAAGTTGCTGACAAAATGCACCTGCTCATCAAACGTCACAATCATTACCCGGTCGTTTGGCTGAAGCTGTTTGATAAATGCGAGCGCCGCTTTACGAATATGACCGAGTTTATTTTGTGTGCTGCGACTGGTGTCAATCAGCAATGCGACATTGAATGGGGCTTCTGTTGAAGAAAAGTCCTCAATTTTTTGTGAAACACCGTCTTCGCGCACGCTGAAATCGCCACGGTTGAGTCCTGTAATGAACCGTCCGAAACGATCCGTGACAATGACCGGAACCGTTACCAAGGTGGTCGGTATTTTGATGGTTTGTTGTTGAGGGTCTTGCGTTTGCGGATTCGCCGTTTGAGCGAAAGCCTGAGTTCCAGCAAACATTGAAAAAATTACGACTACTGAAGTCGCAAAAATAAATTGCCCACGTCGTAAATAATGTTTCATAAAAACCGATTCCTTGGTGTTTGAACGGATTTTACTTGAGCATTTGCTGGTAAGCAAAATGGAAATGTTGGAATCGCCAAAAGTAAATTGAGGGCGGCTGGATAATAACGCCTGACGATTTTTCAAAGGCAGGATAGAAAGAAGCAGGGCACAGCAATGGAACTCCGCTTCTTTATGCTTCGGCGTCTTGCCGTTTAACCGATATGCTGTGCCAATCCAATGGTTGCCAATTCCTGAGCCGGGTGAGTTTCCAGGTCGCGTTTAATTGCGTCGAGAATTCCATTGATGAACTGTGTTGATTCGCTGGTTGAGAAGCGCCTCGCGATTTCCAGCGCTTCATTGATTGCCACAGTCCTGGGAGTGTTTGGCTGGTAGAGGAACTCAAACACCGCCATTCGCAGCAAATTCCGGTCTACGACGGCCATGCGAGGAATTCTCCAATGTTCCGTTCGAAGCTTGATGCGATCGTCAATCTCGTCCAGGTGTTGGATCGTTCCTGACGCCAGTTCATTTGCAAACCCGCGCACTTCTTCCGAAGCTTCCGCCAACTCTCCCCAAAAGCATTCCAAAAGTTCATCAAGTGACGGGCGAGTCACATCGTACGAGAAAAGCATTTGTAGCGCACATTCGCGCGCTCTACGCCGAGCACCCATAGTTTTCTTCTGTGTTTCCGTATGAGTTCCTGAGTCCAATGAAGTAAGTTCGGGAGAAGTACTCGATGTCAGATCACTACAATGTGCCGGATCAAGTAGCTAACTTTGCTTCACACTTCGCTTAACAGGTTTAGCTGTCAGGACGGCAAGTGCCGCCTCAAAGCGATTGTTTCTTATACTAACAACTGTGTGATGTTTCTTTTGCTCAAAAAATTCTTTATGTACGGGCCATAAGCGATACGATAACCGATTGTTGATAAGGCCTTTGGCCAAGTTTTGGGATCTTTCAATCGCGGCATCGTGTGTCGAAAAAGGGGAAGCCGCAGATTGCTGCTTTGACATGATGGTGGAAGATAGCCTCATATTCATTCATTTGTTCGTCGCCATCTTCAGGGCTGTCAGAGAGAATTTCAAAAAAAACGGATATACGAAAGTCAGGTGAGATGGATTTCGCATACGATTGACCATTATCAGAGGAATGAACACAGCAGCTTCAATAGAACTGACAAGCAAATCATTCCATTGAGTGGCAACCATCATTGTGTTTAATCTCAAAGTTTTATCTTTACTTTTCGCTCGTTGGGGAATCTCTCTATTGTTCGCAGTGAAGTATAGTGAGCCACCTCGATGCGGTCAAGCAACAGTCAGGTTGCTCCAACCGCCAAGCTCTTTTTGATAAAAGTTTGATGGGAGGATGAATGAGCTTTGGGGTGTTTGGCCATTCGGCAATCGTTCATGAATTGCTCCCAAAGACGCAGATCCGAAAATTGAGAGGCTGCATCGAAAAAATTGCCATCTTTGCCTGATGCCAGTATGCTTACCGAGCGGTAAGTTGAAAGTTCGATGCATTTCAGACTTGCTTTTTTATCACTCCAACAATTAGAGCAACAACTTAAGTGGTAACTTGAGGGCAACGCTTATGAGCGACAATCGTCAAGCCAAACAGAAAATTGCTGCGACCAAAGCCGATGTTTCCCGAAGAAGTTTCATTGCCAAAGCCATGACAGGCACAGGCGCTGTCGCCGCTTTAGGAGCCAATGACGCATCCGCGGGTTCGTCGGCAGATGCCAATCCAATTCGCGTTCCTGAAGAGTTCGCGCAGGCCGCAAAGACTCCGTCTGTCAAAGCCGTATTTCCGATGACGGGCGCTCAGGTCTTTGCGCGCATTTGCAAAGAGGAAGGCTTGGCTGCGCTCTTTTGCTGTCCAGGCAATTACCCCGTCATCAACGCTATCGCTCAAGAGGGAATTCCGACCTACTCAGGCCGCCACGAAGGCGCGATGTGTCATGCTGCTGATGGATTTTGCCGTGTGACGGGCGAAGTGGCTGCCGCCTCTGGCACTGAAGGCCCGGGCTTTACCGACATGATCAACGCCATCGCCGCCGCCAACGCAGCGCGTTCGCCGGTTTTGGTTCTGGCCAGCAACATGGCAATCGTCAACGAAGACACTGAGGCCGGAATCCAACTTGGTTATCAGCAACCCACCACAGAAGGCTTGAAGAAATACGGCAAGCGCTTGATCACACCAAAACGGGTTCACGAATATGGCGCTTACGCCTTTCGGCAATTGCGTTCCGGAGTTCCGCGTCCTGTGCATCTGGATTTCCCGGCAGAAGTGACGCGCACTCGTTTCAATTCGGGCAGCGACCTGGATTATTTCTACGACAAGACTCGATACCGCACGTCGGCGAAGCCGCATCCGGGACCGAAAGAGATTGCTTCGGCAGTTGAAATGCTCAAACAGGCGCAGCGTCCGATCATTGTTTCCAGCAACGGCGTCTTTTACAGCCGAGCGTGGGATGCGCTGAAAGCTCTGGCCGAAAAGGCGCAGATCCCGGTGGTCGAATCCGGCGTCACGAAAGGACAGTTTTCCGATGCCAGCCAACTTTCCGCCAATGCTGCCCCCGGAGCATTGGCCAGCGCCGATTTGGTGATGTTGGTTGGTCAGTATTGTATGCCCACCGTGGGGGAGTTCGCCTTCGGTCCCGACGCCAAATACATTCGCATTGATCCCTGCGTTGAGGACATCGGCCGCAATATGCCGATTGATCTGGGAATGGTCAGTTGCGAAAAAGCTGCGTTGGAAGCTTTGGCGGATGCGATGCCCACGATGAAACATGACGCCTGGGTCGCCGAGATCGCGGCGGCGCGAAAGAAGTTTGAAGAGGAAAACGACAGCCATTATGCGAAAGGCGTCAGCTATACCGACGCCGTCCATCCTGCCGTGATTGCCAAAGAGTTGGCGGACTTTATGTATAACGGCAAACTGCCCAAAGAGCAGACAACCTTTGTCGCTGGCGGATACGGCATTGCTCGGTATGTGCGCCGTCGGTTGCGCGGGTATCGTCCAGGGCAAATTCTGAACGGCGCATATCAGTACGGAGCCATCGGGCCGGATGTCGGCTATGCCTTTGGCGCAGCAGTCGCGGTGCAACATGGCATTGGTCCGCAAGCTGCTTACAAAGGCTCGCCGGTGATTTGTGTGACTGGAGACGCTGGAATCGGCTACACGATCATGGAGCTAGAAACAGCTTCAAAATATCGAATGCCGATCATCGTTATCGTTTACAACAACAACGCCTGGGGAACCTGGACGGGCAACAGTCGCAGCCCTGTGACCTTGAGCATGCACCTGTTCCAGGAAAACGTGCGTTACGACAAAGTCGCCGAAGGTTTGGGTGCGCACGGCGAATACGTCACCGCGCCGGGAGATTTCCGCGCGGCGCTGGAACGCTGTTACCAAATCGCTGTCAAAGAAAGCCGCCCATCTTTAATCAACTGTCAGGCGAAAAAAGAATTTTGGGTCAAGCAGCAATACGAACCGGGGTTTTTAGGAACGGTCGAGCCAGGCTGCATGTCCTATAACCACTGATGAGGAGATTGCATGCTGTTTGGGGCTTCGATTTTTATTACGGACAATTCCATCAGGCCCGATGAGCTGGCGCGCGAACTGGAAGCGCGCGGGTTTGAATCGCTTTGGATTCCGGAGCACACGCACATTCCGGTCAGTCGCCGGACGCCGTATCCGGCAGGCGGCGATCTGCCACAGGAGTATTGGCAAACATACGATCCGTTTTTGTCGCTGACGGCGGCGGCGATGGTCACGACCAAGTTGAAGCTGGCGACGGGCATTTGTCTGGTCATCGAACGCGATCCGATTGTCACTGCCAAAGAAGTCGCCACGCTTGACCGGTTGTCGAACGGCAGAGCGATTTTTGGAATCGGCGGCGGCTGGAATGCCGAAGAGATGGAAAATCACGGAACCGTGTACAAAACGCGCTGGCGGCTCTTGCGCGAGCGCATTTTGGCGATGAAGGAAATCTGGACGAAAGATGAAGCCGAATTTCACGGCGAATTCGTCAACTTCGATCCGATTCTGGCATTCCCGAAACCAGTGCAGAAACCGCATCCGCCAATCATTATGGGCGGCAACGGAGCTACGACTTTTGATCGAGTGACCGAATACTGCGACGGCTGGATGCCGATTTCGATGCGAACCGGCGATCTGGCCGAACGCATTCCGGCGTTGAAACGGCAGGTCGAAGCCGCCGGACGCAATCCCGAATCCATTTCGATTTCAGTCTTTGCGGTGAAACCGGATCGCGCCTTTATCGAAAATCTGGAAAGTCAGGGCGTCGAGCGTTCGATCTTTTTGCTGCCGCCCGCTGGCCGTGAAGTCGTGTTGCCGTTGCTGGATCGGTACGCTGAGCTGATGAAATGAGCAGCAAGTCGTTGCAAATTGTCCGGGAAGGTTTGCAGGCCTACGCCGACCGAGGCGTGTTTCGCGGATTCAGCGAAGTGAAATCGGGGCGCTTCACATTCGTTTGGTTCTTTCATCATCCTATGGAACTGAACGTGGATATGGCCAAACACGAGCTGCGGTTCAAACAGTTGCTGCCGGGAATTCCGGCCAGGTCGGAACTGTATGCCGAGTTGAAAAGTTTTCTCGCGGAACGGCACGATCGCCAATTGCCTGAACATCGTCGCGTGGATCGCCGTCGAGCGGAAGTTGTCTGTTCCAATCGAGCCGGAACGGTTTCGCTTGCGCTGAAGGTCAAAGGCAACCAATACGCATACGGCGTCAATCGCATCGTCAATTTGGTGCATGAGTTGTTCGTGCATTTGCGTAGCGCGCATCCGGAATATTTGGTCGAGAATTTCGATGTGCCACAAGAATAGGTTTGCCGTTCCCAGGTTTTCCGAGGAGCCAGTTATGCGACGTTTTTTCGCACTAAGTTTGATCGTTTTGGCCGTAGCTTTATGGATCGTCGGCGCAATGGCGCAGACGCCAAAGCGCAATGCCGAAGCGCAAAAGCTGAAAAACCCTGAAGCGGCCAATGCCGAATCCATTGAAGCCGGAAAGAAGTTGTATGCGCGTTATTGCGCTTCGTGCCACGGGCCACAGGCGAAAGGCGACGGAGGGATGGCGCTTTCGGGCGGGACGCCTTCAGACCTGACAGACGATCAATGGGATTACGGTTCGACCGACGGCGAAATTTTTGTCGCCATTCGCGACGGCGTTTCCGCCGATATGCTGGCGTATAAGGAAAAGCTCAACGAGAAACAGATTTGGCAGGTCGTCAATTTTTTGCGCAGCGTTGGACCCAAGAACAAGGAAGAGAAGTAGGATCGAATTTTTCGTGAAGGCTTGATTGACGCAATCATAAACGCAGTAGTCTTTCTTACGTATTTTGCACTGACCGCCATTTCGCTGGCGGCAAGCGTTCACACAATTCTCAACCCTGATTCCGGAGGTCAGCAATGAAGCGCATTCTTGCTCTTAGCCTGTTTGCTTCCCTGGCAGCGTTCGCCATTTTTCTAAGCCAGGAATCTTCCGCCGCCAAAACGGCTGCGTTTGTGACGTTCAACAAAGACGTTGCGCCGATCATTCAAAACAAATGTCAGGCGTGCCATCGTCCCGGCGAAGTCGCACCGATGTCGTTTCTGACGTATAAAGAAGTTCGTCCTTGGGCCAGATCGATTCGCGAAGCCGTTGTTTCGCGCCAAATGCCGCCGTGGTTTGCAGACCCGAATCACGGTGAATTTTCGAACGACTGCCGGTTGTCGCCAACAGAAATCGAAACCATCACGGCCTGGGTTGAAGGCGGCGCAAAAGAAGGCGAGCCGAAAGATTTGCCGCCCAATCCGAAATTTCCCGAAGGTTGGCAGATCGGCAAACCGGATGTTGTGTTGCCGATGACCGTTGATTTCAACATTCCCGCCGAAGGCGCGGTCCCTTACAAATACTTCGCCGTGCCGACCAACTTCACCGAAGACAAGTACGTTCAGTTCGCCGAAATTCGCCAGGGCGACCGCTCGCACGTGCATCACGTCATCGTCAGCGTGCGTTATCCCGACAACGGAGAATTGCCTCCGGCGGGCGAAATCAATCCGGCGATGCTGGGTTCGATTCGTCGTAATTCGGGCGACCGCCCAGCGGATTCAGATGGCCGATTGGTTGGCTGGGCGCCCGGCGAAGCTCCGCTGGAACTGCGCGAAGGCCAGGCCAAGCTGGTCAAAAAAGGTTCTGTGCTGATCTTCCAGGTTCATTACACGACCAACGGCGAACCGGGCAAAGATCGCAGCAGTGTCGGACTGATCTTTTCCAAAGCTCCGGTTCAAAAGCGAGTCATCACCGCCGGAGCGACTCAGGCCGGATTTGTTATCCCTGCAGGCGCGCCCAATCACGAAGTTGTTTCGGAGTTCGCCTTCAAGGAAGACAGTCACATAGACAGTTTGCATCCGCACATGCACATGCGCGGCAAAGACTTCAAATACACGCTGGTGTATCCCGACGGAAAATCGAAGGTTCTGTTGTCGGTTCCGCGCTGGGATTTCGGCTGGCAGTTAACCTATGTCCTGAAAGAGGAAGTTTTCGCGCCCAAAGGCAGCAAGCTGGTTTGCGTCGCGCATTACGACAATTCGATCAACAACAAATTCAATCCTGATCCGACGAAAGACGTTCGCTGGGGAGATCAAACCTGGGAAGAGATGATGATCGGGTATGTGGATTTCACGCTCGACAAACAGGATTTGCGGAAACAACCACCGCAAGCTGCGTCTTCCAGTTCGTCGCGCTAAAGCAGTGAGACACGTCCAAACTGTCTCACTCTGCGGAGGAAACCATGAAAAGACTGATTGCAATCACCCTCGTATTTTTCGCGCTCGTAGCAACGGCTGTGAACTTGGGCAGTGGTTTGGCTAAAACTGCGGCTCCGACTTTTGCTAAAGACGTAGCGCCGATCATCTTCAACAAATGCGCCAACTGTCATCGTCCCGGCGAAGTCGCACCGATGCCGCTGACTTCGTACGCCGAAGTTCGTCCGTGGAGCAAAGCCATTCGCGAAGAAGTTGCCGGGCGAACGATGCCTCCGTGGTTCGCCGATCCGCAAACTTCGACGGTGCATTTCGCCAACGATCGCCGTTTGTCTCAAGCCGAAATTGACACCATCACCGCCTGGGTTGACGCCGGAGCGCCCAAAGGCAACGACAAGGATTTGCCCGCCATGCCGAAATACGCCGCAGGCTGGACGTTTGGCGAACCTGACTTGGTGATCGAAATGCCACTGGATTTTGAAGTTCCTGCCGAAGGCGAGCTACCAATGCAGAACTTTTACGTCCCGGTTCCGTTTAGCGAAGAGCGATGGGTTGAAAAAGTCGAACTTCGTCCGGGCAATCCGGCAGTCGTGCATCATTCAATCGCCAACGTCGTCGCTTTGCCCAAAGGCACAAAAATCGTCAACGGCAAAGCCGTCAGCGGCAACGCTTCGGACTCGGCATTGAATAGCCAATCGGCAAGAGAAACCGGCGGGTTGAGCGAAGGCGGCGCTCCGGCAAATGCTTCGCGCGAAGTTGTTTTGAGCCAGGATTCGTTTACACGATCCGGCGCGTTCAAGCTGGTCGGTCAAGCTCCGGGCAAAGGCTTTGAACGGCATCATCCCGGCACGGCAAAACGAATCCTGCCGGGCATGTTCATTCAGTTCAACATGCACTACCAGCCGAGCGGGAGAGTTGAGAAAGATCGTTCGCGGTTGGGGTTGTGGTTCGCCAAACAGCCTCCGAAATACGAAGTGCTGACCAAAGGCGTCACTGATAATGTCTTCATCGAAGGCAAAGAGTTGGCGGAAACCCGAATGGTTGGCGGCAAGGAAGTGAAAGTTCGCGGACGCATCCCGAACATTCCACCAAATGTGGATAACTGGGAAATCAGCGCCGAAACGCCGATCAAAGAAGACATCACGCTTTATGCCTTTGCGCCGCACATGCATTTGCGAGGCAAGGACATCAAATACACGTTGATCTGGCCGGACGGGCGCAAGCAGGTTTTGCTCAATGTGCCGAAGTTCGATTTCAACTGGCAGTTGCATTACGAGCTGGCTGAACCGATGAAGATTCCTGCTGGCAGCCGGATTCACGCAGTCGCGCATTACGACAATTCGATCAAAAACCGGTACAACCCAGCTCCGCACAAAGAAGTTTTTTGGAGCGAACAAAGTTGGGATGAAATGTTCATCCCGTGGTTTGAATACACAGTTGACAGCAAATTACTGACTAAGCCCGCGCAAAGCGCGAGCAAATAACACGAGAGGGAACAGCAATGAACACAATTAAAGCTACGATTGTACTTTCACTTCTGGCGATTTTCGCCGTGGCTTCTCAAGTGCCGCAATCGCCGGAACCGCCGCTCGATGACAAACGCCTGACGATTCACACGCTGGTGCGCGAAGACATCTTCGCGGGCTTTCTGCAAAACGACTTGACTCGGTTGGCCAGAGGCGAAAAAAACATCGAACTGTTGATGGAAAAACGTCCGAACTCGAAAGCTGAATTGTTGGCGTGGAAAGGCGGAGCGACGTTGTATCGGGCCGTTCGTGCTCTGGAAGAAAAGCGCCCGGATGAATTCAAACAGAAATACCAACAAGTGCTGGACGCTTTTGATCAAGCCGATAAGCTTCAGCCGGGAAACGGCGGCGTCGCGGCGGTTCAAGGCGGCAGCCTGGTTTTGTTTGCTGATCAATTGCCGAAAGAACTTCGCGCGGCAGCTTGGGAACGGGCGTATTCCGCGTTTTCGATTTTGTGGAAACAACAAGGCGCGATGATCGAAAAGCTGCCAGCAGTTCACATGAAAGGCGAATTGTTGGGCGGTTTGGCTCAAGCCGCGTTGCGCACGGGACGCAAGGAAGAAGCCAATCAATATCTGGACAAAATTCTGGCTGTGTTGCCTGGCACGCCTTACGAACCGATTGCCAAACGCTGGAAAGCTGATCCGAAGTCGGCTGAAAATTCCACCATTGCCTGCATGTCTTGCCACGACGGCGGTCGTCTTGCCGCTCGCTTGACGGCGCTCAACGGCAAATAACTTTGACCGGTACGATCACCCAAAAAGCACAGAAGGCACAAAAGCAACGCAGCATCAGTTTTGTGACTTTTGTGCTTTTTGTGGTGAAAGACCTTTTATCCAACAAGTAACCCAAGATGCTACGTATCCTGATTCTCGCGCTGCTGATGTTTTCGCCGCTGGTCCAGCAAGCTGGCCAGCAACCTTCGCGTCCGACCGAACCGACTGACCCAATGCCGCCGCCGAACATGAATTACTTCGTCGGCGCGTGGGAGTTTGATTGGAATGTTCCCGAATCGCCGCTCGGCCCGGCTGGCAAAATCAAAGGCAAAGAAACGTACAAGAAACTCAACGCTTCGACGTACGAAAGCGTGATCGAAGGCGACAGCCCGTCCGGCGCGATCAAAGGCAAAGCGACAACCGTTTACGACGAAAAAGCCAAACAGGTCACGCGCACTGAAACCGGTTTGTTCGGCATCACGGCAATGAAAAAGACCGGGCCGATTGGCGGAGACCTCGGCGGGTATTACACGATCTTCTGGGAAACCGAGCCGATCAAAAAAGCTGGCAAGACCGTCAAACTGAAAGGCAAAACCTTGATGCTGTCACCCGCCAGCTACCGTTTGCAGGTGCAGATTTCAGTGGACGGCGGGCCTTACACCAACTTCGGCAATCCGTGGTTCCGAAAAGCCGAAAGCAAATGATGGTACAGAACGGGGAGCGGTAGCGACCTGGTACTCCCGGTGGACGTTATATCGCGAAACCCAGTCGCTACCGCTCCCGGTTCCGTATCGAAAACCGAGCAAATCGAATGAACACACGCCCCAAAGTTCTGATCGGGATTCTGACTGCCGCAGTTTTCTTTTCCGCCATCACCTTCAACACCAACGCATCGCAAACTCAAACCGTGCCGACTTCCGCCGAAGGCGCAGAGTTATACAAACAGCGTTGCGCCGTCTGCCACGACGAACCCCAAGACCGAGTGCCGCCTTTGTTTTTGATTCGCCGCCGCTCTGCGGAAGACGTGATGCAAACGCTGACCAGCGGAGCGATGAAACAACAAGCGAAAGGCTTGACCGAAGAACAGATTCGTCAGCTTGCCATTCACTTGACCGGAAAGCTGCCCGGCGAACCAATCAACAACCTGGACGCGAACAAATGCACGGGCGCTCCATCCCCGATAAAACTCAGCGCGACTGACTGGAACGGCTGGGGACGCGATCTGGATAATTCACGCTTTCAACCCAAACCCGGCATCAAACCCGCAGACATTCCGAAACTGAAAGTGAAATGGGCCTTCGCGCATCCTGGCCCGATGGCTACGGGACAGCCGACGATCATCGGCGACCGATTGTTTCTGACCACCGAAGGCGGTTACATCTTCAGCCTGAACGCGCAAACCGGCTGCACTTATTGGGCGATGAACGCAGGTTCCGCCGTCCGAGCCGCGATCATCGCCGCTCCCTTAAAAAACAGAGTAGCGATTTACTTCGGCGATGAACGCTCCACCGTCCAAGCTGTTGACGCCGAAACCGGCAAGCTGATCTGGAAAACGAAAATCGAAGACCACGTCTTGTCGCGCATCACCGGCTCGCCTGTTCTGTTTCGCAACCGGCTTTACGTGCCCGTGTCTTCGTTTGAAGAAACCGCCGGGCGCGACACCAAATACGAATGCTGCACCTTTCGCGGCAGCGTAGTCGC
>DAOMFR010000136.1:0-17175 GCA_035429885.1 Blastocatellia bacterium
TGCCCGCCACGCAGCAAGTCAACAAGGTTTTGTCGCAAAATCGAATCGTTCATTTTTTCTCCTTGTGTTTCTATTTTTAACACACCGCTAGCCGCTGTGAGATATGGAGATGAAGACAAAACAAAAACGGATGAAAAGGGAAACATCTCCTCTTCATCCGTTTTATTTACTGAATTTTGTCGCAGTTACGGCAACAGCGTTTCGCCCATCAAGTGCTGGTCAACACACCGAGCCGCTTTTCGTCCGTCGGCAATGGCCCAAACGATCAGCGATTGGCCGCGTGACATGTCTCCAGCGGCAAAGACGTTCGGAACGTTGGTGCGGCAATCGTCGTCAATCGCGACGTTGCCGCGGGCGTCGAGTTTCACATCCAATTGAGCCAGCAATCCATCCGGTTCCGGCCCTAAAAATCCCAACGCCAGCAAGACCAGATCGGCTTTCCAGACTTTTTCGGTGCCCGGAATGTCTTTGGGCACGATGCGTCCGTTGTCGTCTTTTTCCCAGGTGATTTCGACGGTATGCAGTTCTTTAACTCGTCCAGCATCGTCGCCGACGAAGCGTTTGGTCATCACCGAATATCGGCGCGGGTCTGCGCCAAACACGGCGGCGGCTTCTTCCTGGCCGTAATCCATTCGATAGACTTTCGGCCATTGCGGCCACGGGTTATCGGCGGCGCGTTCGTTCGGAGGTTGCGGCAGAATTTCAAACTGCACCAGACTGCGGCAACCGTGCCGCATCGAAGTGCCGACGCAATCAGTGCCGGTGTCGCCTCCACCGATGACAATCACATCTTTTCCAGCGGCGGAAATGTACTGACCGTCTTCCAGATTGCTGTCGAGCAGGCTTTGCGTGTTTTTGTGCAGGAACTCCATCGCGAAATGGATTCCCTGAAGCTGGCGGCCTTCGACCGGCAGATCGCGGGGCTTGGTGGCTCCGCCGCACAACACAACAGCGTCGAATTCGCTCATCAACTTATCGGTGGGGAAATTGTGGCCGACGCTGACGCCGGTTTTGAACGTCACCCCTTCGTCCGCCATCAATTTGATGCGGCGTTCGACAATTGCCTTATCGAGCTTCATGTTCGGAATGCCATACATCAGCAATCCACCAATGCGGTCAGCGCGTTCAAAGACAGTCACGAAATGACCGGCTCGATTGAGTTGCGCTGCAGCGGCCAGACCTGCCGGGCCGGAACCAACAATCGCGACTTTTTTGCCGGTGCGTTTTGCCGGAGGATCGGCAACGATCCAACCTTGTTCAAACGCTTTATCAATGATTTCGCATTCGATGTTTTTGATCGTCACTGGCGGATTGTTGATGCCCAACACACATGAACCTTCGCATGGAGCCGGACACACTCGCCCTGTGAATTCCGGGAAGTTGTTCGTCTTTTGCAATCGCAACAAAGCTTCACGCCATTGCCCGCGAAACACCAGATCGTTCCATTCCGGAATCAGATTGTTGATTGGGCAGCCCGAAGCCATTCCGTTAATCAACTTGCCGGTATGACAAAACGGCACACCGCAATCCATGCAGCGCGCGCCCTGTTCGCGAAGTTTTTCTTCCGCGAAGTGGTCGTGAAATTCCAGCCAGTCGCCGATACGTTCGGCTGGTTGCCGATCGTGCGGCAAGTTGCGCTCAAACTCTAAAAAGCCTGTTGGCTTTCCCATTGTTTCCCTTTCAACTGAATAATTTATTTCGTGACGCTGATGAATGCCGCCGTTGCGCTAACGCTCGTTCTCTATAGGCGGCGGATGTTTTCCCCAAGCTCGAAAATCACGCCGAAGATTGATGAGCCGCTGACGATTCAACTGCAATGTTTTGACTGTCGCGCGTCCTATCGGCGTTACACCAATGAGAGCAGTGAAATCGGAATTCCACGCGAAATGCTCGTCCCATTGTTGCCGTCTGGGATGAAACAGCGGCACCAGTTTTCGGCTTTGCGGATCAAGTCCTTTGATCTTGTCTGCTTTGTAATTATTGCAACCCTGACAGGCAAGCGCGAGATTTTCCAATTCGTTGCCGCCACCACGTTTGGTCGGAATGATGTGTTCAATGGAGAAAGGTTGTGGTGAATAATAATCCTGCGAATGACAATACTCACAACATCCTAGCGCTCGAATAAAAATTTCCCGCCGCTTTGCCTTGCTCACATAATTACTCATAGCGACGACGAGGAATTCCCAGCCTGTCCATCAACTCATCCGGCGTGGTACGTCGCAACTTCGCCAACTCGGTAATCGCACGAATACGTTCGACCCAAAGCTGTTCCGATTCTTCGGCCAGTTGCAACAGTTCGGCACGTTCAGATTTTGTCAGCGAATCCTGCCTTCGCTTGGCCGTCAGCTCATCAAAACGTTCCTGGCGCTCATCCGGCAAGCAAGCATTGATCTTGAGAAAAAGCTCTGATTCTTTTTTGGACAGTCGCGGCACGGCGGATGGTCGAACCAGCCTCAATTCAGTTCGCAACACGGCCTTTAACCGGGTTTGTTCCTGCGGAGGCGCGGAGTTGTAGGCTTCCGCCAAGTCTGGATCAACACGAATTACAGCAGTTTTTGCAGCCATAACATCCCTTCCTGAGAACGTAACTTTCGCGCTCAGTCTAAACGTTCGTGCCGAATCTGGCCAAGCTATTTACCGCCAATGCGCGCAACGTCCGTGGAGTTCATCTCGAAAGCCGCCCAGACGGCTTCTTCTTCGCCCAAGCCCGCATCGCGCATTTGCTGTTGAGCGTCGAGCACACGTTTGTAATCGTTCGGCATTACGCGGACGAAATGCGGCAGCCATTTGGCCCAGTTGTTCAAAATTTCGTGGGCACGAGGACTGCCGGTATATTCAGCATGACGTTCGATCATCGCTCGAACCAAGGCCAGCTCGTTTTCATCGGTAAAATGAACCAGTTGAGTCAGCGAAACCATTTCGCGGTTGCAACGATCTGGGAACTTTCCGGCTTCGTCCAGCACGTAGGCGACGCCACCGGACATGCCTGCCGCAAAATTGCGCCCGGTCGAACCCAGCACCACGACTCGACCACCGGTCATGTATTCGCAACCGTGATCGCCGACGCCTTCCACCACGGCGTGAATGCCGCTGTTGCGCACGCAGAAGCGTTCTCCCGCGACGCCGTTGATATAGGCTTCACCGCTGGTCGCGCCATAAAACGCCACGTTGCCGATGATGATATTTTCTTCCGGTTTGAAGGTCGAAGCTTTCGGCGGATAGACGATGATTTTGCCGCCCGACAAACCTTTGCCAACATAATCATTGGAATCGCCTTCAAGCTCCAGCGTCATGCCGTGCGGCACGAACGCGCCGAAACTTTGCCCGGCGGAACCAGTAAAGCGAAGCTGGATGGTGTCATCCATCAATCCGCCCGCGCCATAGATTCTAGTGACTTCGCTGCCCAGAATCGTACCGACTGTTCGGTTTTGATTGGTGATAGGCAATTCCAATTTAACGGTTTTGCCCTCTTTCAGCGCAGGTTCACACTGAGACAACAGCGTCTTGTAATCCAGCGTTTTTTCAATGCCGTGATCCTGTCCAATCTGGCAGTAACGACCGACTTCGGCTGGCACGTCCGGTTGATGCAGAATCGAAGACAAATCCAGACCATGCGCTTTCCAATGATCAACCGCTTTCTTGGCTTCCAGACATTCCGAATGGCCAACCATTTCATTGATCGTGCGGAAACCAAGTTCCGCCATCAATTCGCGCACTTCCTGAGCGACGAAGTACATGAAATTCACCACATTGTCCGGCGACCCCATGAAGCGTTCACGAAGTTTGGGATTCTGCGTCGCCACACCCACAGGGCAGGTGTTCAAATGGCAAACGCGCATCACAATGCAACCGAGCGTGACCAGTGGCGCGGTGGCAAAGCCGAACTCTTCGGCACCGAGCAGCGCGGCGACAACAACGTCTCGACCGGTTTTCAACTGGCCGTCGGTTTCCACGCGAACGCGGCTGCGCAAATTGTTAAGTACCAAGACCTGATGCGCCTCGGCCAAGCCCAGCTCCCACGGCGCGCCCGCATGCTTGATGCTGGTTTGCGGCGAAGCTCCAGTTCCGCCGTCATAGCCGCTGATCAGAATCACGTCCGCATGCGCTTTGGCGACTCCGGCGGCGACCGTTCCGACGCCGACTTCGGCCACCAACTTGACGCTGATGCGCGCGCGCGTGTTGGCGTTTTTCAGGTCGTAAATCAACTGCGCCAAATCTTCGATGGAGTAAATGTCGTGGTGCGGCGGCGGAGAAATCAATCCGACGCCCGGCGTCGAGTGACGAGTTTTAGCAACCCAAGGGTAAACCTTGCTGCCGGGCAACTGGCCGCCTTCGCCCGGTTTCGCCCCTTGCGCCATTTTGATTTGGATCTCTTGCGCGTTGACCAGATATTCGCTGGTCACGCCGAAACGTCCCGACGCGACTTGTTTGATGGCGCTGTTGCGACTGTCGCCGTTTTCGTCCGGCGTAAAGCGATCCGTGTCTTCGCCGCCTTCGCCGGTGTTGCTCTTTCCGCCGATGCGGTTCATCGCAATCGCCAAAGCCTCGTGAGCTTCTTTGCTGATCGAACCGTACGACATCGCGCCAGTCTTGAATCGTTTGACGATTTCTTCGACCGGTTCCACCTCGTCCAGCGGCACAGGCGGACGATTGGATTTCAGATTCAACAACCCGCGCAGCGTGTAAAGCTGCTTGGCCTGATCGTTGATCAAGCGGCTGTATTCTTTGAACACTTTGTAATCAGAAGTGCGCGTGGCTTTTTGCAGCAAGTGAATGGATTGCGGGTTGAACAAGTGGGCTTCGCCGTCGGCGCGCCACTGATACTGACCACCCGCTTCCAGCGCGTGGCCGTTGACCTGACGATCCGGGAACGCGTGGTTGTGACGCATCAGAACTTCCTGTGTGATGACGTCCAATCCAATGCCGCTGATGCGCGTCGGTGTCCAGGTGAAATACTTGTCAACCACATCCTGGTTCAACCCAATAGCTTCGAAAACCTGCGCGCCGCTGTAGCTTTGCACCGTCGAAATTCCCATCTTGGAAATCACTTTGACGATGCCTTTGTTGATGGCTTTGATGTATTTGGCGACAGCTTGCTGATGGGTGACATCTTTCAGCATGCCTTGGTTGATCATGTCGTGCAGCGTTTCAAACGCCAGATACGGATTGATGCCGCGCGCGCCATAGCTCAGCAACAAGGCGAAGTGATGGATTTCGCGCGGTTCTCCGCTTTCCAGAATCAACCCAACCTGAGTTCGCGTGCCTTCGCGCATCAAGTGATGGTGAACGCCGGACACAGCCAGCAACGCCGGAATCGGCGCGTAATCGCGATCAATGCCTCGGTCGGACAGAATGATGATGTCGTATCCTTCCGCGTGCGCCTGACTGACTCGGGCAAACAATTCTTCCAGGGCGCGTTCCAATCCGGCAGCGCCGTCTTTCGCCTTGAACAAAATCGGCAGCGTGATGGATTTGAACCCCATCTTGTCTTTGTCTGCCAATTGGCGAAGTTTTTCCAGATTTTCATTGGTGAAAATCGGCGAAGAGATTTTGATCTGCCGCGCGACTTCGGGCGTCGGTTCCAGCATGTTTGCTTCCGGCCCGATGGTCGTTTCGGTGGACATAATCAATTCTTCGCGAATCGCATCCACCGGCGGATTGGTAACCTGTGCAAAAAGCTGTTTGAAGTAGTTGAACAGCGGTTGCGGTTTGTTGGATAAAACGGCCAACGGCGTATCGGTTCCCATCGACCCCATGGCTTCGACGCCGTCTTTGGCCATTGGCGTCATAATCAAGCGCAGGTCTTCGTGCGTGTAGCCGAATGCCTGTTGCCGAACCAGCATCGTCGCGTGATCGGTTTCGTGAACGTGCGGCGGTGAAGGCAGGTCATCAATGTTGACCATGTTCTCTTTCAACCATTTGCCATACGGATGTTCACGCGCCAACTGCATTTTCAGTTCTTCGTCATCAATGATGCGGCCTTGTTCCAAATCGGCCAGCAACATGCGACCGGGCTGCAATCGGCCTTTGTAGGCGACATTTTCCGGCGCAATGTTCAGCACGCCAACTTCCGACGACATAATCAACCGATCGTCTTTGGTCACGTAATATCGCGCCGGACGCAATCCATTGCGATCCAGCACCGCGCCGATGCGAACGCCGTCGGTGAACGCGACTGCCGCCGGGCCGTCCCACGGTTCCATCATGCAGGAATGGTATTCGTAAAACGCGCGCTTCTCTTCGCTCATTGACGGATCGCCAGACCAGGGTTCCGGAATCATCATCATCATCGCGTGCGCAATCGAACGTCCGGTCAACACCAGCATTTCCAGAACGTTGTCGAACATTCCCGAATCGGAATTGTTGACGTCAATAATCGGCAGCAGCTTTTCCAAATCCTCCTGGCCAAACAGCGAAGATTTCATACGGCCTTCGCGAGCGTGCATCCAGTTCATGTTGCCCCGCAAAGTATTGATTTCGCCGTTGTGGCAAAGATAACGGTATGGATGCGCGCGGCTCCAGCTCGGAAAAGTATTTGTGCTGAATCGGGAATGAACCATTCCTAGCGCCGACGTGAATTCCGGGTTTTGCAGATCCAGATAAAACGGCCCCACCTGCGTCGAACTGAGCATTCCTTTGTAGATGAGTGTTTTGTAGGACAGGCTTGGAATGTAAAAACAAGAGGCTTGCGGCAGGCCGGAGCTGCGTATATTGCGAATGCTTTGTTTGCGGATAATGCAAAGTTTTCGCTCAAACCCTAGTCCGCCTTGGCCATCTGGCAAATCGGCGGAGCGCTTGATAAACACTTGTCGAAAAACTGGCTCAGCGGCTTTTGCTGTCGGCCCAATCATCGAATCGTCAATCGGCACATCACGCCACCCCAAAACTTCTTGCCCTTCCTTGCGGACTTCGGCTTCGAACATTTCTTCGCAAGTGCGGCGACTGACCTCATTCGTCGGCAAAAAGACATTGCCAACGCCATACTGTCCGGATTCAGGCAGCGTAATCCCTAGCTTGGCACATTCTTTCAGCAGGAAATCGTGCGGGATTTGAACCAAAATCCCTGCGCCATCGCCTGTGTTTTCCTCGCTTCCGACAGCACCGCGATGTTTCAGGTTGACCAAGATTTGAAGCGCCTGTTCGATGATGTCATGTGATTTTCGGCCTTTCAGGTCAACCACGAAGCCCATACCGCAGGCATCATGCTCGTAACTGGGATCGTATAAACCTTGCTTAGTTGGTGGCACGTTGTGAATCATACAATTTTGTCCATGAGCCTATTTTCCCGGACATTTCTGTCCGAAAATGAATGGCTTGTGTTGATAGACCAATCCCCAAGACTGTTTCGGGCTTTACACCTTCAACAAGACAGCCATAAGTCAAAAGCCTCAGCGAGTTCTTTATTCATCTCGCTGAGGCTTTCAATCGTTTTAGTCTTTTGGGTTTGACCTTAACTTTTGTCACCAGCGAGCGGCTTGCGTTTGGCAGCGTCCGGAATAGCTTTTACGGTTGCCACTGATGCTGACTTAGCAACCAGTGACAACACAGTAAGAACCAATTTGCTATTCCTTCTCGGAATTGCCATTACTTAAAAACCCTCGACTAATGGTGATTCAGATTTTGATTCAAATTCGATGTGATACTGACTTGGTGCTTCCGCAAAGACACCTTGCACCGCCGATAAAGTAAGCGAATCGTATTGGTCAGTCCAATGAATCTTTTTCATTGTATAGATAAATTTAGCTTGTTGTAAAGAAATGTCCCGATCAATTGCAAAAATGGAGCGAATTTCAAAGCAGAAATTCGCTCCATTTTGGTCTTAAGGCTTATGCCTTTTCATTGGCAGGAAGCGCCGCTGCATTGTCCCAACTGTTTCAATCGCTGACTGAATTGCCCAACCAATTTTTGATACTGCGCCCTGCCTGGCTGAGTGCTCAACAGATTGAAAAGTTGATAAGGGTCGCGGCGAAGATCATACAGTTCAGTGTCGTGCAGCCCATTGAACTGATCGTCAGTGTACCATTCAATGTATGTGTATTCGCTCGTTCGCAATGCTTTATAACTTGGAATGTCTTGAATCGAAGCCAGCCACTCATATCCAACAGGCATTTCAGTGCCAACGCTTTTTTGGCTATCACCGTTCGATAGGTATTGAGCGATGAAATCTGTTCGCCAGCTTTCAGGTGGATTCGCGCCTAACAACGGCAGCAGCGAACGTCCATCAGTTTCTGGCGGAATTGCGACACCGGCCAATCTCAGAAAAGAGGGGAAGTAATCAATTTCCAACACCATACGATCTTCTTTGCGCGGAATGATCCCAGCACCGGCAATGACCAATGGCACGCGAACAGACTCTTCGTAAGGCGCCATTTTGTGCAGCAACCGGTGCGCGCCCAGGTTGTATCCGTTGTCCGAAGTAAACACGACCACAGTGTTTTCCCGTTCGCCGTTGGCGTCCAGAGTTTTGACGACTGAAGCCACCAAATCGTCCAGCGCATAAAGCGATCCCATGCGGTTGCGGTAATCCACATCGTTCCAGATATCCACCAGTTTTTCGCGAGCTTCTCCGGTAGCTTTGAGCCAGGCGGATTTATCGGCAAGATGAGCTTCATTGTAGTTCGGTTGGCGAGGCGAAAAAGCAAACTGATAAGGATGATTTTTGTGGCGTGGCGCAGGAGGCAAAGGCAAATGTGGGGCAGTTGGCGAAACATACAGGAAAAACGGCTGGTCATCTTTAACCTCAGCCCGATTGATGAAGTCGCGAGCTTTCGAGGCAATCACATCCGTGGCGTAATCGCTTTCGGCAGTGCCGTAACGAATCAGCTTACCGTTTTCGTTCATCTGATAGTTGTAGCCTGTGTAGGAATTGTTATCCACAAAGCCATACCATTCCGACCAGCCTTGAGGAACGTGCAATGGGTCTTCTTCAATGCCATTCAGGTATTTCCCAATCAACGCTGTACTATAACCGGCGGCCTGCAATTGAACGGCCAGCGATTTCTGCTCGTTGCCGTTGGCGACAAAAGCCGACCAACCGCCATATTGGCCGGAGTTATTCAGCACACCGGTGTTGTGACCATATTTACCAGTCAGAATCGTGGCCCTTGCCGGACAGCAAATCGGTGTCGGCGAAAATGCCTGCGTGAATTGAATTCCCTGATCGCGCAACATTGCAGCCGTCTGCGGCATGGCATCCCAGTAAGGCATGGTCATCTCGTCAAGATCATCGGCAAGTATGAAAACGATGTTGGGTGGTTTGGCTCTGTTTTTGGCTGAAGTTGCTGGTTGCGTGGCGCGAGCCGAAATTGGCCGAGTGACGGCGCTTCCCAAAAGCAGAATGGCTGCCAAAGCATAGACAAAAAACTTATTCATAAGGTTTGCTCCTTTAGGTTTGTTATCAATTCCAAGTCGCAACACCGATTGATGTCGCAGCAAGACAAACGCTTTCAGAGCCCAAACGGCTGTCTACTTTGGTCAATGTTCTGTAAAGTTCCGTCAACGCAACGTCATGAAAAATAAGGAAAACGTCTGATGAATTGCCGACCGGATTGCGGAGCTTGCTGCATCGCGCCATCAATCACATCCCCGATTCCCGGCATGCCAAATGGCAAACCGGCTGGAGTTCGCTGCGTTCAATTGGCTGAGGACAATCGTTGCAAACTGTTTGGTTTGCCGGAGCGACCGCCGTTCTGTGCAGGTTTGCAGCCCAGCGAAGAAATGTGCGGAGAAAATGCTGAAGACGCCTTACAGCGGTTGAACCGGCTGGAGATTTTGACAGCTCCCACAGCCGGTCCAAAAGGTTAAACCTTAACGATGGTATTGCTTCATAAACGGCCAGAATACATCCACAGCCTGGAAGCTGAAGTTTTCGCCGTTCGGATAAATGTGGCGCATGTTTTCAATAATCGCGAAGTTGTACGGGACCTGGCTGGTTTCGCCATAATGAAAAACCGAAGCCCGCGCCGTTCGCTTGTAATCGTAATCCGACGACAACCCGAATAACTGCACGAATCCTTGCATGATGAAATTCGTCGGGGTTCCGGGAGCCGCCGCGGATTCGTCCAGAGGGAACGCTTCGACTTTTGCCGCGTAAGTCAGTTTTGGATCAAGCTCGCCGATCATGTGAAACACGGGTCGCGGCTGGAAAGGCGCAGTAGTGTAATCGTTGGCGTGCGTCACATCGTCAGCGTTGAATCCTCGTCCGATGCTGCACAAGGCGAAGGCCGCAAACACATCAGACATTTGCACCAGCAAGCGTTGCGCGAACTGCCCGCCGTTGGAAAATCCTGTCACGTAAAACCGGTCAGTGTCCACGGCGTAAGCCTTGGGCAACTGTTCAACAATAGCTTGGACGAACTTCACGTCGTCGTACAAATGCTGATTCGGAAATGCCGGATCGAGAATCTTGTATAGCCCAAAGAAGTTCCATTTGGTGGTGTAACGCTGGACGTTGTTAAACACTTCCCCATTTTTGACCAGCACCTCGTCAAAGATGTGATACCGCAACGCCGACGGAAACACGGCCATAAAGCCTTCCTGGTCAGCTTTTTCTTTCCAGCCAAAGTTGTCATAAGCCACTTCGCCCGAACCGCTTGTACCGTGGAAGGCAAAAACGACTGGAACCGGTTTATTGGCAGGCAGATTAGCGGGACGATAAACGATGACTTCGCGCGGAATGCCTTCGACGATCAAATTGACGGTGCGCTTGCCGGAAACATCCAGGCCTGAAGCTGCTAACTGATTGGGTTGACTGAATGCATTCGCTGACAGGACGAATGTGAACACACTGATCGCTAAGAAACGCAAAATGCCTTTCATAATTTTCTCCCTTCTTCTGTTGGTTGTGATGATTGACTGTCCGGCTGGTGCGCTGTTTGTTGGCGCAGGTCGGTGGTTCAGTGGCAGGTAGTTCGACTCACTGCCGTCTGTTGAAACGCCAGACGGCAGTGAGAATTCAGACTGTCGTCTTATGGACGGGTTTTGTTGTTGTGCTTGGCTCTGTAAATCTTGCGGCTGGCTTGATTCTGTTCTTTCTGAATCTCTTTGCGCTCGGCCCCGGTGACGGTTCCATCGGCGCGCGCTTCTCGTTTTTCCTGCTGAACATCACGCTGCTCTTTTTCCAGCTTGCGAACTTCACCTTTTTTCAATTCGCCGGAAGCCACACCCTGGCCAATTCGTTTTTGCTGGTTTTCCTGTCGCTTGGTCGCCAGCGGGGTGCGTTTGCCCGGCGTCGGTGCCGGAGTTTGCGCTCCAGCCATGACGGTCAGTCCCACAAAAATTGCAAACACGAAAAGCATAGTAGAAAGTTTTTTCATCTCTGAAATCTCCTTTTTTTGACCGAGCTTTGCCCGGCCATCGTTTGGTTTAGGTTTTCGACGGCCAGCGGCCGTTCGGTTAAAAGAACTGCGAATCCATTGAAGCGAATTCTGCTTTCGAACAAGTTCAACGCCAATTTTAACGTTTGCCTTTCCTGGCGTTGGGCGTGGAAGAATTCTTATTGGCGGATTTGGTTGTTTTGGCGTTCTGGGTATTGGGTTGCTGACTGCGGATTTTCCACCCGTCATCGGAATAGCACGGATCACAACAACCGGTGCAAATCTGGTTGCCGTTGCCCCTCGGTTGAACACGTGCTCTGGATTTGCCCTGCCCCATTCCCACAATTGAACAGGCTACCGTTAAACTCAACATTGCGATGGCGAACACAATCTTTTTCACGTCCATAGCTCCTTTTTCGTCATTACTGCGGTTTCGTTCCTTCGATCGCGACCGGTTTCGTTTTGCTCCGGCTCGCTTGTTCGGTGAGTAGTGCAGCAAGGTTTCCACCTGTATCAAACTTTTTTTGATTTTTTCTTTTTTCGATGTGAAACGGCGCGTTGCCGGTTTTTCACGCTTGCCGTTAGAATGCCGACCGATATGCACCCCAGCATGGAACTGCTTTCCAATCAGGACATTGTCTCCCGCATCCGGCTCGGCGAATCCGAGGCCGAGGCCGCGCTCTATGAAAAATTTTCGGCGCGGGTTTACTTCACGGCACTCAGCGAAACCCACTCCAAAGATGATGCCGAAGACATTCGAGCTGAAACCTTTTTGCGTGTGATTCAGGCATTGCGCGCCGATAAGCTGCGCTCTGCGGATTCGCTGCCTTCCTTTATTGTCGGTTTCACCTTGAATGTGATCCGCGAACACATTCGGCAAAAATACCGCGCCGATTCGCTGGAAGATTACGAATATGACGTAGCCAGTGACGGTTCGCTGGAACAGGCGTTCCTGGACGCGGAAACCAGTCGAGCCTTGCAGGAAGCCGCGCAGCAACTAAAACCCCGCGAGCAGCAATTTTTGCGCATGTATTTTTACGAAGAGCTTCCCAAAGAAGAAATTGCCCGCAAGCTGGGTATTAATGAAGAGCGGATTCGATTGATCAAATCCCGGGCGCTGCAAAGTTTTCGCGACATTTATAAAAAAATATCGAAACGTTGATACATTCGGGCAACCCGCTGCACTAGGCATCAGAACCATGACTCATCTGGAAGCACAACAAGACACCATTGAACGTTTCGTGCGGCACCAGCTTTCGCCCGAAGAGCGGCGCGCATTCGAAGAGCATTACTTCGAATGCGAAGCATGTTTTGAGCAGGTGCAGATGACGGCGCGTTTCGTGGCTGGTGTCCAGCATGCAGCCCGCAAAGGTTTGCTGACCGCCCCAACCGCGGAACCGTGGTGGGCCAAGTTGTTCAAGCCCGCCCTGCTTGTGGCGACGGCTGCGGCATTGTTGCTGGTCGCTGGCGTCGGCTGGTTGTTGCTGAAATCAGGTTCCGCGCCCCATCAGGAATTGGCTATCCGGCAATCTCAAACTCCAACACCTCAACCGGCAGCTTCGCCTGGAGCTGCGACAACGCCAGCAATTAGCGAGAATCCCAAACCCGACCTGTTGGCGCAAAATCGACCAGCGCAGACGCCTGAAGTCATACCCGGCAAATCGCCAATCGTGTTCTTGTCTTCGGAACGCGGCGACAGCAGCGGCAATCAACTGGCGCTTCCGGCGAATGCCGAATCAGCAATTTTACGAATAGACGTTGAACCGGGCAGCACATTTTCCGGTTTTCAGTTCCAGGTCTTCGACAGCTCCAGGCGTCTGGTGACAACCGCCAACGGCGGAAAGGCCAGCGCAAAAGGCACGGTTTCAGCCAGCGTGCCCGCACGGCTTTTACAGGACGGCAAATATGTGGTGAAGTGTTATGGCTTGCGCGACAACCAACGCGAGTTGGTGGGCGAATACAGATTGCAAGTGCAAAAGCCGTAAAGTCCTTAAAAGTTGGAGTTGTGACAATGAAGCGAATCAGTCTTTTGCTTTGGGCGTTGGCCGTTGTCTGCCTAACATTGCCGGACTCTGCCCAGTTGCAAACTCGCCGCCGCCCAACTTCACCAACCAATAACCAGTCAATTCCGGCGCAACCTTCCGACCTGGAATCTCTGTTGAAAACCGCCGCCCGGCAATTACAAACCAAACACTTTCAGCAAGCTTATCAGAGCGCCACGCAAGCACATCGGCTGAGCCAGCAACGTGGCGATAAAGGCCGACAAGCACGCGCCACCAATTTGCTGGCCATCGCGGCGTTTCACACTGGTCGCACCAACGAAGCCATTCGGTTGTTCAGGCAGGCGTCACTTAACGCGGACGAAGCGGGAATCAGCCAGCTGCAAACCAATGCACTGATGCGAGCCGGCAGCTTGCTGATGATGTCCGGGCGATACGCCGATGCGTTATTCTGCTTTCAACAGAACCTGCAATCTTTCCGCCAGCGAAAGGATCAGTCTGGCGAAGCCCGCACGCTGGCTCAGCTCGGAGCCGTTTTTGCCGAAACCGGCGATTTTGCCGAAGCAATCCTGCAACTGAAACAGGCGCTGCCGCTGGCTCAAACAGTGGCTGACCGAGAAACTGAAGCCGCTGTTTTGCGCCGTTTGGTCGCCGTCGAAAAAGGGCGAAGCAATTTCCAGGAAGCATTGCAATACGGCCAGCAAGCGCAAACCTTGATGGCACAAATGCCGCGCGCATTTGCGCACGCCGACTTGTTTTACCACCTGGCGACCGTGTACGCCGCACTGAACCAGCAAGCCAAAGCAGCGGAGTTTTTTGAACAAGCGCTGACAATCATTCGCCCATTGCAATTGCCGCAACCCGAAGCGCTAATTTGGGGCGATTACGCTGCCACACATCTCAAATCCGGCAACGCGACCGCAGCGCGCAGCACCGCCAAACAAGCCATCGCCATTTTGCAGCGCACAGGTGGAAACAAACATTTAGAAGCAAGCTACCATGCCACGCTGGCCGAAGCGCTTCGTGCTTTGGGGCAACCCGTCGAAGCGTTGAAGAGTTATCGAGCAGCGTTGGCGGCGCTGGAAGATGCGCGCAACCTTTCAATTCCCACGGAAATTTCTCGCGCCGGAATTGTCGCTTCGCGTCAGCAGGTTTTTGCAGGCGCGATTTCACTGCTGCTGAGCCAGTCAAAACCCGAAGAAGCTTTCGAGGTCGCCGAGTCATATCACGCGCGCGCCTTTCTGGACGTTTTGGCCGAAACCGGATTGGAAGCCAACGAAGAACTGACTCCGGCCCAACAGGAACGCGAAGACCAACTGTTCGAACAAATTTCCAGCATTCAACGGGATTTGTGGCAACCGGACCTTGCCGCCGAACAAGAAGCGCAGTTGAAACAGAAATTGGCGGAAGCCGAGAGCGCGCTGCAAATGTACCGGCTGGAATTGCGCCAATCCGATCCGCGCTACGCTGGCGTCAAAGCTCCGCCGCCAATCAAATTCGCTCGCGTGTCAGCAGAGTTGCTGGAAAAAGAAACCGCACTGATTGAATTCGTGTTGGGCGAAGAGCGATCGTTTGCCTGGGTCTTGCAATCCGACAAGCTGGCTGCGGTCAACCTGCCTTCGCGCAAGGAACTGGAGCCGCTGATCGCTACCTTTCGCGCAACGTTAAGCGCCAAAGTCAATTCGACAACGGCTGCGCAAGCCATCACCAAACTGAAAGCGCAAAGCCAGCCGCTGTACGAAAAACTGTTTCAGCCATTGGAATCGCACCTGACCGGCGCTCGCAAATTGATCGTCGTGCCAGATGGGGTGCTGGCTTATCTGCCGTTTGAAACTCTGGTGGGCAGCGCAAAACGCGGCGTTGCGCCAAACTTTTTACTGGAACGATTCGCCATCAGTTACGCGCCATCGGCTTCCGCGCTGGCGGCGTTGCGCCACCTCTCCCCCAACTCTGCCGAAGCCAGGGGATTCATTGGCTTTGGCGATCCGGTGTACGCCAAAGCCGAACCAGAAATCGCGCCCAACGCCCAAATCCGCGAACGCGGCTTTGATTTTCGGCAACTTCCCTACACGCGCACGGAGGTAACCGAAATCGCCGCGTTGTTCCCTGCCACGGAACGCCGCATTTTGCTCGGCGCAGAAGCCGACGAAGCGAACGTCAAATCCGAACCGCTGGAAAAATATCGCTATGTGCATTTCGCCACACACGCCTTGGTAGACGAAGAATATCCGGCGCGGTCGGCCATCGTGTTGTCGGCTCCGACCGGCGATGAAGCTACCGACAAAAAAGAAGACGGCGCATTGCAAATGGCCGAAGTGATGCGATTAAAACTAAACGCTGATCTGGTCACACTGTCGGCTTGCCGCACAGGGCTGGGGCGAATGCTGCACGGCGAAGGAATCATCGGACTGACGCGCGCGTTTTTATACGCTGGAGCCGACAGCGTCGTCGTCAGTTTGTGGAACGTCAACGACATCGCCACGGCGTCATTGATGAAAGCGTTTTACAAAAACCTGAAGCAAGGACTGAACAAAGACGATGCGCTGCGCCAGGCCAAACTGGAATTGCTGCGCAGCCCGCAACCGGCGTGGCGACATCCGTATTATTGGGCGCCCTTCGTGTTGGTTGGTGAATCCAGATAAGTAGCGCAGGTTTTCCAACCTGCGCATGTTTCCAAAATAGCGACCTAGTGATGAGTCAGTAACCTCCGATCAATACGGCGCAGGTTGGAAAACCTGCGCGACATTTCGCGACGAAATTTATATGAGCAATCCATCCACACCAGACCAAACGCTTCCGCTGTCTGCCGCGCAGACGCCAGCCCAATCCGCCAACGAACTCGTTTTCAAAGACGCCGTCGAACTGACGCGAATGATTCGGCAAAAAGAAGTTTCCGCCGCTGAAGTGATGGCTGCCTTTATCGCGCAAATCAACCGCATCAACCCGAAGGTCAACGCCCTCTGCACCTTCATTGGCGAAGAAGCCGCGATGCGCGCCGCCAAACAAGCTGATGAGCGGTTGGCCAAATCCGAACCGCTCGGCGCGCTGCACGGTTTGCCCATCGCAGTCAAAGATTTGGTTCTTACCGCTGGCATTCGCACGACATTTGGTTCGCCGATTTATAAAGACTTCGTGCCGACCGAAGACGCTCTGATGGTGCAGCGTATGAAAGCCGCAGGCGCGATCATCATCGGCAAAACCAACACTCCTGAATTTGGCGCGGGTTCGCACACGTTCAATCCCGTGTTTGGCGCAACGCACAATCCTTATGATTTGACCAAAAGCGCTGGCGGCAGCAGCGGTGGAGCAGCGGCGGCTCTGGCATGCGGAATGTTGCCGTTGGCCGACGGCAGCGACCTTGGCGGTTCGTTGCGCAATCCGGCGGCGTTTTGCAATGTCGTTGGCTTTCGCACTTCGCCGGGCCGAGTCCCTGCATACCCTTCGGAAAATGTTTGGAGCAGTTTGGCGGTGCTGGGACCGATGGCGCGAACTGTAGCCGATGTCGCTTTGCTGCTGTCGGCGCAAGCTGGCCCGGATGCGCGCGTGCCGATTTCGCTGAATGATCCCGGCTGGACCTTCACGCGTCCACTGGGACGCGATTTCAAAACCACGCGCATCGCCTGGAGCCGCAACCTGGGTCGTTACCCCGTGCAACCGGCAATCAACGAAGTGTGCGACAAAGCACGACCTGTCTTTGCTTCGCTGGGCTGTCAGGTCGAAGACGGCGAGCCGGATTTCCGCGATGCAGACGAAATCTTTCAGACGCTGCGGGCCTGGGGCGTGGCGCAGAGCCGAAACGAAGACTTGAAAAACCATCGAGCATTGATCAAAGACACCGTCATCTGGAACGCCGAGAAAGG
>DAOMFR010000136.1:17275-19228 GCA_035429885.1 Blastocatellia bacterium
GAACAAGCCACACAATTTGGAAAGACTCGTCCTGCAGTAACAACGTAAGTTCCGGGAGATTTCATGGTTTCTTCCTCACCCGCTGTCGTTGAATCAACTCCATCGCTGAACGAATCGCCGCAACGTTGGACGCTGGTCGCGTTAATGCACGTCGGCATGTTTTTCTGCTATGTGCATCGTGGAGCGTTGTCGGTTGCTGCGCCGTTTATGATCGAAGAGTTGCATCTTTCGACAACGGTCATGGGTGTGTTGCTGTCGGCGTTTTTCTGGCCGTATGCCTTTTTACAAACACCTGCCGGATGGGCGATTGACCGGTATGGAGTCAAACGGGTTTACGCCTGGGGGTATGCCCTTTGGTCTTTGGCTGCGGCGGCGACAGGATTGGCTCGCGGGTTGACAACCTTGGCTCTGATGCGGGCGCTTCTGGGCGCGGGGCAATCCGCCATCTTTCCAGCGCATGCGCGCGCGATTGCCAATTGGTTTGCGATACGCGAACGCGGCGTCGCGACGGCTTTCGCAAATGCGGGCAGCCGCTTGGGACAATCTTTTGTCAACGGCATCGGAGCGTTGGTAATTGCAGCCATCGGTTGGCAACTCTTTTTTGGCTTGTCAGGGCTCTTGCCGCTAATCTGGCTGTTGCCGTGGTTGCTGTTTATGCGGCGACACGAAACCGCCAAAGTCATCAGCGACAATTCCACTCGTCCATCGTTTTTCGCCAGCTTCGCGCTTTTGAAACATCGAAGCGTATTGGGCATGTGTTTGGGATATGCCTGTTACAACTATTGTTGGATTTTGCTGTACACGTGGTTGCCGGGTTATCTGAAGCTGGAACGCGGTTTCACCACCAAGGAAATGGCTTTCTTCAGTTCCGTGCCATATCTGGCCGGATTCTTTGTGGCGATTACGACCGGAACGCTGGCCGATTGGCTGGTGCGACGCGGAAAGAACGAACCGTTGATGCGCAAAGTGTTTATGATGATCGGCATGGCGGGCGCAGGCGTCATCGTTCCGGCAGGAATGGTTTCTGACAAGATGACGGCTGTGTATTTGTTATCCATTGCCGTGTGCAGTTTGAGCATCAGCGGCATTGCCAGTTGGACATTGACGCAATCTGTTTGCGACCGGCAACTGGTTGGCACGGTCGGAGGCCTGCAAAATTTCTTCGGCAATCTGGGAGGTATTGTCGCGCCCGCGCTGTCCGGTTTTATCGCCAAAACGACTGGATCGTTTGCGCTGGCTCTGACTGTGACGGGCGTATTGTTAACGCTTGGCATCGCGGCTTACTGGTTTATGGTTAATCAGCGTGTGACGGTGGAAGAGAAATCGCAAATGGCTTGAGCTTCAGTTGCCGCTCAGCATCATTCGTTATATTTTCCCTCTCGTGATCAAAAGCTTCCGTTGTGCCGACACGAAGACGTTGTTTGAGACTGGAAAGTCCAAGAGATTTTCTGGCATTTTGCATATTGCTGCTCGGAAGCTGGCGCAGCTTGATGCAGCACAGACTTTGGAGTTTTTGATGGCTCCGCCCGGCAATCGGCTGGAAGCGTTGAAAGGTGATCGCAAAGGGCAATACAGTATTCGCATCAACGATCAGTTTCGCATCTGCTTCCGCTGGACGACTGATGGTCCTGAAGATGTAGAGATTGTGGATTATCACTGAAGGAGAACTGCCATGTTTAAGAACGGTATGCGCCCAGTCCATCCCGGCGAAGTCCTTCGAGAGGATTACCTGATCCCGCTCGGCCTGAGCGCAAGTGCCCTGGCAAGGGCATTGTGTGTTTCCGCACAGCGCATCAACGACATTGTCCGCGAACAGCGTGGCGTTACAGCGGATACGGCGATGCGATTGGCTCGCTACTTTGGTGGCGATGCGCGCTCCTGGCTGAACCTGCAGGCCGCGTATGACCTGCGCGTCGCTGAGATCGAGAACGCCAAGCGAATCGAGCGTGAGGT
>DAOMFR010000137.1:0-6879 GCA_035429885.1 Blastocatellia bacterium
GCTGAACAGCCTCCTTTTTTGAAGCCGTTCATCAACTTGGCATATTCCAGCGGGTAGTCGAATTTGAGTGGCCAGTCCGTGATCTTGAACCCAGCAGATTTACTGTAGGTGAAACTGAGCGCCGAGCCTGCAAACAATTCAATGTTACCGGCGTAAGCTATATGACCTTTGATATGGGCTTCTTCATTTCCCGCATTGGAGTATTTACCGATGGAAAGTTCGCCTGTGGCAAAACGCTCCTTGAATAATTTGACCCCGGCTTTCAAGCCAAATGCTTTTTCGTTTTGCAGTACGCGCAGGAAGAGCGAAGGGCTGCCGGTGAAATCGGCGTCGGTGAACTCGATGAAATCCAGGTCGAACGGTTCCAGCATCTTTCCGCTCGCCGTCACGCCGCGGGGCTGCACATTAACCTGCAGCGCCACCGTGCGGTCAAACATCTTCAGCGTAGTTTGCAGGTTGAAACCATCGTGTCGTTCGATTGCTTGGTTGTTCTCAGTTTTGACGCTGGCAAACTGTTTCTGGGTGTCGTCGGCTTTTTTGTAATAGTAAGCGCTGCCCGACATGAACTTGATGTCGAAATAATCGGCGGGGTAAGTAACTCCAGCCACAGAAGACGCGAGCAACGCAATGATGCCGAGCGGAGGTTGTTGTGTCAGGCTGACTTCAACCAGCAAAGGGGTTCCGTTGGCTACATATAGATTGGCGTCAAATTGGGTTGCCGTTCCGAAATTTGCCTTGCCTCCCAATTGTACCGTCGTTCCGACAGGCGTCGTTTTGGTTGAGTAAACATGAGAAAAGATCAGATGCAGATCACGGATTGTGACGCCTGTCATGCCTAGCGGATTGACGATGCTTTGTCCGTTTGGCGTTCTCAAGGCAAAGTCGGCACGGGTGTTCGTAACCTTCAAATCGCCATGAAACGGGTACACCTGTTCGTTAGATTTGCCTTTGTCGAGCGTCAATTTCAGATCGCCCGTCAAGGTGATTTCTGTGTGGGAATCTTTGGCGTACTGGAACGTAACGCCGTGAAAGTCCAACGCATTCAGAACCCTGAAATCGCCTAGCTTTGCTGTAAACCGCGCTTTGAGCGAGTTGTTGGTTTTATCATCGGCTCTCTTGGCAATATGACCATACACAACCAAGTCGGGTTTGTTTTCCAACCCGCTGAGCAACGTGACTACATTGCCGAATAAAACGCCGTTTGTTGCAGTGGCAAAGTTAATCGCCGCATAAAAATTGACGCCCTGTGCGATAGGCTCGGAACCTCCCACCGTCAGCGCTTCGGAAAATTGCGGGACAGATTCGACGGCGGCTTTTACTTCTTTGGCATCAAATGAGGAATAGGCAATGCCTGCGCTGCCATTTTTGAAGGTCATCACGCCATCAATCACGCTCAATTCCGGCAACAATGACGCAAACGTAAATCCGTTGGCCAATTTAGCTGCAACGCAATAGCCCCAATCCTTGTCATTGATTTTTTTGGTGAGAAAGGCAATGGAACCGTATTTCGGCGAACTGCCATGCATGGCAAATACGTTCTGCGTCAGGTTCACCAACAAGTCTAGTGTCAACGTGCCGAGTTCAGTCGCAAACTCAACTGGCACCGCAGGAATCATCGAATTCCAGGTTTCGCCGTCAGTGTGCCTTCCGGTTGTCAACTCTTGAGCGACCCCGGGCAGATTGACTGCCTTAATGCCCCGGATAGTCAAAACTGTGTCTGCACCGGTATTGGTTGTCGTAATGGTTGCTTTACCAAAATCGAGGGCGTTGTCTTCGAAGCCAGTTGAAATGACGAATCCGCCACTGGCTGCAAAGGTATAAGGGCGAGTTCCTGTTGCGGGTGGCACCGGAGATTCGCCAATGGACAAATCGAAGCGGAGATTGTCGAAATAGAAGCTGGTTTTTGCGAAGGGCAAACTCCAGGTGACATCGGAAGTCAGACGAGCTTGAAACGCTTTTGTGGCTGGAACCACGGCAAGAGCCACTTCTTTGCATACCACAGTGGGAAATTCAGGCGGCAACTTATAACCTGCGGGCAGCAGCGGAGTCATCAATGCGCCAATCAAGTCCTTGAAGTTGATTGTGTCTCCTTCGCGCATTTTCAACACCAGCGCCCAGTCAGTTGTTGGGTTGTAGTTGCTGGCAGTCAAATCAAAGCCCACGTCGCCAATCTCAATTTCAGTATCCATTGCGGCCAAAACATATGGCTCCGTGGAATCCGAAGGATGATCAATTTCGACGAAAACGTTCAGGCTATTGATTTCCAAATAGTCTGGAATTACCCGCCAAACTTCACTCAATTCCAATTGGAAAGACGAATGCGACACCTTGCCCGCGTTGAAATCGTAAATGAGCGAAAGCCCTGACACTGCAATGTCATTCACAATGCTCAGGCTTTCTGGCAGCGCCTGTTTGAAATCGTCCGACTTGATGCCGATTAGCGGCAACAAGTCCGGCAGTCCAACCGAGATGTCGTCATAAACAATCTTCAGCGCCCACCCGCTGCCCGCCGTCAGCCGCTCCACTTCAACCGGGACATAGAACCTACCGAGCGAAATCTTGCCTGTGACCACACCCGTTACCTGACGCTTGTCTGCCACCAATGGATTGGCAATGGAAAGGTTGACGTAAATTTCTTCAAGGGAAACGGTGTTGACGTAAGGCAGCGTCCAGGCATTGGCTGAACTTAGCCTGAACGATACGTCGGAAATTGCGCGAGTCGTTGGGTCAAAGCTGATCTTCAGATACTGCACAATTAGGCTGCCAAAATCACTGAGTCCTGGAGGCATTGAGAGGCTTAAATCGCCTGCGCCGACGATGCGTCCCATCTCAGCCACAATGTCGCCAAGTCCCGGAATCAAAACGTTGGGGTGGGATTCCAGGTGCCAGTTACTGCTGTCGAACGGAATTGGCAAGACAACATCCACATCCACGCCGAACACATTGAACTGTGCGACAATGCCACCCGACACTGTTGATCTGCCGTAAAACTCAAAATTCAGGCGAATGGTTACCTGCTGGACGGCCAAACGCGGCGGTTCATTGCCCTCAGCGCGGATGATGTTCCAGCCAGGCGTCTTAATAGATAGGCTGATCGCATTGATTTGGGAGCCGAAACGAACCGTCAGTTCAGAAAGGGTAAAGCCGGAATCGCCGGAAACAGAAGCCAAATCCTCCGGCAATAGCGTGCCGATCTGCATCCCGGTCAGCGCCGCCAAATCCGCCAAGCCTCCGTTCAGTTTGGCCACTGCGCCGGGTTGCAAACTCAGATACCAATCCATAAAGCCGCGTGGCAATGTCAGCTTGACCGATACGCCTTGCCCAAGTTGCAACGAGCCTTCAAGAAATGCCGCCAGATTTTCCGGTGTTCCAGTTTCAGGGACGTACAATTGCAAATGAATTGTGCCCCCGGAAATTGGCAAACTGGCGATGCCCAAATCGAGCCGGTCAGTTGATCCGTCGCCGGTCACCGTGATCTGACGCAATCCGGCATCAACTCTAAGTTTGACATTCGTGAATGCCAGCGCGGGCAGGCTGTTGGCGGGGTACATGCTTTTCGGCAACAGGTTCCAATCATTCATTTGCCGCAGCGTTATTGACGGAAACTCAAATACCACCTCCGGCGGGATGGGGCTATTTTCGTAAATTGTTGCGATAGCCTGACCAGTCAACAGGCTAAACAGCGTGACAGGCATAAAAAACTGATACCTGTCGTCAACCCTTGTCGCGCTTCTGGGATGGTTTCGAATGTAGTTGGCGTCAGCGATGAACAGATCGGCGAGATTCTTGATCTCCATTGCTACGAATCCTCCAGGGGATGTGACGGGTTGCAGTTAGCGAATGATGTATTCGGTGCCAGGGAATGCGTCGCCCAAGAATAGGTCTCTGAGCAGTTGCTTGCGCTCAGCGTCATTCACAAGATTATGAAAGTTGTAGGTACTAAACACTGTCATCCAGACTGACCAGAAGCCCGTTGCGATGGCAGTTTCTTTGATCTGCGCCTTCAGCAAGTTAATCGCGCCTTGGTTGCCAGCCGGATTGCGATAGTACGGTTCCAAATAGCCGGCAAGGCGCGTTGCGCGATCCCAGGCAATGGTGCGGTTCGCCACGCGGCGGTCGCTGGCCCTGGGATCGTTATCGTCTGGTGTGAAATCATTCAAGCCCATCAAGAGAATCGTATCCTTGATCTTTTTCGTTTTTGCTTGATTGGTGGCATAGGTCGGAGACGGATACACCCAGACCTGATCATAAGTTTGGGTAGAGTGGTTCGGATAAAGGTTTTGCAAACGGCTCGTGGGTGGCCAAAGGAAAACCTCGTCATTGGCGAGTTGTTCAACCGTCTTGGCTTCTTTACGGTAAACCATCATGTCATAAGTATTAAATCCGTCCGGATAACGCTTCGAAGGCCAAAAATATTTTACCAGGTCTTTAGATGATTTCGTCTTGTTCCGCTTGTGCGAATTACAGTTCGTGCAAGCGAGCAATAAATTATCCCAGTCTTCGGCGTTCAGGCTGCTTGTTTTTGAAAGTAGGTGCTCAACGGCCAAATTGACTCCAAGCGGTACCTCACAATACGAACAGTATTCCCCAAGATTGGCTATCAAATCAGGACGATAATAGGAATAGTCTATTACGCGCTTCAGGCTCTCACCTCGCGCTGTTGCTCTGGTGGGGATGGGGCCACGGTTGACTGGTCTCATGCAGATTTCGCTCCTCTTCGTTGATGCTTACGCGGCAAGGCGCTACCGCGTACCCGGAAAATGATTCACATTCGATAGAAATTGCAGGACAGCGGTACGCCGTAATGGCGGTAGGTTCGCGCTCATGGATTGGAAGACCTCTTTCCACACCGACCAATACCCTGTCGCTTTGGCAGTTTCAGCAATCGTTGCCAGTAATTCGTTATAAGGTTGCAGGGGAGGTTCGGAAGTCAGTGTTTGCGCAAGGCGGTGATACGATTGTAAGGCAATAAACCAGGTGCGTGTGCGCTTAACCATTCGCCGATCCGTGATTTTATTGGCGTAATCAGCCGGATTTACGTTGTTGAGCTTCAATTCATTAATGACTTTCGTGGCCCGTGCGCTAAGCGGGTTGGCGACCGGGGCAAGGTGAAGTTCCACCTGAACTTTATGCACGCCGGAAACTGTAAAAGAACCGAATGCATAGCGGAGCCGGTAGGTCTTATCTACAATGATATAAAATTCGGTGCGGTTTGCTTGAACGGTGATCGTATCCTTCAATTGATCCACTTTATATGCGTCGTCATCCAGATTCTCTCTGACCACTTCGGGCAATTTGCCCGAGCGTAGTCGCGCGCGAAATTCGTTTCGTTCGGCAGATGTGAACTTGTAGGTCTCAATTAAGTTCGGGTTGGCTTGAGTGTCTACGTCAACCTCAGCGAGAGTCACCGGAATATCTTGGTTTTTATTACTGGAATCATCAATCAGGTACTTTCTGCGCTCAATCAATTCAAAAGTGTGAGGATCAATGGTTCGCGGCAACAGCTTCCCACGCTCATTTGGTGCCTTGGTCAATACTAAGCGGTGATGACTTAGCCAGGCGATCAGGTGAGGCTGGATTGACCCTGCGCGCAATTCGCCCAGCAACGTGAGAGAGTCTGTAGGATTTAAAAAATCGAGCGGGGTTTCCAGGCTTGCAAGGACGGTGTTTCCAGCGTCATTCTCAAATTTGACCTGATTCAGGGACATCAAGTGCAAGAGTTGGTTGAGAGGAATGTCTTCGCTGGCCACCTCCTTCCCAGCTTCGTCATAAAGCAACTTAACCATTTTGTAGATAAAGAAATTCTCAAAGGCCCCGTAATTTATGGAGTCGTTTGGCCAGAGATAAGAATTGAGCGCGGCTTCCTTGATCCAGGCTTCTTCTGCGTTCGAGGGAGGAGTTTGAGGATCAATTTGTGGGTCATGAGTGCCAAGGTGAGGTGAAAGGTGGATCCCCGTAGCGCGAGTCGGTTTATCGTTTTTGTAGCTGTTACATAGTGGGCAGGCTAGCAAGAAATTGTCCCAGACAAGCGCCATCAGCGGGAAATCGCTTTTCGGCAACATATGCTCGATGGCCAAATTGGTCGCTAATGGGATTTCACAGTAGGAGCAGTACTGGCCGATATTGTTAATCAACTGTCTTCGCGCTTGTCCATAGCTCGCTGAGAGGCTCTCCATCCCGTTACGAATAATGGCACTTTTTTTTCGTTCAGCAATGCCCAGCAATCTTTGGTAAAGCAGGATCATGCTGTCTTTTTCACCTTCGTCGGCAGGCTTGGCTGGGGTTGGCCTGTTGTTAAAGTGGTTACGCGCATTGTTTACCTGGCTTACCAGCTCATCATAAGTCCCCCAATCTCCTTCAGTTATTTCGACTGGTGTGGGTTTGTGGAGCAATTTTGGTATTTTGTTTCTTGGGACAAGTCTATAAGTCGTTCCCAATTGATTGGCCATGCGGATGCACTCCTGGAGCAGCGTTTCCGCGTTTCCAAACAGCAAATTTTGGAGGGAAATAAGGTGGCTTCTTTGGGACAGAGTCAAGTGGTTGAAATCTGTGGGGTACGTGCCGGAAGCACCGCGATTCACTGGTCGCATTGTGGGGATGATCCTCCAGTAGAAATGGTGAATGATAAATTTTGAAAATAAAACTGGCAGTGAGTGACTCAAGTCTGGCGAATTACTTAATCATTGAACGCTCACTGCCGTCAAGTTTCGAAACGGCATGGCCTCAATTTCCAAATGCCGGTTGCGCAGGTGGTTTCAATTCAAACTCTTTCGGTGGTTCAGCACCCAGCAAATGTTTGACGAAATAATCCCAGCGGCGGCGAACCATGTACGGTTCGTTGCCGAACCCGTGGGCACGGTTGGGGAACATGATCAGGTC
>DAOMFR010000137.1:6979-18818 GCA_035429885.1 Blastocatellia bacterium
GTGGCATTGCCTCCGCCGGAATGGCCGTACATTCCGGCGCGATCAATGTCTATCCACGGATATTTCTGCGCCAGTTGTTTCATGCCGATGACTTGATCGGGCAAGGTGTTGTCGCCCATATCGGCGTAATAACCTTCGTGGAATTTCTTGGATCGCCACGGAGTTCCCATTCCATCAATTTGCACGACGACGAACCCGAGTTCCGCCAGCGCCTGCTGGTCGCCACGATCCGCCGCAAAGCTGCGTCCGCGCACGCTGCCGGTTTGCGGGCCAGGGTAGATGTTATTGATGATCGGATATTTCTTGCCGGGATCGAGTTTGGACGGAACGAACATCAATCCATATAAATCCGTCACGCCGTCGCGCGCTTTGACGGTGATCGGTTGCGGAGCTTTCCAGCCTGTTGCCAGCAATCGAGAGATGTCTGCTTTTTCCAGCGTCAGAATCTGTTTGCCGTCCGCGTCGCGCAACACCGCAATCGGAGGCACGTCGGGTTTGGAATAACTGTCGGTGAAAAAGCTGCCCGAAGGCGCGAGGGAAATGTCGTGGTCGGCGTCTTCGGGCGTTAACAGCTTCAACCCTTTGCCGTCGAAACCGACGCGATAGAAATGGCGGAAATATGGATCGCGGCCTTTCTCTTTGCCTACGCCGAGGAAATACAGCAGCCGGTTTTTCTCATCCACGCGGAGCACTTGCGTGACGTTGCCTTCGCCAGTGGTGATCTGATTTTTCAGCTTGCCGGTGGTGGCGTCGTACAAATAAAGCTGGCCCCAATTGTCGCGCTCGGAAAACCACAGGATTTCGTTCGAAGCGGCCAGGTATCGCCAGTTGACTTTGCCATTGCCGGATTCAAAAAACGTGGCGACTTTTTCTTCCAGCACGTCGCGGACTTCGCCGGTGATGGGATTGGCAATGCGGAGCTTTTCTTCGCGATGGTCGCGCGAAGTCGAAACGAAGGCGAGTTGATTGCTGTCGTCGCTCCATTGCACGTCGGCCCACACGCCTCCGCAAACGATGTGATCGCACAGCGTCGAACGGTGCGGATCGGCTGGCATTTTCAGCCGTACGACTTTGGCAGCGTCCACATCAATTACGACGCGTTCAATCATGAAAATCTTCGCGTCGCCGGGCAGCGGATATTTCCAGGCTTCCAGCTTCGGATGGCCGACTTGCGTGTTGACCAGATACATTTCACCCACACCGCGTCCGTCGTGTTGGAAAGTGGCGATCTTTTTGGAATCCGGCGACCAGGCCAACACCGGCGAATCGCTTTTCGACCAACCCGCGTTGTTTGTCGCGTAGCCGAAATCCTTCACTCCGTCGGTCGTCAGTTGAGTTTCCTTGCCCGTCGCTACGTCACGAACCCACAAGTTGTAATCGCGAATGAATGCTGTGCGTTTGCCATCCGGTGACGCAGACATTAAATCCGCGCCGAACCTGCCGCCGCGTTGTTGGCTATTGCGGTTGCCGCCATCGGGAATCAGCGCGCATTGATAGCCCTGCACATCACAGCGAAACCTCCGCCGTTCTACAGTAAAGGAAATGGATTGGCCGTCCGCTGAAAATTCAATTTGAGGAAAGGGAAGTTGGGAAGCTTCATACTTCGCGCCCGCCGCCGTTGAAAGAGCCACAGCCACTTTCGCGTGATCGAATGCCGGGCTGCGAGTTCCGCGCGCTGGATCAACCAGCACAAACTCTGCGCCGGTTTCCGTCGTCACGCGATACCAAAATCGTCCATCGGGCAGCCATGTCGGGCGAACTCCCGCACGCAACACTAGCGGCGTGGTGTTGTAGCCCATGAACTTTTCGGCTCGCGCATAATCCTCCGCCGTTAATGCGCGCTGTTGAGCAAAGTTATTCGTCGTCATCAGTAAGCTCATCAATCCTGTCGCAATTAGATATGAGAAACGTCGCAAACTCGATTGCATGACCAATCCTCCGGTTTTGTTTTTTTACTTCTATGAATGTCACAACCTTTGCCGCGTGTCGCTGCTTGCAATAAGTTTGGCTGGATTATTCAAGCGCAGACTATTGAATAAACTGGTTGCCATTACAGACGCAGCTTTCATCTCTGAGATTTCAAGAAAAATGAATTGATGCCTGTCAACCGGCAGCACGCCGTATTCCACGAAGACAGGTTTATAGGTACACCTCATCGCAAAGTTGTACTGTTTGCAGCCAAACGATTTCATGATTTTCAAACCTGTGGCCACTCGCAAATAAAAATCTGAAACGTGTAACCCTTTTTACCACAGCAGATCAGGATTGGAAGCCCTCGCTTAGGCCCCCCGTCGCTCCAATTATTCCCGGTGAATTACTGACAGGCACATTGCTTGCACTTGTTCGGTGCGAAACTCGAAAACGTAACAAGACCATCTTTTATCAGGGAGAGAATTATGAAGAACACTAGATCGTTTCAATCACTTTTAGCTTTGTTGGCTGTTCTGATTCTGGCATTGCCAGTTGTCGCTCAACAACAAACTGCTACCTCGACCACGCAAATGAGCGATGATTCGCAAGTCAAATCGACTGTTGTCGCCGTAGTTCCCGCAGGGCAGAAACAGAAAATCAGCGGCATCATCCTTCAGCGTGAAGCCGATAGACTTCTCATTCGGGATTACAAAGGGATAACTTATAACGTCAATATCAACGGTTCGACCAGCATCAAAGAGCGCAAGAGCAATCCTTTTCGCGGAGCCAAAAAGTATGAAGCCGCCGACCTTTCGCGCGGCTTAGCCGTCGAAATCGAAGGGCGCGGCAACGACGCAGGAGCCTTATTAGCCGACCAAGTCAGATTCAGTGAAGCCGAATATCGCGTAGCCAATTCTGTCGTTTCACTTGTGACTCCGGTTGAAGGGCGCGTGTCAAACGCGGAAGGCCGGTTAAGTCAATCCGAAGACAATGCCAAGCGTCTTTCCGGGCAAATTGAAGAACTGGCTGCTGTGGCCAACACTGCCAACGGCGGAGCCAGAGCTGCTCAGGAAGCTGCTGACAAGGCAATGGCTGCGGCAAACAGTGCCAATGAACGCATCACAGAAACCAACGAAAACCTGAATAACCGCATTTCATCTTTGGATAATTACGAAGTTGCCAAAACCATCACCATCGGTTTCAGAGTCGGCAGCGCCAAGCTTTCGGCTGATGCCAAAGCTGCTCTCGACGAAATCGCTGATCAAGCCAAAGGTGATAAAGGGCAGGTCATTCAAGTCGCGGGGTTCGCTTCAGCCGACGGTAACGAATCTCTGAATCGTCGCCTGAGCCGTGAACGCGCGGAAGCCGTCATGAGCTATCTGGTTGAAAATCACGAAATTTCACAGCGTCGCATCATCACCCCATTGGGGTATGGCGAAACACATCCGGCAGCGGATAACGCCACGCGTGACGGACGCGAGCAAAATCGCCGAGTCGAGGTTGCAATCCTGGTCAGCAAAGGCCTGACTGGTACAACGGCGAGCGCGGTCAGCAGGCTGAATCCATAACAATAAAATCCTAGAGATCGCTTATTAAGCGTAGGGCAGCAGACACGGCATTGACGGATTTCCCGTTGATCGCCAAATCTGCTGCCCATTGTTTTTTATTGCGTTGTTTTCCGGGATATTTCCAATCGGACTCCGTTAACACCAGCCCACACCATTTGATGAAACGCTTCATCCATCTCCATCGGAGAAGATGGTTTTCCGTGATCCAACCACCAGGACATCATGGAAAGCATCGCTCCAGCAAAGGCGTGGGCGAGCGCGGCTCGGCTGGCTGATGGTTGGGAGTGGGCAGGGGAAAGTTTTGCCAGCCGTTGCTCAATCCCTCGCGCAAAATGGCCTTGAGCTAATTCCATTGCATCCTGAAGCTTTCCGGAAGCAGCCAGCACCTCGTGAAATTCTCCAATTTCGGCCACATGGGCGAACATTTCCCGCACCGGAGCCACACGGTTGGACGCTTCGGCTCGCATCGCCAGCAAATTACTCATGTGCTCAAAAAAGTCATCTGCATCGCTCAGAAACAAATCGTCTTTGTCGCGAAAGTGCGTGTAAAACGTCGAGCGGCTGACTTCGGCCAGGTCCAACACGTCTTGCACGGTGATGGTGTCGAACGGCTTTTCATGCATCAGGGTAATCAACGCATCGCCAAGCACGTCTCGCGTGCGCTGAATGCGGCGGTCAGGTTTTCGTTTGGATTCAGGTATTTTGTCGGACATAGGGCTCCTATTTGTTCGGAATCTCTGAACGTGAATTGACGGCTTTAGGTTCCATCCATACTTTGCGTCAGGCGATGCGTTGCAAGTATCGAATACACGAAAGCGAAACTCCAAATTTTGAGAGAGGAAGAGAATGCAAAATCAAAATCAGATCGTTGCCAGTCAGTCGCTAATTGCCTTGCGCCAGGTTGAAAAGAATTATTCCACTCCGGCAGGCAGCTTTCCGGCTTTGCGTGATGTTGATCTGGAAATCGGCGCGGGGGAATTCGTCGCCTTGGTCGGCAAATCCGGCAGCGGCAAATCTACGTTGTTGAATTTGATTGGCGGCCTTGATCGCCCCAATCGTGGCGAAGTCATTGTCGCCGGTTCGGCGATTCATCAAGTTCCCGAAAACGCCTTGGCGCGTTGGCGAGGCACAACCGTCGGCGTGGTCTTTCAGTTCTTTCAGTTGCTGCCGACGCTGACGATTGCGGAAAACGTCATGCTGCCGATGGATTTTTGCAATTCGCGGCCAGCCAGAGAGCGCCGAGCTTATGCCTTAGAGCTGCTTCAGCAAATGGGAATTGCCGATCAGGCAGACAAATTGCCGTCGTCGCTTTCCGGTGGCCAGCAACAACGCGCGGCGATTGCGCGTGCGCTGGCAAACGATCCGCCGATTGTTATCGCCGATGAGCCGACGGGCAATTTGGATTCTGAAACTTCGCGGTCGGTGCTGGATTTGTTTCGAAGTCTGGCTGAACGTGGCACGACGGTGGTGATCGCTACGCATGAACGCGACATTTCCGGCTTGATTGATCGAACTGTGGAACTGGTGGACGGCAGAATCAATGCCGCGAGAAGGGAGCAGTAATGTCTACACGCTGGCAAAAAGTGGTTCGTGATTTTTGGCAGGAACGCACTCGCACCGTTCTGGTTGTGCTGGCCATTGCCATTGGGATTTCGGCTTTTTCGACGGTGTTGTCCAGTTACGCGATTCTGACCCGCGAACTGGATCAAGGTTATCTGGCGACCAATCCAGCTTCGTTCACACTGGTCATGGACAAGGCGGACGACGTCCTCATGGCAAGCATTGCGGCAAATCCAGGCGTCGGTGCTGCGGAAGCTAGGCGCACGGTGTCGGGCCGGATCAAAGCCGGGCCGGTGGAATGGCGAAATCTGGTTTTGTTTGTGGTGAAAGATTACGGAGACATTCGCGTCAGCCGGCTGGTGCCGGAACAAGGCGCGTGGCCTCCGGCAAAGGGCGAAATTTTGATTGAACGCGATGCGCTGCAGGTCGCAAAGGCGCGCATTGGCGACAGCGTGACGGTCAAAACCGCGCAAAGTCAGGAGCAAGTCTTACGCGTCAGCGGCACAGCGCACGATGTTGGTCAGGCGCAAGCGCGAATGGAAAACATCGTGTACGGTTACGTCACGCTGGATACGTTGGCGCAACTTGGCGAAGAGCCTTACCTCGACCGTGTAAATATCGTCGTTGCTCAAAACCAGTTCGACGAGCCCCACATCCGCAATGTCGCCGACGAAGTGAAAACGCTGGTTGAAGCTCAAGGCCACACCGTTCGACGAGTGGACGTTCCCAAACCCGGCAAACATCCGCACACAGACATTATGGGATTGCTGTTGATGGCAATGGCGGGGTTCGGATTGTTCGCCCTGATTCTGAGCGGCGTGCTGGTTGTTAATTTGCTGACGGCGTTGATGGCAGCGCAGGTGCGTCAGATCGGCGTGATGAAAGCCGTTGGCGGCACTCGTTGGCAAATCGCGCGGATTTATTTTGCGCAAGCCTTGTTGCTGGGAGCCGCTGCCATTGTCATTGCCTTGCCAGTGGGAATGCTGGGCAGCCGAATTCTTTGCCGGTATATGGCTGTCTTTCTCAACTTCGACATAACCAGTTTTGGCGTGCCGGTGTGGGTGTACTTGCTTGTCGCGGGAGTTGGTCTGGTTGTGCCGTTGCTGGCGGCAGCTTACCCAGTCTGGCGCGGCAGCGGAGTTTCAGTGCGCGAAGCTCTGGCGGATTACGGTGTTGCTCGGAACGCGTTTGGCACGAATGGGTTCGACAGGGCCTTGGCGGGAATGAGCGGAATCGCTCGTCCGTTGCTTTTGGCCATTCGCAACAGCTTCCGGCGACGAGCGCGCTTGGTGCTGACGCTGCTGACGCTGGCCGTCAGTGGATTGTTTTTTATGTCGGCGCTGAACGTGCGTGCTTCGATGATCTATACGTTGGATCGGCTGTTTGACACGAAGCAGTTCGATCTAACTGTGGTGTTTGGAGCGATGGTTCCATTTGAAAAGATCGAACACGCCATCGGCAAAACGCCTGGAATCGCGCGCGCAGAAGGTTGGATTTTTACGCAGGCTTCGATTGCAGAATCCAGCAGCGCTTCAACAGCCAATGGCGGTGGAATGCACGGCGGTGCTGGCGGCGGTCTGCATGGCGGTGGCGCTCCGGCGGCGGATAGTTTCAGCGTCATCGGCTTACCGGACAACACGACGATGCTGAAGCCGGACATTGTCGAAGGCCGCAATTTATTGCCCGGCGAAACCGATACGATTGTGGTGAATTCTGTTCTGGCCAGCCGCTCGGCGCGGCTGAAAGTTGGCGACTCTGTAAATTTGCGGATGGGACCCGCGGAAAAAGTCTGGCGCATTGTCGGCATCGCCCAAGAACCGTTTTCGCCGTCTGTCGCGTATGTTCCGCGCCAATATTTCGAAGAAGCAGGCGGCCATGTCGGAATGACCAACAGTCTTCGGCTGGTTCTGGAAAAGACTGACCGCGATTCGATGAACGCCGTCAAAGCCACTCTGGATCAAACCCTGGATCAGGAAGGCATTCGCGCCTTGGGCAGCACCAGCAAAGGCGAAGGCCGCTTCGGCTTCGATCAACACATGGTGATGATTTATGTGTTCCTGATTGTCATGTCTTGCATTCTGGCCGGAGTCGGCGGCCTGGGATTGATGACGACGATGAGCTTGAACGTGCTGGAACGTCGCCGCGAAATGGGCGTTTTGCGAGCCATTGGAGCTACGCCGAGAACCGTGTGGCTGATTGTTGTGGCCGAAGGCGGTGTGATTGGCGTGCTCAGTTGGGCGCTGGCAGGCTTGGCGGCCTGGCCGGTCAGCAAAGCGCTTGGCGATTTGATCCTCACCCTGATGTTCAAAACCAGGCTGAGCTTTTTATTTGAACTGCGCGGGCTGTTGATCTGGCTGATCGTTTCGTTATGCCTGTGCGTTGTTGCCAGCTTTTGGCCCGCGTGGCGCGCTTCCCGGCAATCGGTTCGCGAAGCGATTGGTTACGAATAATTGCCTAAATGGCAGTCGCCCGCGTTTTACCGTTGGGCTACTGACACGGCAACTTTTCATGGAGAAGAATATGCGATTCAACACCTTACTGATTTTCGTTGTGGCTGTGCTGATTGTGGTTGGCTTTTCTGATTCGCCTGCCGAAGCCTGGCAAAAGGCTAAATCGAAGCCAAAGCCAGACCTGATTTCCGGCACCTGGACTACTTCGCTGGTCGCCGCCGGCAATAGCACTTTTACGCTGACCATGAAACTCAAGCTGGAAGGCGACAAAGTGACCGGCAGTTACGAATCCGACCACGTCGGCTCCGGCAAAATCAGCAAAGGGATTTGGGCGGCGAATAAACTGAGCCTGACGCTGGAAACCAACCACGGCCCAATCACTCTGACCGGAGATTTGAAGCAAGGGAAACTCAGCGGCAAATTCAATTCCGGGCCAATGCAGGGAACTTGGCAGGCGAATAAGAAATAGCGATGTAAGCGAGGCTCAAGCACTCCTCAAGCTTTGCGGCCAGTTGTTTTGAAAAAGGCCTGTTTCCCCTGAATGCTCAGGGAAACAGGCCGATGCGTTATTGCCCAATGTTGGAGCGGGACAAAAATCAATTGCAATACCTGCTCGTCGAATTGCCATTGAGCAGGTCAAAGATTGCTGCCAGTGCGGCAAAATCCGTTTGTTTGTTACTCTGCGCCGCAAGCGTCGCCTGCATCCACAATTCCTTAACCATTGAATTCACGGTGAGGGTGACATTATTACTGAGAGTGACCGGGCTGAATGTGATTCCGTAGCAACTCAAGTTTGCCCACATCGCATTGTACGTGACAGGAGAACCGCTCCCCCCAGCCGCGAGGAAGTTGAGTTGTGCCGCAACAAATTCCTGATTGAATTGTTGCAGTGGCGAGAGAGTTCCAAAGCCCAGCGCGTTGCCTTTCAACACCAAGCCAAGGGCAGCGACGTTGGACGTGCTCACTGGTTGATTGCCATTGGCACTGGCGATCAATATGGTGCCTTTGGGCAATTGGTTGATATGCAGCAACCAGTATTGCGGCGAGCGAAAACAGATTGTGTCGCATTTGGTTCCGCTGCTGAAGCCAAAATCGAAATTGTGATTGTTCGTCCCGGGATCACCAGTGTTGAACGTCACACTGGAAAAGCCACCGATAAGTACGCCATCGGAATCTATTGAGCCGTTGCTGCCGGCGGTGGGTATTGACGGCGTAACACCCGTCAATGGGCCGCTGCCAGTGTAATCCGCCGGATTATCAAGTTTGATGGAAAATCCATTGGTATTCGGTTTCAGTGCCGAGATGCCGTATATGGCGGTTGTCGTGCTGGTGCCAACTGCGCTTGAAAAGTAGTAGTTGCCATTGGCGTCGGTCACGGCGGTGGCCAACAAACTATTGACTGAATTGTACAGTCGAACAGTGACTCCTGAGATCGGAACTTCTCCGGCATCTTGAATTCCGTTGTTATTGGTATCTTTCCAGACCCGGTTACCAACCTCGATGGGAGCAAGCCCGCATAAGGCTTCGATGTCGCCCAAACCGTTTGCTTTGGCGAATGGAATTCCCGGAGGGGTGGGATTATTGCGAGGTGTTTGGAAGAGCCCAAAATATGAGACGGGTTTTCCAGGTGACGGTTCATTCCCATTCTGCCCGATTGACGAATTGTAGTGGCGAATACCGTCAATGAGATTGCCGATAAGTGCTGGTGCAATTAGTTCGCCTGTCCCAAGGACAACTGCCAATGTGCCGTGATCATTTTCCGGATGCGCACCATTGGATGTAAGGTCATCAATAAATTCAGGGTCTAGATCAATGAATTGAAATGCACCTGTTCCGTCTGGTGTGCCGTGAATGGTGTCTCCTGGAACTAAACTAAATGATAAGCTGCTATCTGTGTTCGCGTCCGCTAATCTATTAGCCAATCCAACAAACATATTGCCGGCTTCGTCAAATTCAATGTCTCTGCCCCAAGGCTGGTTACCTGGATTGGTATTGTTCCAGGGATCCCATGGGAAGGGACGATTGTAATTGAGTTTGGTCTCTCCAACTTGAGTGAAGGATGGATTAGCTTGGCCAACTGGAAAAGAGTAGACCAGCAGGCGCATGTCGGCGACTTGCTGTGAGCTTTGAGCCGTACAGGTTACCGTGGCGTAAACTTTTCCATCCCTGACCTTAAGCCCGCCAGGACGCCAGTCATTGTTAGTGCATGGGTTGCTGGGAAACGAAATCTTGGATGCATTCCCTGCTGTGATCGAACTACCAGTAGTGATGACCGGAATCATATGAATAGACGAATCGAACAGGTTTACAGCATAAAGAAAGTCACCTTCTGGCGTCATTTCTATGTCTGCCCACCCTTTGAAACCGACATCATTGCCAGCGGCGGCATCGCCGGAAATCTTGCCCGCACCCAATTCAGGACCGCTGCTGTATGCATGGGTATCGGTTCCAGACGGCGCAAAGTAGAACTCAGAAACAAAATTTGGATCCGTTTTTCGATCAATCAGGTAGATTGTTCCAACTCCACGATCATTTGGACGATTGGTCACTGTCCCATCCCACCCAGCAGGTGCGGGGAATGAGACGAACCGTTTCATGTAGGCTGCAACAAGCAGGTTGTTTGTCTGGCGATGGTAAGCCACTCCACTGACGGCACCGACCTGTCCGAGTGTGGCGTTGATTATCTTTGACCGCCCTGCAACCATCGGAGGTGTGGCGTTTCCTGTTCCCGACGGGCTAGGCGCGGCGCTACTTAATAATGGCGTCACTTCGGGCGTTACCGTAATGGACGCTGTTGTTTCCGGGCTAAACGTTCGCCCAATCAAACCTGAATTGTAGGCAAACTCGACTACTGCTGGTGATCCGCTAACGCTGGAATAAGCAACATCCCCTATTAGGTAGCAAGGTATAGCCAACTGCGGGTTCGCCTGACACCAGTCAGCCGGTTCATTGATCCCCAAGTTGACGTTGGAGGCTGGTGTTGAGGAAACAAACTGCACAGTCGTGCCCGATCCAATCCCGGAAGGGCCAGACTTCAAATTGCCAAATGCGGCGGGAATCGTGAACTCCACGCGGTATGGCCCCGTACCTGCGTCAGTCGTTGCAAGGCTGTAATTGCCGCTGGCATTGGTCGTTACTACGCCGCCCGGCGTGACATTCGCGCCGCTGGCGTTGTATGCGCGCACTTCAATATCTTGTACGCCCAGATCATGCACGCCCTTCGCGCCGTCGGCGTTGTAGTCGTGGAAGACATTGCCCGAGATTACACCGCTTGCAGAAGTTGCGGCTTCGGCATGAGGGAACAAAGAGAAGAGAATTTCCCTTGGCTTGGCGCTGATGATTGCAACAATCGCGATGACAATCAGCAGAAGAGAAAAGCGTTTAATGCGCTTATTGCTGTTGGATTGGCTCAATTTCGTTCCAGCCGTGAATATCATTTTCTGAGGGATAAGCATGGTTTGACTCCTTTTGTATTCAAAGATGCTGGTGAATATGGTTGATGTTTTGGCCGTCGTTTAAGAAAGCCGCGAAATTCGACGAACCTGGCAGATGCCGGTTTTGCTTGTCTGTTCGAAGCGACCTTGATCCAGTGACTAGATTCAAGGCCGCTTTCGGAAACAAGCTTCAGCGGCAATGCCCGCTTGGATTGTTGCCATTGAGCAGATCAAAAATTGTCGCGAGCGCGCCCATATCCGCAGTCCGGTTTTCGCGGACAGCGGATATGGCCTGTTCAAACAGATCGTTGAGTGTCGAATTGGGCGTGAGCGTGAAGTTGTTGCTCAGAGTTACAGGAGTGAAGTTGATTTTGTAGCAACTGAGCAAGCTCCATAGCGCGTTGTAAACGGTTGGCGAGCCAGAGCCTCCAGCCGAAACCAGATTTAGCTGAGCGGCAACGAACTCCTGATTGAAATGTTGCAATGGTGTCAACGTTCCAATTCCGGTGGCGTTGCCTTGCAGCGCAAATTGGATTGCCAGAGTGTTGCTGGTGCTGACAGCCTGACCATAGTTGACTCCCGCGATTACTACTGCTCCTTTGGGCAATTGATTTAAGTGGAGTAGGAAGTATTGCGGCGAGCGGAAACAGATCGTGTCACACTTGGCGGCTTTGACCGTCACTGTGAAACTGCAGGTCGCAGAGCCTCCGGCATTGGTTGCCGTGCAAGTGACGGTGGTTGTGCCAATTGGGAAATTGAAAGGCGACGGCGGCACGCAGGTGAATGTGGTTCCCGTTCCCGTAATCATCGGATCGGGGTAAGTGATTGAGGTCGTGCTCGTCGCTGACATCGTCATGATATTGGCCGGGCAAATGATGGTCGGCGGGGGTGTCGAGCTGCGAAACCCGAAATCGTA
>DAOMFR010000138.1:0-18724 GCA_035429885.1 Blastocatellia bacterium
ACATCAAGGCAGGTTAGAAAAGCTGCCTTACATTTCTCTCCAAATCGTTCCTGTTTAATCTCCATAGCGCCCGACGGTTCGCCAAACGTCCACAACGTTTTCACCGCGCACGCAGTACATGCGGTCGTACAGGTTCACGTTCGGGTCGCAGTGCGGAACGATGAATTCGATGCGGTCGCCGAGTTTGATTTCGCGGCTGGGATTTTGAAGGGCCAGCGTGCCGTGTTCATCGCTTCCGGCGGAAAAAGTGACGCCAGTAATTCCCTTCACGTCAGCGTCGAACTTGCGGTCTTTGGCAAAGGCTTTGATGCCGCAATCGAGCGTGGCGTGATCGTCGTAAACCTTGCTGATGACTGTTCCCATTACTGTCAGCGCGCAGCCGAAGTCTTCGTACACCGCGCCGCTTTTACCGCCGACCATTCGATACTCTTTGTCCATAAACACGTACGAACCGACTTGCAACTCGGTCATTCCCTGAAGTTCGGTGTCTATGTTGTAAGTTCCAGTGCTGCCGCCGGACATGATTTCGACAGGCAAGCCGATCTTTTTCAGTTGTGCGAAGGTTTCCAGCACGGGCGTCATGACTTTGGTGGAATGGTTGCGTCGGGCTCCGAATCCGGTCACGTGAGCTGACGCGCCTGAATAGCCGTGGATGCCTCGTAGTTTCAATCCCGGCAGTTTGGCCAGTTGTTCGGCCAGCTTGATGGCTTGTTCGCCTGCGGGAATTCCGGTTCGGCGACCTGCGGGATCAACGTCCATCATCACATTCAATTTGAGTTTGGCGGCGACAGCAGCGTCGTTGAGCTGCTGAGCGTGAGCCAGGTTATCCACCACCGTCATGGTGTCTGGCGCTCGGCGAACCAGTTTGATCAAGCGTTCGATCTTCGGTTTGCCGACAAGTTCGGAAGTAATCAGCAAGCCTTTGACGCCAGCCGCTGCCATCGCTTCGGCTTCGCGAATGGTGGCGACGCACAAGCCGATGGCTCCGGCTTTCAGTTGGCGATGCGCGACTTCGGGGCATTTGTGGGTTTTGCCGTGAGGCCGCAGATTGAGCTTCGCGGCTTTGGCGTGCGCCGCCATTTTGGCGATGTTGGCTTCAAACAAATCCAGATCCAGTAACAACGAGGGAGTGACCAAATCCGCTTTGGTCAGCCCTGCCAAACCTTTTCCGGACATGACGCGATTGTCTATTTCGTCGTGCGAATAGCCACTGACGGTTTGAGGAATGATGAGTTCGGGGGCGGCGGCAATAGCAGCCAATCCCAAACCGCTGGAAATGAAGTCGCGGCGTGATTTTTTCATAACGTCCTCCGGGTGGAATTTGAATGCCGTAGCGCAAGTTGGAACACCTGCGCTACGGATTTTTATTTGATATTGGCCTTAATGGTATTGGCGGGCTTTCCATCCACGGTCAACACCACATCCACCTCGCCGCGCCCCATCACACTTCGAGGAATCAGGATGTTGATCTGATCCATTCCGACATAAATCCCCTGCAACCCGGCATAGTCCACTCGCGCAGACGTACCGCCGATGGTCGCAGTGACTGCCGACAAAGAGCTGCGCCCGCGAATGCCCGTGCCGTTCAGCACCAGAAAGACTTGGTCGGACTCCGGCCCAAGATCAATCGGAACCGAGACAAAGCGGCTTTGGGCTGTGTCATAAGCTGAAACCGATTCATAGCTTTGAGAGCCGTCGGCTTTCACGCGCAACGCCGTAGCGGCAGCGACTCCCTGTCCACTGGAATTTGCGGTAAACAGCCCCGGCGCAACGGTGGCAACCTGGATCGTGCCTGTTGAAACTTTTCCATCGCCGCTGGTGATGACAATTTGCGCGGAACCATTCGCCGTTCCTGTTGGAATCATCGCATTGATTTGCCCCGCTGAAACAAAGAATAGTGGAGCAGACCGTTCGGTCCCTGCGCTGTCTCTGACCTTGACGGTAGTTCCCAACAACGTCGTTGGCAAAGGCACCGTGTCAGCCACTTGCGTCCCGGTTGCCAGATTTGCGCCAAACAGAGCGACAATTTGTTCCGCCGAGGTTTCTGTTCCCAGATAACTGGCCGACGAAACTGCGGCAACCGTTCCCGGCACCGATCCGCCCGTCATTGTCGCCGTCAATGTGAACGTTGCCGCGTTCGGACCAAAATTACTCACCGCAATGTAATACAGCCCGGATTGCAGCGCTGGCGCTCCGTTCGGCGTGATAATGATCGTTTCCGGCAGAGTCGAACTGTTGGTCGAGCTGTGATCCGCTTGCACGCTGGTGCCGGAAAGCGTAACCACTCGCTGATTGAGCCGAGCAAACAGGTCAACGTCTTGCGAGCCAGTCAAATCCAGCTTCAGTTGCGTGACTCCCGGCGGAACAAACATCGCGTACTGCGTGGCGAACAAAACTCCTGTGCCTGTCGCCGGTGCTCCAATGGAACCGGCAACGGCTACGCCTGAAGTCAAAAACACTGTCGAAGGTGGAGTAGCAGACCCACCCAGCCCAGTCAGCGCAACGCTAGCCGAAGGCTTGGTGGAGTCATTGCTGGCAATCGTCAGCGTTCCGCTCTGAATTCCCGCGCTTGTGGGAGTGAATCGGATAGCGATTTGGGATTGAGCTCCGGCAGCAATCGTCAACGGTAACGACGGAGAAACAACCGTGAATTGCGGATTGCTCGACGTGATGCTGGTAATGGTCAATGCCGCGCCGCCGAGGTTAGAAACCGGCAGGTTTTGTTGTTGCGCGACTCCGATATTGGAACTGCTGAACCCGAACGAAGTTGGGGCATTGATTCGCGCCGATGCTGGCACATCGTTCGCCACTACGGCACGGATCAAAATATTGATGGGAGTCGTCGTGCCTTGCAGCGTCAACGGTCCTGTGAAGGTCACGCCGTTATTGGTCGAAGCAAACGCGCGTTGCCGTTGCGTTCCGTTCAGGTCAACGCCAAAAATCACTCCGCCAAATGGTGTTGGCGCTTGAAAGCCCACATAAAAATCTCCCGATGTGATTGTTGGGCCGTTCGTAATTGGAAAGTCTATGAACCCGGTCGTGGCGGATTCCGGAACGACGACGGTTTGGCTCACTGCAAACGTCGGATCCGCCGTTGGCCGAATGGTGCCCGATGGTCCAGCGAAAGCAATCAGCTTAATCACCGATCCAACGGGACTTGGGACTCCCGCAATTCGTGGAATTGTCAGGCGAATGGCTTGCAGCGTCGCCGGATAAACGGTCGGCGTCAGCCTGTTCACAATGATGAGGTTATTAACGGAAATGGCTGTTTCAGCAGTTCCATCATCTGCCAGCAAGATTTCCGTCGCGGCTGTGGTAGACGATGTGCCGATTCCTGAACCGGACGCCTGACTCGTTTTCAATACAACGGTTGCCGTAACCAGCAAACCGAGACATAAAGCCAGACGCGCTATGACTCGCAAGCGAACTTTAGATATGTGCAAGCTCAAGACGATCCTTCTCCTTATCTTCATTGGATTAGTGGTTAAGAAAGAGGAATTTCTGCTCTTCGAGAATGCAAGCTTTTCAACGGCTTGCGATAACAAGCACGAACAAAATGACAGGCGAAACGCATGCGTACCCGGCAGAACCCTCTTCTTGAAATCAATGGCAATCATTCAAAACTCAGCCGCAATACGGTGTCAAGTATTCCTTTTGAGTGGCGGTTGATTGGTTTTTCTGCCAATTCGAGGTTTGACTTGGTTCGGCACGCTCTCTATGCTGACGCGGTTTTCACATCAAGCATTACCAAGACAACAACAATCACAGAACGACGATGAGCGATTTTGAGTTAATCCGCCGCCGCCTCGACGAACAGCTCGCGCCGCCGCACAATCTAACGATTGAAACTGCACGCATTCGACAAGCTGCCGTCACGCTGCTGTTGCGCGAAGCCCAAAGCGAAGCCGAATTGCTGATCATCAAACGTGCTGAACGAGAAGGCGATCCGTGGTCAGGACATCTGGCTCTGCCGGGTGGCCGCGCCGAACCGCAAGACGAGAATTTGTTGGCAACTGCGGCGCGCGAAACCCACGAAGAAATCGGCGTTGACTTGCATAACGGAGGCATGTTCATCGGCCAATTGCCGTTGATCGCTCCGCGAATTCCAAGATTGCCGCAAATTGAAATCACGCCGCTGGTCGCCATCGCTCCGCCGAAGCACGAATTTCAATTCAGTGACGAAGTCGTCAGCGCATTTTGGGTTTCTGTCGGACGGCTGAAACGCGAAGGCCGTTCGGGTGAACACCGCTGGCAATTCGGCGGAACAACGCAAAAATGGCCAGCCTATCCAACGGAACAAGGGTTGATCTGGGGAATCACTGAACGAATTCTGACTAACTTCCTGGAACTTTTGGACTGACAATGAACCAACCAACTACCGACCACCAAGCACCGACCACCGACAACCAACCTCACTTGCTTCGCCATTTCGGAACGCTGCAAGCAACCGCGCTGAATATGTCGAACATGATTGGCATCGGGCCATTTTTGACGATTCCACTGTTGATGTCTGCGCTCGGCGGGCCGCAAGCAATGCTTGGCTGGTTGATCGCGGTGCTGATCGTCATTCCGGATGGAATGGTGTGGAGCGAGCTTGGCGCTGCAATGCCGGGTTCGGGCGGTAGTTACCTGTATCTTCGTGAAGGTTTTGGCAGCAAAACCTTTGGCCGATTGATGGCGTTTCTGTTTATCTGGCAGTTTATTGTCAGTGGGCCGTTCGAGATTGCTTCGGGATATATCGGCTTCGCGCAATATCTGAATTACATCTGGCCTGACGCTTCGAAAAATCTGGTTGTCATCGTCATCGGAGTGATCAACATCGCTCTGCTTTACCGGCAAATCACTCACATCGGCAAAATCACCGTCAGTTTGTGGATTGGCACCTTGCTGACAACTGGCTTGGTCATCGTCACTGGGGTGATGCACTTCAACCCCCAAATTGCGTTTGATTTTCCGCCAGGCGCGTTCAAATTTTCGTTTGGTTTTCTGCTTGGACTCGGAGCCGCTTCGCGGATCGGCGTTTATGATTATCTGGGCTATTACGACATCTGCTACATCGGCGATGAAGTGAAAAATCCGGGGCGCACGATTCCTCGTTCGATCATCATCAGCGTCGTTGCCGTGGCGCTGATTTACGTTCTGATCAACCTTTCGATCATTGGAGTGATTTCGTGGCGTGAATTCGTTCCAGCGGAAACGACAAAGCCGCTTTCGGATTTCGTCGTGTCCATTATGATGGAGCGAATTTACGGACGACCGATTGCCATCTTTGTGACTCTGATGATTTTATGGACGGCGTTTGGTTCCTGCTTCGCGTTGCTGTTGGGATATTCGCGCATTCCATTTGCGGCGGCGCGCGACGGCTACTTTTTCAACATCTTCGGTAAACTTCACCCGCGGCACAACTTCCCGTATGTTTCGCTGCTGGTCATTGGCGCCATTTCGATTGTCTGCAGTTTCTTTTCGCTGGGAACAGTCATTGACGCGCTAATTGCCCTCAGAATTCTGGTTCAATTCATCGGGCAAATTGTCGCCGTCAGCCTGCTCAGAAAGAACGCTCCGGAACTTCATCGCCCATACCGCATCTGGCTTTACCCTGTGCCGAGCTTGGTTGCCTTGATCGGTTGGGTTTTCATTTATTTGACGCTCGACAACTGGATTATTTTTTATAGCTTGGCAGCTTTAGCGGTTGGCGTGATTAGTTTCCTGCTTTGGTCACGGTTTACGTCCCGATGGCCGTTTCAGGTTGCGGCAATAACCAACGATTAACTTCATGGGCCATCCCAAATCGTCTGTTATGTAAGTTTGGCTAAGATGGAAAACGAAGTCCGAGCAGCCTGACAATCCGGCTAATCCTACTATTCAAAGCGGTTCCCCAACTCAAACCCAATTGCAACGTTTGCTGGCATAAGTGTTGCTAAAACTGAAGCCGAAGCGTCGCAATTGCAATCGGTTAAGGCCTTCATTCGAGGCCACCGAAAAGCAATTTCTGACACATTGACTTATCTGCTAAGATCGCCACTGTCCAAGCAAGTGGTGACAATCGAAGGAGGAAGGATCATTCCCTTATTTGGCCCTTATCCGCGTTCAACAAGCAGTAACTGGATAAATAGCTTGGACTGAAGGGGGAATAGTTATGAAGACCGTCAAAAATTTTCTATTGGCAATTTCGGTAATGATGGCTTTGGCGCTCAACGCCACCGCGAATGTTCAATGGTTGGGACAGGAACAAAAACCCAAAGAGAGAGTGAAAGAACAGCCAAAGCCCGATAAACCCAAAGACGAACGTCGTGAGCCTGAGCGCAATGATCGAAAAGACGATAAGAAAAACGAAGAGAGAAAAAGGCCGTAACCAATAACCGACTTTCAAGAATTCGTCAGCCTGAAAGGGCAATAAAATTTTCTCTCTCCTTACCGTGAACCCCGCTGCTGTCAATCGGCAGCGGGATTTTTTATGCCCAAAATAAGTTTGCGCTCCCCGACGAAAATCGTTGGGAGCGCAAAAATTGTATTCGCAGCTTGGTGAGTCTTACGCACTTGCTTTAGCGGCGATCTTCTTGGCCTTTCTCGCTTTGCCCAACTGCTTGGGATTTTTGCGAGTTTTGCCAGAAGTACCTCTGCTGATTTTGCCGCGCTTTGAACGTTGATCGCCTCTACCCATTTTGAAAGTTCCTCCGATAAAGATTTTTGGTGTTGTTCGTGAAGGCAGGCATTGTACGTGCAGCCTCGAACAAGCTCAAGCCTTGATCAATTTTTGAATCTCTGAGGCCAAATTTGCGAAGAAAATAACACTCCAACGCTGGACGCAACTATGGGATTGAACGTAAACTGCGCCTGCGAGTTTTCCTCACAGAATTTTCTTCACAACTGACAGGTCAAAATCGAAAGCTCGCATCCGATTGCAAAATTATCAATCTTCGTTTTTCTTGCTGCCGCGCAGCCTTGCTGGAAATTAGGTGGGGCGATGTGGAAGCGTTTACGTCTCACACAAACCACACACGGGGGAAAGCCGATGCGCCGGACATCCATATTTTTCACACACTTAAAAAAGCAGACTCGTTTGGCTCTGTCACACTCACCTCAATCAGTTAGGGCAAAACTGGTTGCCTTGGCTGTTATTGTCCTGCTTGTTCTAGGTGGAGTTAAACTAATCGCCATACGAGCTGCGGCTTTTCAGTGCGTCAGTTTTACAACCATGGGTTCAGCCATCACGCAAAACTTCGACACGCTTTCCAACACCGCTGGGAGCACTACAAACAACCTGACAATTACCGGATGGTTTCTGACGGAGTCGGGTGGAGGTGCGAGAGATAATGAGCAATATGCCGTTGATACCGGAGCCAGCACTACTGGCGACATGTACAGCTATGGAGCTGCGGCTTCGACAGAACGCGCTTTGGGCCAGCTACGGAGCGGCACCTTGATTCCCCTTTTCGGAGCCTGCTTCACAAATAACACGGGCCAAACAATCGCAAGCCTTGATGTTGCTTTCACTGGCGAGGAATGGCGTCTGGGTACCGCAGGACGAACAGACCAACTCAACTTTGAATATAGTACCAACGCGACGGACTTAGTAACCGGAACATGGACAAACGTTGCGGCACTGAATTTCGTCACGCCAGACACTGCTACAACTGGAGCCAAAAATGGGAACGCAGCAGCGGATCGCACAGCCCTATCATCAACCATCACCGGTTTGAGCATCCCCAACGGAGCAACTTTTTGGATTCGCTGGAATGACACCGATGCGACTGGGGCGGACGATGGGCTGGCCGTTGATGATTTTTCCATCACTCCATTCGGCGCGGTCGTACAACCCAATTTGACCATCAACGATGTTTCCCTAAACGAAGGCAATGCGGGTACGACGTCTTTTACCTACACAGTCAGCCTTTCGGCTCCGGCAGGCGCGGGCGGAGTAACCTTTGATATTGCAACAGCCGATAACACAGCGACGCAGCCCAGCGATTACACGCAAAAATCGCTGACCAACCAGACGATACCCGCAGGCAGTTCGACCTATTCATTTACCGTTCTGGTCAATGGCGACACTACACCGGAAACGAACGAGACGTTTTTCGTCAATGTCACCAATGTCACCGGAGCAACCGTCACCGACGGGCAAGGCCAAGGAACAATCGTCAATGACGATGCCGCGCCGAACCTGACAATCAACGACGTTTCCTTGAACGAAGGCAATGCAGGCACAACGACTTTTACTTTCACAGTCAGTCTTTCGGCTCCAGCGCCAGCCGGTGGCATGACTTTCGACATCGCAACAGCGAACGGCACGGCGACGCAGCCCGGCGATTACACGCAGAAAACGCTGACCAGCCAAACAATTCCGGCAGGCAGTTCGACCTACACCTTTGACGTTCTGGTCAATGGCGACACGACACCTGAATTAGACGAAACCTTCTTTGTCAACGTCACCAACATCACGAACGCCATCGGCGTTGACACTCAGGGCCAAGGCACTATCGTCAATGACGACCTCACCTTCATTCACGACGTGCAAGGCAACGGCGCAGCCACACCGATCCCCGGAGCTACGGTAACAGTCGAAGGAATCGTCGTCGCCAATTTCCAGGGCACCAACAAACTTTCAGGATTCTTTCTGCAAGAAGAAGACGCTGACGCTGACGCCAATCCAAACACCTCCGAAGGAATCTTTATCTTTTGCAACACCTGCCCGACGGCGGTTGCCGAAGGGCAACGCGTGAAGGCAACAGGAGTGGTTTCGGAATTCAATAACATGACCGAAATCACGGCCAGCACGGCGGGGTCAGTCGTCGTTACCAACCCCGCAAATAACCTGGCACAGGTAACTCCTTCAACAATTGACCTGCCCATCGTCGGCGTCGTGGATGATTTTTATGAAGCGCGTGAAGGAATGAAAGTCACCTTTGTGGACACGCTGTCAGTGTCTGAGTACTTCGAGCTTGCGCGCTACGGTCAAATCATTCTTTACGAAGGAGGTCGCCCACGGCAATTCACAGAAGTAAACACTCCGAGCGTGGCTGGTAACGCCGCTCAGGCTGACAACCTGACCCGTCGGCGAGTCATCCTCGACGACGATAACAATGTTCAGCAATGGTATCTAACGACCTCGACTCCCGCTGGGCCTGCCGACGGACTTCAGTATGTTTATTACCCGCGCGCCAATGGTGGATTCTCAGTTGGCACTCAAGGCACAGACTTCTTTCGCGGTGGAGATTTGGTCAATGGATTGACCGGTGTTCTGCACTGGTCTTTCGCTGGTCAGACTGGCACTGACGTCTGGCGCATTCGCCCCACCGCTGCCAATCCCGCAACCTTCACTGTTGCCAATCCACGGCCAGCAACACCACCCAGTGTCGGCGGGGCGATCAAAGTCTCAGGCATGAACCTGCTCAACTACTTCACCACCATTGACACGACTGCCAGCAACAGCACTGGCCCATGCGGTCCAGGTGGCACGCTGGATTGTCGTGGCGCGGACAGCGTGGCCGAACTTAACCGCCAGCGCGAACGAGCCTCAGTCGTTATCTGCACACTCAACGCAGATGTTTACGGCTTTGCAGAGTTGGAAAACACCACGCCGAGCGCCTCGATCAATGACTTGCTAGGAGCCGTTAACGCGCGCTGCGGCGGAACGCATCCATACGCCTTCGTCAATACAGGAGGTACTCTTGGCACCGACGCCATTCGAGTGCAGCAAATCTATCGCACTGGCGTAGTCTCGCCGGTTGGCTCGCCGCTTTCCGACCTTGATCCCATTCATAGCCGACCGCCGACCGCGCAGACTTATGATGTCGTTGATGCGACGAACCCGGCCTTCGGTCAACGATTCACTGTGATCGTCAACCACCTCAAGTCGAAGGGTTCCAGCGCCGGCTTGCCCGGAGACACCGACATCGGAGACGGTGCGGGGGCCTCAAACGCCACGCGAACTGCCCAGGCTGCCCGCCTGCTGACCTGGATCAGCAGCACAGTGGTGCCGGCGGCGGGCGACCCCGACGTCGTCCTTTTGGGCGACTTCAATGCTTACGCCAAAGAAGACCCGATCACCACAATCATTGCCGGCGGCTACACGGATCTTGAGGCATTCTTCCAAGGGGCGAACGCCTACTCCTATCTCTTCGACGGCCAGTTGGGCCACCTCGACTACGGTTTCGCCAGCGCGTCGCTGCTGCCGCAAATCACCGGCGCCGACGCGTGGCATATCAACGCCGATGAAGTAGACCTTTTCGATTACAACGACGAGATCAGGGATTCTCCTGGCGAATCCACCTTTGAAGAAAAACCCGATGGTTCGGCTTTGGCGCCCCCACGCGTTGTCTTCCAGGCGGGCACACCTTATCGCGCTTCTGACCACGACCCGGTGCTGGTCGGTCTGTTCCCTGTTGCTGATCTGGCAATTACCAAGACGGACGGTGTGACAACAGCGGTGCCGGGCGGTTCAGTCACTTACACAATCACGGCTTCCAACGCAGGACCGAGCAATGTCACAGGCGCAACCGTCGTCGATACATTCCCAGCGATTCTCACAGCAACCTGGACTTGCGTTGGGGCTGGCGGAGGAACTTGCACAGCTGCCGGGTCGGGCAACATCAACGACACGGTGAATCTGCCTTCGGGCGGTTCAGTGACTTACACTGTATCGGCGACCATTTCCGCTTCGGCAACCGGCACGCTTTCCAATACGGCAACGGTCAGCAGTAGCGTGTCTGACCCAACGCCGGGCAACAACAGTGCAACCGATACCGACACGCTGACTCCGCAAGCGAATCTGGGAATTACCAAAACTGACGGAGTAACAACAGCGACGCCGGGCGGTTCGGTGACTTACACGATTACGGCTTCCAACGCTGGACCGAGCAATGTCACAGGCGCAACCGTCGCTGATACTTTCCCGGCGATTCTCACAGCAACCTGGACATGCGTTGGAGCTGGCGGCGGGACTTGCACAGCTGCCGGGTCGGGCAACATCAACGACACGGTGAATCTGCCATCAGGCGGTTCAGTGACTTACACCGTATCGGCGGCCATTTCCGCTTCGGCAACTGGCACGCTTTCCAACACGGCGACGGTCAGCAGCAGTGTCACTGACCCGGTACCAGGCAACAATAGCGCAACCGACAGCGACACTCTGTCTCCGCAAGCGAATCTGGCGATCACCAAGACGGACGGAGTCACTTCAGTGACGGCTGGCAATCCGGTGACATACACCATCACGGCCAGCAACGCCGGGCCGAGCAATGCTCCGAATTCGACTGTTGCCGATACATTCCCCGCGACGCTCACGGGTGTGACTTGGAGTTGCGTGGGCGCTGGCGGAGGAACCTGTCCTGCCAATGGATCAGGTAACATCAACGCCACGGTTAATTTGCCATCGGGCGGCTCAGTGACATTCACAGCGACAGGAACACTTTCTGCCGCCGCGACCGGCACGTTGTCCAACACTGCGACAGTAGCGGCTGCCGGTGGAGTGAACGATCCGACTCCGGGCAATAACAGTGCGACGGATAGCGACACGATCCTGGTCCCATGCACAATCTCCTGCCCGGCAAATATCACAACCAACACGGCTCCCGGCTTATGCACGGCAGTAGTGAATTACACAACTCCCACAGGAAGCGGAAACTGCGGAACAATCAGTTGTACGCCAGCATCCGGTTCGACATTTAACAAAGGCACAACGACAGTCACCTGCGCGAATTCCGGAGGAACGCCGAGTTGCACATTCACGGTGACGGTCAATGATGCCACTCCACCAAGTATCACTTGCCCGACGAACATTTCTACCAACACAACGGCGGGAACCTGCGCGGCGACGGTGACTTATACGACGCCGACAGCGAATGACAATTGCTCCGGAGCAACCGTCGCTTGCTCGCCAGCTTCGGGTTCAACCTTTGCCAAAGGCGTGACGACGGTCACCTGCACGGCGACGGATGCGTCAAACTTGACCGCTAGCTGCACCTTCACGGTTACGGTCGTGGACAATCAAGCTCCGACCGTTGTATGTCCGGCAAACATTTCGGCCAATACAGCGGCTGGAACTTGCGCAGCCACGGTCACCTATACGACGCCGACGGCTTCAGATAATTGTGCGGGAGCGACAGTTGCTTGCTCGCCCGCTTCCGGAAGTAGCTTCGCCAAAGGGGTAACGACAGTCACCTGCACGGCAACGGATGCTGCCAATCTGACGGGAACCTGCACCTTCACCGTGACTGTCGTAGACAACCAAGCTCCGACCGTCACCTGTCCGGCAAACATCACGACGAACACGGCTGCGGGTCAGTGCTCGGCGGTGGTGACATACACCACGCCCACAGCTAACGATAATTGCTCAGGAGCAACCGTCAGTTGTTCGCCCGCTTCCGGTTCAACTTTTGCCAAAGGCGTAACCACAGTTACCTGCACGGCAACAGATGCTGCCAATCTGACAGGAAGCTGCACTTTCACCGTTACAGTTAACGACAACCAGGCTCCGACGATTACCTGTCCGGCAAATCAAGCGGCAGGAACATTGGGCGGAGCCGTCATCGTCAATTACCCTGCCCCCACAGCTTCGGACAATTGTTCTGGCGTGACGACCACCTGCACACCGGCTTCTGGTTCAAGCTTCCCCGTGGGAGTCACTACGGTTTCCTGCACGGCGAAAGATGCGTCGAACAATATGTCGCAGGCCTGCACCTTTACGGTGACGGTGACGGTCAATCAGTTCACGCCAACCCCCACGGTGTCGTTGACCGATCCGCTGGTTTGCTCCGGCCCCGGCAACATCATCAACGGATCATTCGCTGTAACCAACAACAGCCAGGTTTCGCAAACGGGCACAATCACTGTAAACCTGCCTGCGGGATTGGTCGGATTGGCAAACAGTTGTGCAGCCAATGTCGGCTCTTGCACGGTGTCCGCGAATTCGGTGGTCTGGATGGGAACGCTGACAGCTGGCCAGACGGTTTCGGCCAGTTACCAGGCACAAGCCGGTGATGTGGCAGCGGGCACTCAGCTTTGCGCTCAGACCACCGCCGTTTTCGGAGCCAACACTGCCTCGGTGCAAGCTTGCCTGACAATCAATTGTCCTCCGGCAGGTCCTGGCGGAGTGATTCCATCAGCAGCGGAAACCAGCGATCAAAAGGCTGGTTCAGTGCTGATTTACAACGTTTACACTTCGGGCACGACCAGCAGCAATACTCAGAACACTCGCATTAACCTCACCAACGTCCATTCGACGTTGCCAGCGTATGTGCATCTGTTCTTTGTCGCTGAAGGCTGCTCGATTGCCGATAGCTATCTTTGTCTGACCGCGAACCAAACCGCCAGCTTCCTGGCCAGCGATCTCGATCCGGGAACGACTGGTTATCTGGTTGCCGTGGCTGTGGATGCGCTGGGTTGCCCGCGCAGCTTCAACTACCTGATCGGAGACGAATACGTGAAGTTCGCCAGCGGTCACGCGGCAAACCTGGGAGCGCAGGCATTTTCGGCGCTGGCGGGCGGCCTACCCGCTTGCAACGGTAATTCGGTGACGGCAACGCTCAGCTTCGATGGAATCAGCTACAACCGGACTCCGGCGGTGTTGGCGTTGGATAATATTGGCGCACGCGCCGATGGCAACGATACGCTGCTGATCCTGAACCGCATCGGCGGCAATCTGGGCATTGGAGCTTCCACGTTGGGAACGGTGTTCGGCCTGCTGTACGACGACGCCGAAAACTCACTGAGCTTCTCGGTCTCCGGGAACTGCCAATTGAGAAACTCGTTGTCGAACAACTTCCCGCGCACAACGCCGAGGTTTGAAAGCTTCATTCCGGCAGGAAGAACCGGCTGGCTGAAGGTCTTCAACCAGACCGGAGCCATTGGCATGACCGGTGCGGCAATCAACTTCAACGCCAATGCTTCGGCTTCGGCAGGAGCCTTCAATCAGGGTCATAACCTGCACACGCTGACATTGAACAACGGAATGAGTTACGTCATTCCGGTCTTTCCGCCGAGCTGTTAATCACAGCTGCAGTGGCTGCGAAAAATCGGGCTGGTTGGCATATAACTTTATGCTCTGCCAGCCCGATCTTTCTTTTGGAGAAAATACCATCAGTTTTTTGAATCTCTTGCCTCAACGAATTGACTGATTTAAACCACTAAATTAGACTCTGTCTCGTTCGCGACGGCTTCTCCTCATTTTCAGATGTTTTGCTTGGAAGCCGCTGCAACTTGTGAAAATTTCATTGCGAAAAACAAACAAGTCAAATCAAATTCTGTTCGACCGACAGTTTGCACGCATTCGCTAATGCCGCTGGTTTTCAATGCGAAAAGCCAGCGCGTTTTAGCTGTGCCTTTAAATTCCCAACTCGATCTTCAAGCAGCAACACATTTTTATAGATTGCCCTCGCTTTACCTGCTTGAAACAACCGTAACCCGTTCCGGTAATTAGGAGGATTTCAAATGCCAACCTCGCACAAACGCACACACTCATTTTGGCGAAATATCGGCTGGATATTGCTGATAGTCGCCTTGTTATTACTCCCCACAATGAAATGGGGCGGATTGCTGCAGGCTTCGGAATCAAAAGCCAGCGCCGCGGCTTCCCCTTGGAAAGCCGCCAGCAAACCACGCACGCCACAATACATTGGCCGTGGTTCCCAACATAAAATTCAGGTTTCGGATCAAACAGTCGCCAGCGAACTGGAAAGCAATGGTGCCAGTTTGTTGGCCGATTATGGCAGCTATAAACTATTTGAAACTGATCTAGCCACCGCGCAAACCTTGCACGATGCCAATCGCGGCGAGATTCGCGACGAAAGCAATCTGATTCTACTCAATGCCGGAATCATTGATACAGCCCGAGAAGAAGTTCAAGCGTTGCGTCGAAATGCGGGCAAAGCAAGTGGAAAAACCACCGGCATGCGGTTGGTGCAGTTTGTCGGTCCAGTCAAACCGGAATGGCATGATGCCCTTTCCCGCACAGGCGTTCGGATTGTCACGTACATTCCGAATAACGCTTATTTGGTTTACGCGGACGGAACCGCGCTCGCCAACTTGCGTGAGTGGGCGGCAAATTCCGATTTCGTTCAATGGGATGGCGAATACACCGCCGATCATCGTGTTGATCCTTCCTTCGACCAAGTCCGGCAACTCAAGGCTCAGGCGAATGTCGGCAAACTCCAAAATTCCCGACTGAATTCCGCACTAGCAGATTTCGATCAGGTTATTTTGCAGTTGGTTTCAGACCCTAACACCAACCAAAACACGATCAATTCACTTAAACAGCAACTCGGCGCGCAAGCAATCGTCCGAAACACGACGGAATATGGTTACGTCAATATCGTCGCCAAATTGCCCACGGGAGTTGCTCCCGAAGAGGCAGCCAAAAACCTAGCGGCGCGTCCCGACGTGGTGTCCATCCAGCCGTACAAAACGCCGATCAAAATGGACGAGCGCCAGAATATGATCATCGCTGCCAACCTGACCGGCAATGCGCCGAATACCGGCGACTGGCTGGCATATCTGGCCGCGAATGGCTTTACGCAAGCCCAATTCACAGCGTCGAACTTCCTCGTCAACGTCACAGACAGCGGCGTTGATAATGCGACGACCAACCCGAATCATTTTGGGTTGCACCTGAGCGGCGACCTGACGCTGGGCAGCCGCGTGCTTTACAACCGATTGCTGGGAACGCCCAATGCGGGTAGCACGCTTCAAGGTTGCGATGGACACGGCACCCTCAACTCTCATATCGTTGCGGGATTTGTCCCGACCGGAACGGTCGGCGGAGTCAATTACGGAGCCTTCCCGCACGCGGACGCTTCCGGCTTCCGTTACGGCATGGGCGTGGCGCCCTTTGTCAAAGTTGGTTCATCCGTCATTTTTGACCCGGACACGTTCACCAGCCCCGATTACGAAGATTTGGAATCGCAGGCCTACAACAGCGGCGCCCGTATTTCGACCAACAGTTGGGGCGCGTCAGTCGGTGGAGCTTACAACTCTGATTCACAGCGATATGACGCGCTGGTGCGTGACGCTCAACCCTCGGGCTCAACCTTTTCCGTCGCAGGCAATCAGGAAAACGTGATTCTTTTTGCCGCTGGTAACAATGGTTCCGGAGCCAACACAGTTGGTTCGCCGGGAACTGGCAAAAACGTCATCACCGCTGGCGCGTCTGAAAACGTTCAGGCGTTTGGAGCTGCCGATCAATGCGGCGTTACCGATGCACAGGCCGACAGCGCCAACGACATTATTGGTTTTTCCAGCCGTGGTCCTTGCGATGACGGACGCATCAAACCGGATCTGGTGGCCCCTGGAACACACGTTTCAGGCGGTGTTTTCCAGTCAAGCGCAGTTCAAACCGGCAACGGAGCAGCCGGAGCATGTTTTAACGCTTCAGGTGTTTGCGCCGGCCCTGGCGTCAACAATTTCTTCCCAGTTGGCCAACAGTTTTACACGGCTTCATCCGGAACCAGCCACTCCACACCTGCGATTGCCGGCGCGGCGGCGTTGGTTCGTCAACGGTTCATCAATGGTGGTTTGACTCCGCCCAGTCCGGCAATGACCAAGGCATTGTTGATGAATTCGGCTCGGTACCTGACCGGAGTCGGCGCCAATGACAACCTATTCTCCAACAATCAGGGAATGGGTGAAGTCAACCTGACACAATTCTTCGACACGCAACTCGGCACGGTCGGAACGACGCACAGCATTGTTCGCGACCAAATCGGAGCGGAAATGTTTACCGCTTCCGGCCAGACGCGCACCTTTACGGGAACGGTTAGCAACAACGCCAAACCCTTTCGCGTAGTGTTGGCCTGGACAGACGTTCCCGGCGCAACCAGCGGCAATGCGTTCGTCAATAACCTCGACCTGGAAGTCACGGTCGGCGGCAACACTTACCTGGGCAATGTGTTTACCGGCGCGAACTCTGCGACCGGCGGCACTGCTGACACGCGTAACAACACGGAAAGCGTGTTCATTCCGGCGGGCGTCAGCGGCAACTTTGTCGTGACTGTCAAAGGAACCAACATCGCTGGCGATGGTGTTCCCAATGTCGGCGGAGCATTGGATCAGGATTTTGCGCTGGTCGTTTACAACGCCGATCAAGTTGCGACCCCAGTCATTGGCGCAACTGGTTCGGCGCTGACCGCAGAAAGCTGCACTCCCGTAAACGGCGTGCTTGATCCGAATGAATCGGTGACAGTTAACTTGTCTCTTCAGAACGTCGGCACACTCAACACGACCAATCTCGTTGCAACCTTGCAAGCTACCGGCGGCGTCACCAGCCCCGGCGCAGCGCAAAATTATGGCGTTCTTGCTGCTGGGGGAGCAGCGGTTTCGCGCAATTTCACCTTCACGGTGAATCCGGCGCAGATTTGCGGCTCAGTGGTCACAGCGACGTTGCAATTACAGGATGGAGCAACCAATCTGGGAACTGTAACTTACAACTTCCAGACTGGCGTGTTGAATACCATCTTTTCCGAGAATTTTGACGGCGTCTCCACACCTGCTCTACCCGCAGGATGGACGACCTCCTTCACCAATGGCGACGGAGATTGTACGGCGGGCGGCGCGCTCTGCGCGTTGGGTTCCAACTGGACGACGGTCAACACGACGCCGGATACAGCGCCTAACGCTGCGTTCCACAACGATCCATCTTGTGTGTCCGACAACCTGCTGATTTCGCCGACCATTGCAATCTCATCCGCTTCAGCCCAACTATCGTTCCGAAACAACTTCAACACCGAAAGCACATTCGATGGCGGAGTTTTGGAAATCAAGATTGGCGCCGGAGCCTTCACGGATATCGTTACTGCCGGTGGCAGTTTTGTTGCCGGCGGCTATACGGGCGTCATCAACTCCGGCGCTACGGACTTCTTCAACCCGCTTCGCGGACGCCAGGCCTGGACTGGCAATTCCAGCGGCTACATCACGACAACGGTCAATCTGCCAGCTTCCGCAGCAGGACAAAACATCCAGTTGCGCTGGCGGCTGGGAAGCGACTGTTCCGTGTCGGGAACTGGTTGGAGAGTTGACACCGTCAGGATCACCGACGGTTACACTTGCTCGACAACCTGTTCAGTACCCGCCTGCACGATTACCTGTCCGGCAAATATTACTGTGCCGAATACCACAGGCGCGTGCTCGGCGGTGGTGACTTATCCGGCACCGACCACCAGCGGAGCTTGCAGCACAATAATTTGTTCGCCTGCTTCCGGAACCAACTTCCCCGTTGGGACGACAACAGTCACTTGCGCTGATAGCGGTAACTTCGCTCCTGACAATGGAAACGCATTTGCGCCAAACGGCAACGGAGCAAGCTGCTCTTTCACCGTGACGGTTCAGGATACTCAAGCTCCTACTATCGGAGCCTGCCCGGCCAACATCACAGTCAACGGCAGCGGCCCAACCGCGGTGACCTTTGCAACCCCGACGGCGACGGACAATTGTCCGGGAGCGACGGTTGCGTGTGTCCCGGCATCCGGTTCCAGCTTCGCAGTTGGAACGACGACGGTGACTTGCACGGCCTCCGATGCCAGCCCGAACAGTCCCAACACTACCTGCACCTTCACAGTGACGGTGGTAACTTGCACGATCACATGTCCGGCAAACCAGGTTGCATGGACTTCAGGCACATCGGCTCCGGTAACCTATCCGGCTCCGACAACGACCGGAAGTTGCGGAACGGTGACTTGTACCCCGGCTTCGGGATCAAGTTTCAACGTCGGAACGACGACGGTAACTTGCACGA
>DAOMFR010000139.1:0-18537 GCA_035429885.1 Blastocatellia bacterium
CGGTTCCAGCGCAGGGTGAGTTCGTCGCCCGCGCCTCCGCTAACGTATTCCCAAGCCATCTCTGTCATGCGTTGGCGTGCCAGCAATTCAAAATCGCCCAAGCTGACAGCGTTCGATGGCACAGCGGATTGCTGCGCTAACAATGATTTCGAAAACAGCGATGTGCCAGCCAGCGCACCAGCGGATAGCAACGCTTCTCTTCGCGTGATCGCCATAGGTCTCCAAATTTTTGCGGATGGATTGAGGTTGATTGCGCGTTTCTGTCAATGCGCAATGCATCGTAGCACTTGTTTCTGGCGCGTGCTATAAATTGACCGAAGTTGTCAGCCGAAAATTCAATCCTTTATCAGGAGCAATAAATGAAACGAATGGCTATGGTTTTCCTGGCTGCGCTGTCATTGTCGGTTGCGGCGCAACAATCAGGTAATAAAACTCAAGTCTTGATTTCTGGCGGAACGTTAATTGACGGAACAGGCTCGGCTCGCCGAGTTGCCGACGTGCGAATTGTCGGCGACACGATCAAGGAAGTCGGAAAACTGAAACCTCAGCCGGGCGAACGAGTGATCAATGTCAAGGGCTTGATCGTCGCGCCGGGCTTTGTGGATGTTCATAATCATTCCGAACGCGGGTTTGCCAACGATCCGACAGCCGGGACTCAAACCTTACAAGGGATTACGACCATTGCTGTCGGCCCGGATGGCGGCTCGCCATTTCCGATTGCGGGTTATCTGGACTGGGCGCAAAAGCAACGTCTGGCGACGAATGTGATTGCTTTCGTCGGCCACGCCACGGTTCGTCAACAGGTGATGGGCAAGGATTTCAAACGCGTAGCGACAGATGCCGAAATTGCCAAAATGGCGGAACTGGTTGATCAGGGAATGCGTGAAGGTGCGGTTGGGCTTTCCAGCGGGCTGGAATATGACATTGGCAATCCGGCAACCACCGAAGAAGTGATTGCTTTGTCGAAAGTGGCGGCGCGTTATGGCGGAATTTACATGAGCCACGTGCGCGATGAATCGGATCTGGCCATGGATGCTTTTCGCGAAGCCATTCGTATTGGACGCGAAGCCAAATTGCCGGTGCAGATTTCGCACATCAAACTCGGCACCGTCGGCGTTTGGAACAAAGCTCCCGAAGTGGTGAAGTTGATCGAAGCGGCTCGGCGGTCAGGCGTGGACATCACGGCGGATTGTTATCCGTATGACGCTTGGCATTCGACGATCACCGTGTTGGTCCCCAGTCGCAAACACGACGATCCGGTGGCGGTCAAAAAGGGGCTGGATGATGTTGGCGGGGGAGGCAATGTGTTGATTGTCAATTGCTCGGCGCATCGCGAATACGAAGGCAAAACTCTGGAAGAGATTGCCAACGCCAACGGAAAATCCACCGTGGAGGCTTACATCCAGATCGTCAAAGACGGTGGAGCCAGTGTTGTCGGCAAAACGATGGTTGAACCCGACATCAAAACGTTTTATCAGCAACGTTGGGTGATGGTGGCCAGCGATGGCGGCATAGGCATGCGGCATCCGCGAGGCACAGGAACATATCCGCGCGTGCTTGGGCGTTACGTTCGTGAACAGAAATGGCTCAGCCTGGAAGAAGCGATTCGTAAAATGAGCTCGCTTCCAGCCTGGCGGCTGGGCTTGAAGGATCGCGGCACGATCAAACCCGGCATGAAAGCTGACATCGTTGTTTTCGATCCCTCTCAGGTGATTGATCGATCAACGATGACTCAGCCGAACATTGAGTCAGTCGGCATTCAGTATGTTTGGGTGAATGGAGGAACAGTTGTCGCTGAGGGAAAAGTAACCGGTGAACGTTCGGGCACAATCCTGCGCCACGATTCAAATGCGAAAGCAGGGAAATAAATCTCCGTTCTTGCTCAAGCGTAACTTTTATCGCGAAAAACCAGCAGGTAAAGTCCCGATCCAATAAACGGGATCAATAGAATGATGACTAATAACACCACTTTGGTCGCCCAGTCGCGTCTGGAATTCATCACATCGTAAATCGCAAATATATCCAAAACGGCGGCAATCAACCATAAAAACGTACCCATGATTCCATCCTCACTTTTCCATCATTTTCGTGGCCAGCGGAGTTTTAGCCACATTATCGAGCAGACAGCTTTACGACTTTGGTTTACTAACTGTTCCTCAATAAACTCTAAGCTGTGTTGATCTCAACCGCCGAGCTTTGATCTAACCAGTTGATTGACAATTTTGCCATCTGCCGATTGCCCAGCCAGTTTGGCCATGACAGCTTTCATAACATTGCCAAGTTCTTTCATTGAACTTGCGCCGGTTTCAGCAATTGCTTCATCAACAAACTTGGCGATCGTCGCCTCGTCCGCAGCGGCTGGCAGATAGACTTCAATAAATTTGATTTCAGCGGCTTCTTTTTCAGCCAATTCCGGGCGGCCGCCTTGCTGGTATTGTTCGATGCTATCGCGCCTTTGTTTAACTAGCGATTGCAGAACCTTCAAGGCCTCAGCATCGTCAATGGTCACTGAGGAATCGTTTGCCTTGCCCTTCTTCTCAATCTCGAAATTCATCAAAGCCGTTTTAGCCATACGCAACGTCGAGAGCTTTTCCGCTTCTTTGTTTTTCATGGCTGTTGCGATGTCCTGGTTGATGCGTGTAATGAAACTCATTGTTTTCTCCTTCAGCATGAAGATTGGATTAATCGCATTTAGTTATAGGTTGATGACTGTAAGCTGTCAAACGTCCGTCAATGGCTGTGTTGCGCGCTCATGTGAAATTTGTTAGTCTCTCCGTTCTGAGATACATGGGCGAAAGTGGCGAAATTGGCAGACGCACCAGACTTAGGATCTGGCGCCGTAAGGCGTGGGGGTTCGAGTCCCCCCTTTCGCATCAAATCCAAAACCCGTTCCCGCGCTCGATACATCAGCAGCCTGCCTGCGATCTCAAGTTTTGAGTATGATCGGTAAGAAGGCTCATCGGAGTTGACGATTTTCAACTCCGAGGTAAGTTGGTGAACTACGGAGCAGCTAACCTGAAGGAAGGTAAACAACATTGAAACAGGAAGTAGTCATTACTGACGTTTCCCAATGTCAGAAAGACATCTCGATTGAGGTTTCGGCGGAAGAGGTCAAAAAAGAGTTTGAGAAAACCTACGACTCTTACATGCGGTACGTGAAAGTGCCGGGCTTTCGTCCAGGACGCGTCCCGCGAGATGTGGTCAAACAGCGGTTCAACAAGGAAGTCAAAGACGAAGTCATGGGCCAATTGTTGCCGCATGCATTGCAGCATGCAGTGGTTGATCACAAATTGCGCATCGTTGGCGAGCCGCATTTGAAGGAGTTCTCGATCACTGAGGGCGAGCCATTCAAGTTTCAGGTCAGTATCGAAGTTTTGCCGGAAATTGAGCTTAAGGAATACAAAGGGCTTAAGGTTACCAAGCGATTGGCGACCGTGACAGACGAAGACGTCGAAAAGACGATTCGTGGTTGGCGCGAAAATGCCGCCGAATTTATTCCTGTTGAAGATCGTCCATCAAAAGACGGAGATTTCGTTTCCGTAAACTTGGTGGGCAAATTCCTTGACCCACAGTCAGAGCACGAAAAAGAGGACTTGAAGGCCGAAGGTGTGGAGATTGAAATTGGCGCGGAAGCCACTCAACCTGAATTCACCGAAAATCTGCGCGGAGTTAAACCAGACGATGTGCGGGAATTCCGCGTGGTTTATCCCGAAGACTTTAGTTCAAAAGGCTTGGCAGGGAAAACGGTTGATTTCACTGCTACAGTACTTTCTATTCGTGAAAAAGAGCTGCCAGAATTGAATGACGACTTCGCAAAGCGCGTTGGCAATTACGACTCAATGCAGGATATGCGCGACAAGGTGCGAGAAGGTTTGGCCAAGAACAAGGAAACTGAGGCGGATAATCGCCTCCGCGAAGACACGCTGACGCAGTTGCTGGAAGCCCATGTCTTTGATGTTCCAACTGTGCTGGTGAATGAAGGGGTTGAAAACCGTCTGCAGGAATTCAGTAGCATGTTGGCACGTATGGGAATGCCTGCCGAAGTCGCGAAAACTATCAACTGGCAAGAGCGAATTAGCGAAGCCCAGGCAGACGCCACTCGTGACGTGCGTGCCGCGCTGCTAGTCTCGAAAATTGCAGATGCCGAAGGCGTAAGTATTGGCTCAGACGAAGTTGACGCAGAAATTGAGTTGATGGCTCAATCCATGGGACAGACGGCAGAGCAAGTGAAGGCTCGCTTGACAAGGGAAGACGCGATTTCTAGTATCGAATCCAGGCTGCGTTATCGCAAAGCGCTTGATGTTATTTTAAGCAACGCCGAGGTAACGATTGAAGACATCCCAAGTGATTCATCGGCAGAACCCGGACAAGAAAGTCCCGAAGCCCTGGCCGCTGTTGAGTAACACCCCGCAGGTCAACAAAAAAAGCCCGGTGTAATCTGGCCAACAGATAATTCTGCCGGAAAAGGTAAAGTAGGCATTATGACTAACCCAAGTTCCAGTTACTATCCACCGACCGTTATCGAGCAGACTCCGCGCGGAGAACGCGCGTATGATATTTATTCTCGGCTGCTCAAAGACAACATTATTTTCATCGGAACGCCAATTGACGACACAGTAGCCAACTTAGTTGTCGCTCAATTGCTTTTCCTTCAATCTGAAGACCCGGATCGGGAAATTTCGCTTTACATTAATTCTCCTGGCGGATCTGTCACTGCTGGGTTGGCGATTTACGACACGATGCAGTTTGTGCGTTGTCCGGTCTCAACGTTTTGTGTTGGGCAATGTGCCTCGATGGCTGCCGTTTTGTTGGCTGCCGGATCTAAAGGGCGTCGGTTTGCTTTGCCGAATTCCCGTATTTTGATTCATCAGCCTCACGCTGGCGGTATCTCTGGACAGGCGAGCGACATCAAAATCGCAGCCGAAGAGATTATTCGTATGCGCCAGCGACTGAACGAAATTCTGGCTGACCACACGGGCAACCCGCTTGAGCAGATCGAAAAAGACGTTGATCGCGACCGTATCATGAGTGCAATGCAAGCGAAGGAATACGGAATCGTTGATTTGGTCATCAAGCAGCGCGAATAAATCCGAACAATAAATGCGTCAGGCGGAGGAAGGACGAAGCCTGCAATCCCCTGACGCATTGCATATCGCCGAGTATGAACAGTTACAACCCCTTAGTCAGTCCCCACTCAGGAGCGAGTGGAAGTTTAGGCCGGCAGGCGCCGCGCCCGGTTCTTCGCTGCTCTTTCTGTGGTTTGGGAGAAGGGGAAGTGGCTCGGCTATTTGAAGGCACCTCTGGATTTATCTGTGATGAATGCGTGGACGTGTGTGTTCAATTGCTATACGATTACCGTGAAATGGGGATGAAGCCTCCAAAATCCAACCAGCCTTGGTATAAAAAGCTATTCAGTGAAGAGTCGGCCGGAATGGTGAATTGTAGCTTTAATGTTCATGATCGGGACAATCCTCAAGGGGAAAGGGTCTTTCCGGGAACGAATGCCCAGATATGTGATAAATGCGTCCGGGCTTGTGAAGTCTTGAAATCCACGTTGGTGCTTGGAGACTGATTCTTAAACAGTCTGCCATTGCCTTACTGTCCAAAGCTTGATTGCTTTCGTGTGGCTGGGTCGAAAATTAAGCTCGCGCCGTTTTCTAGGCGATTTTGCGAATATCTGAACGAATTCAACACTACCTAAACGCTGTTGTGCGAAGTAGAAATGGTTCACCAAATAATGTCGAATATTCAATTTAAAGTGGAGGCCGCGAGTTGATGCGAAGAGGTGAAGACACTTTACGTTGTAGCTTCTGTGGCAAAAGCCAGAACGAAGTAAAGAAGCTGATCGCAGGCCCCACCGTTTACATTTGTAATGAATGTATAGACATTTGCATTGAAATCATCAGCGATGACGCACAACAGGAAGCCGCAGCAACTCGCCCGCCTTTACCCAAACCTTTAGAGATCAAAGCCTTCCTGGATGAATATGTCATCGGTCAGGAAGAAACCAAGAAGAAGTTGGCAGTTGCCGTTTATCAACATTACAAGCGCATTGAAATGATGAAACGGCGCTCGGATGTTGAAATTCAAAAATCGAACATTCTTTTGGTTGGCCCCACCGGAACGGGCAAGACTTTGTTGGCGCAAACCTTGGCGCGAATGCTGAAAGTACCGTTCACCATTGTGGATGCGACGACTCTGACGGAAGCCGGTTATGTGGGTGAGGATGTGGAAAACATCATCCTGAAACTCCTGCAAGCAGCGAATGGCGATGTTGAGCGCGCTCAGCAAGGCATTATCTATATTGATGAGATTGATAAGATTTGCCGCAAAGATGAAAACCCTTCGATCACACGCGATGTGTCTGGCGAAGGTGTTCAGCAGGCCTTATTGAAGATTCTGGAAGGAACCGTCGCCAACGTTCCACCGCAAGGAGGGCGCAAGCATCCTCATCAGGAATTCTTTGTGGTTGATACCACCAATATACTTTTCATCTGTGGCGGAGCCTTTGTTGGGTTGGACAAAACGGTTCAGCGGCGAATCGGTCAGAAATCCATGGGCTTTGGCGCGAATATTCGGCCTTTGAACAACGTTGTCAGCAAAATGTCTTCGGCAACTTTGTTAGAACAGGTGCAGCCGGAGGATTTGATTCGATATGGTTTGATACCAGAATTTGTCGGGCGGTTACCAGTTGTGGGCACTTTGCACGAACTTGACGAAGCCGCGATGATCGAAATTCTGACGCAACCGAAGAATGCTTTGACCAAACAGTATCAAAGGCAATTCGAATGGGATGGAATCAAACTACGGTTTACTGATGACGCGTTGCGGGCGGTTGCACAGTTGGCATGCCAACGCAAAGTCGGCGCTCGCGGTTTACGCATGATTCTTGAAGAATTGATGCTTGAAGCAATGTATATGCTGCCGAGCCAAAAGAAGATCAAAGAGTTCATGATAACGGCAGAAATGGTAGAAAATCGCCACACAGACTTTCCGCTAGAAAAGGCTGGCTAAGTCAACGCATTTGACGATCAATTACTGGCTGAATTCGTTTCTGACACTGGGATTTTGAACACAGAGCGAGCCGTCAGCGCTTATCCAACCTTGATCCGAAGTCGCAGTCGGTGAGCTGTGACAATTTCCCAAGCACAAAACAACGCTTACGCTGTGAACCGGCAACATTACTGCAGCAAACGCTTTTTTAGCTTTGGCTTCAGTAGTCCGCCGGAGTTTAGGATAGATGGCACGAAGACGCGTTTATCCATTTTGAGGTTTAGCACAAAATGAAAGAATTCCACGATGGTACACCAGATGACGTTGCCCGATACCCGATGGTACCGATTCGTGATGTTGTTGTCTTTCCACATACAAAAGCGGCCTTCGTGATCGGTCGGTCATCGTCTGTGCAGGCTCTGGAAGCGGCTCTGGCCGGTGACAAAATCATTTTTCTCGCTACTCAGCATGACGCAACCGTAGAAGACCCCACTCCGGATCAAATCTACGCATACGGCACCCTGGCTTACATTGCCAACAGTATGTACAAGGCTGAAGAAGCGACAATTAAAGTTCTGGTCGAAGGGCGTGAACGTGCTCAGGCTGTGCGTTTTGAAGAGCAAGACGGTTATTTAGTTGCGACCGTTCGTCGCGCTCCCGTTGTCGCCGAAAACAGCAAACGTATAAACCCTCTTGTTTCAAAAGTTGTGGGGTTAGTCGAACAGTATCTGAAGGTGGCTCAAGAAGGAAACTTTGATCAAATTCAGGCGGCATTGCGAGCTCCGAGCCCCGGTCAAATGGTGGATCAGCTTGCAGACAAAATGAAGCTTGATCTGCCAGACAAACAATTGCTGTTAGAAACTTATTCCACTCAAGCTCGCCTGATGAAGATGGCGGAAATTCTTGAGGTCGAGATTGAAAAGGTTAATCTGGATCGAACAATCCAGACTCGCGTCAAACGTCAGATGGAAAAACAGCAACGCGAGTATTACCTGAACGAAAAGATAAAAGCGATTCACAAAGAGCTTGGTCGCAAAGATGACCGCGCAGAGCTCGAAGAGCTGCGAGAGAAAATTGAGCAGGTCGGAATGACCGAAGAAGCCAAGGAAAAAGCATTGGCCGAACTGCAGCGATTGGAACAGATGTCGCCAATGTCTGCGGAATCAACTGTTTCACGCAATTATTTGGACTGGCTTCTGGCTGTTCCGTGGAAAACGCTCAGCGAGGAGAAACGGGATATTTCTCATGCGCAGGAAGTGCTGGATGAAGATCATTTCGGACTGGAAAAAATCAAAGAGCGCATCTTGGAATACTTGGCTGTTCGCCAATTGGTCGAAAAACCGTGCGGGTCAATCCTTTGTTTTGTCGGCCCTCCCGGCGTAGGGAAAACCAGTTTGGGACGTTCGATTGCGAATGCCACTGGTCGGAAATTTGTACGGCTGAGCTTAGGCGGCGTTAGGGATGAAGCCGAGATTCGCGGACACCGCCGAACTTACATCGGTGCATTGCCGGGACAAATCATTCAGATGATGAAGAAAGCCGGAACGGTCAATCCGTTGATTTTGCTGGATGAAGTGGACAAGCTTGGCAGAGATTTTCGAGGCGATCCGTCGGCGGCTCTATTGGAGGTCTTGGACCCTGAGCAGAATCATTCCTTTCACGACCATTACATGGATGTTGAATACGACTTGTCGCAAGTGATGTTTATTGCGACAGCCAATGTTTTGCACACGATTCCTCCGGCGTTACAAGATCGCTTGGAAGTCATCAAACTTGCCGGTTATACCGAGCAAGAAAAGATGGAAATTGCCAAGCGTCACTTGCTTAAAAAGCAGGCTGAGGCCAATGGGCTGAAACCACAGCAAATCACGTTCACCGACGATGGGGTGAAGAGCCTGATTCAGTATTACACGCGAGAAGCAGGGGTTCGTAATCTGGAGCGTGAGGTCGGTTCGATATGTCGCAAAGTCGCCAAGCAGTTTGTTCAGCAAGCAAGCGCGCAGCATCCAAACGGCGATTTGGATCAATTCAATTTTACGGCGGATTCTGTTTCCATTAGGCAATTACTAGGCCCGATCAAGTTCAGACCGTTGCGTGTCACCGAACGAAGTGAAATTGGATTGGTCAACGGCTTGGCCGTGACAGAAGTTGGCGGAGATGTTTTGCAGGTTGAAACCACTTTGGTTGAAGGTGCGGGAAAAATCACGATTACTGGAAAGCTCGGCGATGTTATGCAGGAGTCCGCTCAAGCAGCGATTACTTATATTCGTTCGCGTGCTTCCACTCTTGGTATTACGACCGAGTATTACAAGAGCCATGACCTCCACATACATGTGCCGGAAGGCGCGATTCCCAAAGATGGCCCATCTGCCGGAATTACCATGGCTACGGCAATGGCGTCGGCTTTGACTCGAATTCCGGTTCACAAAGACGTTGCGATGACAGGAGAGATTACGCTTCGGGGGAAAGTTCTTCCTATCGGAGGAGTGAAAGAGAAAATTCTGGCTGCTCATCGGGCCGGAGTCACCACTGTCATTATTCCCAAAGATAACGAAAAGGACTTGAGCGAAGTACCGGCGGATGTGCTGAGCGAGTTACAAGTAACGCCCGTCGAGACGATGGATGAAGTGTTGCAGATCGCACTTGAACGTTTACCTGTGCCAAGCTCTGATGTTGGGCTTCAAATGGCATTGCCAGTTTGGCAACAACCTAACGCAATCACAACGGCGGGGGAAAGCTCCATAAGCGGTTGATGTTTTAGGTCTGGATGGATGAAAGTAGGTTGAGGCCGCTTCGATTTCGAGCTTATTTATGAAGATTACAAGTGCCAAGTTTGCTGCAGCGGTTTCAACTCCTGAATCAATGCTCAAGGATAACAAATCGGAAATCGCTTTTTTGGGACGTTCGAACGTCGGCAAATCGAGCTTGATGAACAGCTTGTTGAAAGTAAATGGGCTTGCTCGTACCAGTTCGACCCCAGGGCGAACGCAAACGCTCAACTTTTTTTTGATCAATGAAGAGTTTTATTTTGTTGATTTACCTGGCTATGGATACGCGAAAGCGTCAAAAGATAAAAGACACGAATGGGGAAAGTTGATCGAGAAATACCTTGCGGAACGCAAGCAGCTTGTGCTATCTATCTTAATCGTTGATGCTCGACACGAACCTTCCCCGTTAGACCTTCAGATGAAATCCTGGCTCCAGCACTTTGGGCTTCCTTATTTGGTGGTTTCGACTAAGGTTGACAAGCTTTCGGCCAATGAACGGCGAAAATCCTTGCAAACAGTAAAGAAGGTTCTAGGCTCCGAAAATATCGTTCAATATTCGTCAGTCACACGCGAAGGTGCGAAAGATATTTGGAATGTGATCGGCTCAAGCATCACAGCAAAACGATAATCCCACTGGCTTATATCCATTTGTCCGACATCAGTTGTTGCTCGTCAATTACCGAATTCCCTTTCACAATTTTTAGAGACTTTTGACAAGAGAGCAACCGATTGCGAACGAGTAATTATAACTATTATGCGAAAGCAGTCTCATCAGGAAGCAATGGCGGTCAAAATACGGCGGCTCTTATCGCAGACACGTTGAACTCTCGCGCACGAATAATCCCAACTGATTGAAATTGTCACGAACCGACAGAGCTATTTGCTCGGGCTGCCCCATGACACAGCCTAAGACTAATACAGCGCGCAGATTTGCCTTGCGCGCCATCGAACAACTTAATCCCGATCAAACAAGGAGATTTTCTGGCTTGAGATAGATGCACGGTTTAGCTTGCGTCGGCTCAGCATAGGAAAACAAAAGTGAAGCTATGGCAGACAGAAACAACAAGTCGAAAGATTACGACGATTACGATGAAATAGAGAATTATGATGGCGATTCCTTTTTGGACATTGCCGATCTGAAGGAGATGAACATCTCCAAGCTTACGCAGATCGCCAAGGACCTGGATGTTCCCGGTGCGACTGGTATGCGAAAACAGGAGCTGATTTTCAAGATTTTACAGGCGCAGACAGAGAAGTCAGGCTTGATCTTTTCTGAAGGCGTGCTCGAAACCTTGCCAGATGGTTTTGGTTTTCTGCGTGCGCCGGAATACAACTATCTGCCAGGGCCTGATGATATTTATGTCAGCCCTTCACAAATTCGCAAATTTGATTTGCGAACTGGTGACACGATTTCAGGTCAGATTCGTCCGCCGAAAGAGGGCGAACGTTACTTTGCGTTGATCAAAGTTGAAGCGATTAACTTCGAGCAACCTGAAATAGCGCGCGACAAAATTTTCTTTGACAACCTGACACCTCTTTACCCGAACGAACAGCTGAAGGCAGAAACTAATACTGAAAATGTTTCTGGGCGCGTGATTGATCTTTTTACGCCAATTGGCAAAGGGCAACGCGGCTTGATTGTGGCGCCTCCGCGCACTGGTAAGACGATGCTGCTGCAAACCATTGCCAACTCAATCACGGAAAATCATCCTGAAGTCACGCTGATCGTATTGTTAATTGATGAACGCCCGGAAGAAGTGACCGACATGCAGCGCTCGGTCAATGGTGAGGTCATTTCATCCACTTTCGATGAACCGGCCTCCCGCCACGTGCAAGTTGCCGATATGGTGATTGAAAAAGCCAAGCGATTGGTCGAGCACAAACGCGATGTGGTTATTTTGCTGGATTCGATTACACGTCTGGCGCGAGCACACAATGCTGTCGTGCCACCATCTGGTAAAATTCTCTCCGGCGGTGTGGACTCTAATGCTTTGCAACGCCCGAAACGCTTCTTCGGCGCGGCTCGCAATATCGAAGAAGGCGGTAGCTTAACAATCATTGCTACGGCACTGGTTGAAACCGGAAGCCGCATGGATGATGTGATCTTTGAAGAATTCAAAGGCACAGGCAATATGGAAATTCATCTTGATCGCAAGCTTTCCGATAAGCGTGTCTTTCCTGCGATTGATCTTCAAAAATCGGGCACTCGCAAAGAAGAGCTGTTGATTCTCAAGAAAGACCTGGACCGCATTTGGGTTCTGCGGCGAGTTCTCAACCCATTGTCACCCGTTGAGCAAATGGAACTTGTGCTGGAACGACTGGATAAAACCAAGACCAATGGCGAGTTCCTGGCTTCAATGAACAATTAACTTGCTTACAAATCTAAAAACAGAAAATACGGCAACAAAAAACTGAATTTTGTTGCCGCATTTTTTACATTGGCGTTCTTATTCGCTATTTCACCTGTTGCAAGGTAAGGGCGACATTCCTGACTTCGTCTCCCTCAATTTCTACTTCGGTTGAAGCTGGCTGAAAACCTTTTCCCGAAGCAGTCACGCGGTATTTGGCCTTCTCAGCTTTTATGCGAAAAGCGAATTCGCCTCCTTCACCTGATACTCTTTCTTGCTTAAATTTCCCTGCTCCATCAATGCGTTCAATCGTGACAATCGCGTTCGGGAGCGAAAAACCCGCTCCGTAAAATATTGCCCCGCGAATTGCCGCATAAGGCGCTTCTTCGCGCTTCAATTCGATAGTGTTTTTTAGTTTAAGAGTTTCCCCCGCAGCAACAGTCAGATTGCGAGATAGAAAGGTCGCATACCCTTTTTTCTCTAAAGAGAATGAGTAATCGCCTACAGGTAAATCCGTAAATTCGAAATCACCTTTGCTGTCGCTCTTAGTTTCACGCACCAGCGTTTTGATTTTTATATTTGTCGCACGAATCAACACTCCCTCGAGAGTTTTCCCGTCCCTTTCCTTCACCTTGCCTTTTACAATGCCGGTCTGTCCGAATATGGGAGCAACCAAAATCAAAAGAACAAGCTTTAGCAACAAAACGTATCCAAAAGTCAGCTTCATGAAAAGTCCCCGAAAGTTAGGATAAAAGTTAGCGCTGAATCCCATTGCCTCAGTCGAAGCAATGGGATTATAACAACCCTATGATGAATTTACGTCCAATGATTCTCTTCGTTTTTGTGTTGGGGATCAGTCTTTTGGCTTGGGCGCAGAAAAACGATAAGGCAGTTCCTCAGCCTTCAATGACGATCCGCATTGATACAGATCTGGTCACTATTGATGCCACAGTCACTGACAAGAACGGAAATTATGTGCGAGATTTGCGACCTGAAGAATTTCAGGTGTTTGAGGACGGCAAACAGAAGAAGCTAGATTTTTTTGCTGTCACTGATGAAACGACTTTGTCTCGCCCCTTGGCAGTAGTATTTGCGCTTGATTCGTCAGGGAGCTTAAAGCCGGAGGAAACCAAGACGCTGCGCAATTCGGCAATGAAGTTCACCGAGTTGATGCGCGGCGATTCCGTTTTTGCTGCTCTAGCGTTCAATTACAAAGTAAAAGTTCTGCAAGGGTTTACTGATGACCCACACAAGCTGGAAAGAGCATTGTTCAAAGTTGACCATTTTGAAGGTTCAACTAGGATTTATGATGCGCTTGATCAATCTATTAGCCTACTCAGTCGACAAGCACCACGCTCACGTAAAAATCGCCCGGTAAGACGAGTCATCATCGTTATCAGTGACGGCTTTGATTCGGCAAGTATCATTGATCGTCAGGAACTGATTCGTCGAGCAATAGCGGCCGGCGTGACGGTTTATTCGATCACCCTGCCTTCGTACATACTGTCGCCAACGCAATTTACTCAGAGGGTTATTACTCCCCTGGATGCAACGCGAGTCGTATCGGCAACTGGCGGGCTTGATTTTGCGGCAGACGTAAAAGACTTCACTCCAATTTTCAAGGCTTTGGCCGAAGAGATCAGAGCCAGTTACGCTTTGGCATTTTATCCAGAAAAAAGCGACGGCAAGTTCCACGATCTAAGTGTGAAGACAACTCGACTTGGCCTGCAGTTAAGAATCAGCCGGACTGGCTACCTGGCGACTGACAAAAACAGCCGAGGCGAGGCGACGAAGCGTCAATAATCATCATCATCGTCGTAATCATCCCCACTGTCTTGTGAGGCCAGATCAAGTTCAATCGGGTCCAGCCCAACAACTTCAAGCGTCGAATCGCATTCTTCGCAGTGGATAAGTTCACCTTTATCCACATCTTCGTCCACGTGAATTTCAGCTTCGCATTCAGGGCAAGCAGATAACGGCAAGGTCGTAATCCTCCGTACAAAAATTAGGCAGAATCAACTCTGCACTTTATTGATGATTGCTTCTCAAGGTTTGAGAATTTCTGATACGTGACGATGGCAGCTAATTATGGCTAGATGCTCGTCACGAGCGCGGAGAATCTAAACTATATCTCCTCAATTTGGCAATGCTGCAAAATCAACGAATCATTTGAAGCTAAATTCATTTCCGCACCGGGCTGAGCCTGATTTTGCCTCACATGATGTAAAAGGCCTGTATTGATAGGAGTGCAAGGGATGACGAGTGAGATTTAGCCTGAAAAATCAGGCCTTTTATTCAATTTGAGGATGATTTGTCTTGCGGCTGCATACCAGCTACGGTATACTCCCGCCCGTTTTGGCACAATATAATGTGATAACAATTTAGTCTCTTACTAGCGCTCACCAAAGAAGCGGTTACGATGTACACTTTGATGATTTGCTGTGAGCAATGAAGCAAGTTTTGTTCGTACGCTTTTGTGAGAAGAAGTAGTCGAAGTTTGCAATGTTGACTTCGGTATTGATCGCAAATCGCGCCGGTTTGCATTTCGTTATACTCAGGACTGAGCATGACGGCAAACACGGCTAGAAAATAAATTCATCTTAAAAGGAGAAAATTCAATGGCAGCAAAATTGATGACTAAGAGCCAGCTGGCAGCCCACATCGCGGAAAAATTCGGTATGTCGAAAAAAGCCGCAAATGAAGTGTTGGACGAAGTCGCTGCAGTGGCAGTAGCGCAAACCAAAAAGGCGGGTGCATTTACCCTGCCAGGTATTGGCAAACTCGTCAAAGCTCACCGCAAGGCACGCAAAGGCCGTAACCCAGCGACAGGCGCCGAGATCAAGATCCCAGCCAAGACCGTTGTCAAGTTCCGCGTGGCTAAGGCCTGCAAGGACTCCATCGTTCCGCCGAAGAAGTAGTTTCGAATACGAATCGAAAGCTGAAAAGAGCGACGCACGGATTTTTTATTCTGGCGTCGCTCTTTTTATTTTTAAGCAATAAGCAGCATCAGTCTAAAACTTTTTGATAGCGCAAACAGCAAGAGCCAAAGCCGTCACCAGCAAACTACTAATTACGAACCAATTTCCGTGCTTTGAATAAAATGTCTGGCTTCTTCGCAATTGCGCACGCCAAAATTGAGTACCCGACTGAAAGGAAGGCAACGGATCAATGAGTTGTCCGTTCGCCGTGATAAGTGCACTGATGCCGGAATTGGTGACCCGAATCAGATCGCGGTCATTTTCAATGGCACGCATACGCGCATGAGCCAAATGTTGGCGTGCTCCTGCAGTAGAGCCAAACCAGGCATCGTTGGATACATTGACCAGCAAGGTCGCTCCGTTGTTTACAAAACCGCGCACAAGATCGGGATAGGCAGCTTCGTAACAGATAAAAGCCCCCACGCGGGCGAAATTGGTCGTGCGTTCAATGGCGCCGGCTTTTGCAGAATCAGTGCCACTGACGAAGCCCTGGCGTTCAGTGGTCAAGCGTAGCGTATTTACCACGGGCTCTGTTCCAGTCGTAAAGCCGCCGACCCCAGATGTAGCAAAAGCCTCAACCACTTTTCCCAGAATAGATTTGAAGGGAATGTATTCTCCAAATGGAACCAATCGAATTTTGTCGTACCGTTTCATTGGGTTGATATTGGGCAGATTGGGAGTTGCCGCAGAGGCTTTATCAGGTTTCACCACGTGAATGCTGTTGTAATAACGCCAGTCGTCACGAGTAATTGTGTTGAGGATGAAATAGCTGCCGGTTTCAACAGCCAGGCTGTCTAAACGTTCACGCAGCGCTGAATCGTTTTCATAAAATAATGCCAGCGGAGATTCAGCCCAGACTACTAAATCAACAGCTTTGTCCGGTGTGCGAGCGATGGCTTCTTTGGTCAACGTGACGTTATTTTGCAGGTCGCGCTCAAACGTTTCAGGTGATTGATCGGAATCTGGCGGCAGATTCGGTTGAACGCCAATGACCGAAACTGAGGCAAAGTTGGGAATTGCCGATTCCTGATTCATGGTCGGCAGAATAAAAATGACTCCTCCGGTCACAAATAACAACGCAGCCACGCGAGCGACGCCGCGCTCTTTAAATCGAAGCAGCAAAACCAATAGTGAGCTTACCGCGACGATCTCCGCGCTCAGCAAATAAACGCCGCCATACTGAGACAGCCGGGCGATAAAAAAGTGATTGACTTGAGAAACTCCCAGCGCATTCCAGGTGACGCCAGTAACAACTGGTCGTAACCATTCTGTTGCCACCCAGACAAATGGAGCCAACGCGATGCTGGCCCAGCCAAATTGCCCAAATCGTTTAATCAACAGTGACATCGTCAAAGCAAAAGCTGCCGGAAATAAAGCCAGCGCAGAAGCGAAAAGAAACGCAACGGCATAGGCGGCAATCATTGCCATTCCGCCGAAATAAACCATTGAATGCGCGATCCAGTTTTCGGCAAAGAAGGTAAAGAGAACTCCGGTTAACCAGCCCAACCAGGCGGCTCGACCTAGAGAGACACCCTGGGCCAGCACTGAAAGCAGCGGAGCCAATGCCACCCATGCCAGATAATCCAAGTCAAAATTCGGAAAAGAGAGCAACAATAAAACTGCAGTCAACACAGCCATCGCCGAATGGCGCAGCAAGCTATTTGCTGCGAAAGAAGGCATTTTCATTGTCGGTTCACTTTCCTTTACCAGTTGGCTGGTTGGGTTTGGCAGGCAGTTGGGTCGGATTACAGTCTGCAATTCCCGGCGCGCAATTTTGAACAATCTTCACTGCGTTGTAGCCGGATTTGTGCAGTTCGTCGCGCAAATAATCCGCTCCTTCCAGTTTGGTCAGCGGACCGATTTTGACCATATACCCAGAACTGGCTGAATCGGAACTGATCTCTGCGAAGATGTTGTGTTGATTCTTCAACTCGGAAACCAATCGTTCGGCTGAAGGAATGCTCTGAAACCCTGGAACTTGCACTGTAAAGCCGGTTCCGTCTTTTGACATTTCCAGTTGGGCGGCTGATGACGAAATATACGTCACCAGAATGCCGGAAGCGAAATAGAGTGTGCATATCAACGCTAGCGAAAAAAACACTACCAGCGCCAATTTGTCTCTTGAGTTGAGATGCCGTAAAGCTTTGAACATAGCTGACCCTAGATTGCCTTGAAGTTATGTTGGTTTTGAGCGCGCAGATTGTAACAGATTCAGAATTTATTAGGCCAAAGCTCAGCTTGCGTAATCAGCCAGCCACGAACAAAATACTGTCGCGTCATAAAACAAATTCCACCGAAATTGAGAGGACACATTATGCAGAAAGGCTTTTTGCTTTTCGCCATGCTGATAGCATTGTGCGGAATGACAGTATCTATGGCCAGTGCCCAACACAAATCGTCCAAAACCAGAAAACATAGGAAACAATCATCAACAGCTGCGATAGACAAACCAAAAAATGAAAATGCCGGTGACGCCAGATTGCGCAAACGTACCGACAAGGTGCATCGCTCCAGCATTGTGGTTGATACGCACAACGACATCACTTCGCCGATCACCGATGAAAGCTTTGACATGGGCGAACGCGACACCAGCGGCAAAATCCAGACGGACATTCCGCGCATGAAAGAAGGCGGCCTCGGAGCCGAGTTCTTTTCAATTTACGTCGCCGCAAAATACGCTAAAGAAGGCGGCGCGGCGCGGCGTGCGCTGGATATGATTGATGGCGTGTACGAACAGGTGCGGCGGCATCCCAAAGATTTGGAAATGGCGTTTACCGTTGCCGATATTCGCCGCATTCGCCGAACGAAAAAGATTGCCGCATTGATGGGCATTGAAGGTGGGCACGCCATCGAAGACAGCCTGTCGGCGCTTCGCCAGTTTTACAAACTTGGCATCCGGTATATGACGTTGACGCACACCAACACCAACAACTGGGCTGATTCCGCCGGAGGCATTGGCAATCCCCCGGAAAAGCGCCACGGAGGGCTGAGCGATTTTGGCCGCGAAGTCGTTAGCGAAATGAATCGGCTGGGGATGATGGTGGACATTTCGCACGTTGGAGACGAAACGTTCTGGGATGTGATCGAACTGACGAAATCGCCGGTGATTGCTTCACACTCTTCCTGCCGCGCGCTGACCAATGTTCCGCGCAACCTGACCGATGACATGCTGAAAGCGGTCGCTAAAAATGGCGGAGTCGTGATGATCAATTTCTACAACGGATTCATTAACACCGAATACGCCAAACCCGGCGAGCCTGTGCCGACCAAGACGGCGCAAACGGCGACGCTGGAGATGTTGATGGCCCATTTCGATCACGCCATCAAAGTCGCGGGCGTTGACCACGTCGGCATCGGTTCAGATTTTGATGGCGTGGACGGCATGCTGCCGCCCGGAATGGAAGACGTGACCAAGCTGCCAACGATCACTCTGGAATTGCTCAAGCGCGG
>DAOMFR010000140.1:0-4030 GCA_035429885.1 Blastocatellia bacterium
CTGTCGCTGCCGACCGGCATTGGCCTGGCATTGTTGCTGGAACATTTCAATGACACGGTTCGCTCGGTCGAAGACGTCGAAAAGAAATTGCGGTTGCCTGCCATGGCCGCGATCCCTGTGGCCAAAGGTTCGCGCTTTGCGACCGTCAAGCCGGAATTGCTGGTGGGTCATGAAAGTAATTACCTGATGGCGGAAGCCTACAGGCAATTGCGCACCGCCGTGTTGCTTTCGACGCCGGGACGAGCGCCAAAAACGCTGTTGGTTACTTCCTGCGTTCCTGCCGAAGGCAAAACGACTTCTTCTATCAATCTGGCGATCAGTCTGGCCCAGACGAATGCCAAGGTGTTGTTGGTTGACGCTGATTTGCGCCGTCCGCGATTGCGTTCGATCTTTGGCATGAATGGCCAGCATGGACTCAGCACTTATCTGTCCCGAGAGATGAGCGACACGGACCTGATGGCGATGATTCAGCAATACGACGGCAGCAATCTGCACGTGCTGACCTCCGGCCCTGTGCCGCCAAACCCAGCGGAACTGCTTGGGTCGGAACAAATGCGACGGCTGATCAAAACTCTGGAGCCACACTTCACGCACATCGTGATTGATTCCGCGCCGGTCGCTTCGTTCACTGACGGAGTGTTGGTGTCTTCAATGGTGGACGGTGTTTTGCTGGTGATTCGCTGCGGCAAGACTCCGCGTGAAGCTTTGAATCGCTCCAGACAAATGCTGGTGGTCGGAGGCGGCAATATTCTGGGTGTCATCTTGAATCAGGTTGAGATGCGTTCTTCGGGGTATTACCAGGGATATTACCAGCAGCCGTTGATCGAAAGTCCGACAGCACGCTCTGCCGATTCTGAAATTGACGCCACGCTTGACCCCGTGGTGATCCAACATCCCTTAAAGAAACAAAAACGACGCAGGAAGTAACGGAAGGCACCCTCGTGAACACTTACATTCTTCTTTTCACACTGTCACTGGTTTTTTCGCTGACGCTGACGCCCATCGTGCGCCATTTATGCGAACGATACGGCTGGCTGGACGTGCCAAGTGATCAACGCCGCGTTCACCTTAGAGCCACGCCACGGCTGGGCGGCGTAGCGGTTGTCGCTTCCATGCTGGCGGCGTTGACGGCATTGCGGTTCGTAGACAATTCCGTCACCTGGTCGCTGTGGGCGGAACGGTCGAAACTGTTTATCGCGCTTGCGCCGGCGGTGATGATTTTTCTGGTGGGCGTGTATGACGATCTGCATGGCATCAGCCCGCGCGTGAAATTCGCCGCGCAAGGTCTGGCGGCTTCACTGTTTTTTGCGCTTGGCGGGCGAATTGAAATCTTGTCGGCTTCGTTCGCCGGAGCGATCAAACTTCCGGTCGCTATCAGCTTTGTGGTGACGGTGGTGTGGATTGTTGCCGTCACCAATGCGTTTAACCTGATTGACGGCATTGATGGATTGGCGGCTGGAGCGGCGCTGTTTTCGTCGCTGGTGATGATTGTCGTTTCGATTGTGACTGGCCATTCATTTGTGACTGTGGTTGCGCTGGCGATGGCCGGAGCGTTGATTGGGTTTCTGCGCTACAACTTCAATCCAGCCTCGATTTTTCTGGGAGATTCGGGATCTCTTTTCCTCGGCTTCACGCTGGCGACTTTGTCGGTGCAGGGAACGCAGAAAGCTTCGACTGCTGTCGCCCTGGCGATTCCGCTGCTGGCTTTCGGGCTGCCCATTATTGATACCAGCCTGGCTCTGATTCGCCGGTTCACCAGCGGACGCCCACTGTTTCAGGGTGACAAAGAGCACATCCACCACAAATTGCTGGCGCTGGGTTGGTCGCAACGTCGAGTCGTTCTGGTGCTGTATGGCGCGTGCGCGCTGCTGGGATTGCAAGCGCTGCTGTTTGTTCAGGAATGGGGCGCAAGCAGGTTGACCGGATTGTGGCTGTTTGTTGTGGGCGTCGCGGTCATCGTCGCGGTTGACCGGTTGCATTATCACGAAGTGGACGAAATCCGGGACGGATTGAAGCGCGGTCTTTCGCTGGCCGAACGGCGATTGCGTCTGGCCAATAACATTCGAGTTCGTCGCGCCAGCCAAGCCTTAGCCCAAGCCAGGACTCTGAGTGAAATGTTCGACGCCGTGAAAGAAATGCTTGAACTTAGTTCCTTTGTGTATGCGACCGTGCAACTCAATCACGCGGGGGCTTGCGGAGCTTGTCGAGCATTGGACGCACAGTCAAAGCGAGCTGACGTCAAAGCTCACAACGGTTGCGTGTATTGGGCATGGGAAAGCGGCAATCTGGGAACGGCAGAGATTCTGAAATCCAGCCGCCTTTGGTCGCTGAGCCTGTCGCTTTCCACCAAAGATACGCAATGGGGCTACATCAATCTGTATCGGAGCACAGACGGCGAAAACCTGCTGCTGGACATCAATCACCTATGCGGTTTCTTTCAGCAACAAATGGCCTTGGCGGTAGAAAGAATTGTGGAAGGCGATGGAGCGAAACTGCCGGACAAAAACCTCACGAAAGAGCCCGGCAAAGACCGGAAGCCGGTTGTTCCCGCACCAGCTTTGCAGTCGGGCTACTGACACTCGTTTATCAATGTCACTGGCCTAAATCAATGGTCTGAATCGCTGGCAATAGGGGCAGAGAGATGAACTATCTGAACATCTATTATCCGGAGAGCCGTTTCGGTGGGTTCACGGATGTTGACGGCACAATCACTTTCTATACCAGAGTGAAGTCCTTGATGGAGTCCTCATCTATCGTCCTGGATGTGGGCTGTGGCAGAGGAATGTATGGGGAAGATCCTGTGGCGGCGCGCAGAGAAAACCGGATTCTCAAAGGCCGTTGCGCCAAAGTCATTGGCATTGACGTTGACCCAGCGGGCGAAACCAATTCTTACATTGACGAATTTCGCCGGATTGAAAGCGCGCGGTGGCCATTGGAAGACGAATCAGTAGATTTGATTGTCAGTGATTGCGTGCTGGAACACATTGAAGACCCGAAATCGTTCTTTGCCGAATGCCGCAGAACGCTCAAACCTGGCGGGTATCTGTGCATACGGACGGCGAACGCACACAGTTACGTCGGCCTGATTTCCAGAATGGTTCCGAACCATTGGCATGCCACCGTGCTCAAACGAGCAAAGCACTGCAAACAGGAGGAAGACATTTTTCCGACCGTTTACAAATGCAATACACGTCGAAAGGTGGCTTTGATCCTGGATAGGCATGGCTTTGACAATTGTGTTTACGAATACGAATCGGAACCTTACTACCTGTTTTTTTCACGGTTCTTTTACCTGCTTGGCGTGCTGCATCAGCGACTCGCTTTGAACTTTTTCAAGGGAGCGATTTTTGCGTTCGGCAAAAAACGCTGACCAGGGCAAACACTCCATGCCAGCCATTATTGAATTACCAGAACCAACGCCCGACGTGGTGCCAAATGACATTCACCGCCGATTCGTTCGGGCGGCGGTCTATTCGGGCGTGCTGGGCGGCGTCAGCCAGGCGCTGTACGGTTTTACGCCCATGATCGTTGCGCGCAAGCTGGGGCCATTGGAATACGGCGTTTATTCGGTGGTGATGTCGTTATCCGCAATTGTGATTGGCGTCTTCGGACTTGGGCAGAATTCGGCGCTGCACAAACTGGTTCCGCAGTTTTATGCCAGCGACCGCCAACGAAGCGGAACAATTCTGATCAACGTGCTGCTGCTGACATCCGGGTTGCTGGCAGTCTTTTGCGCCGCGTTCTATTGGGCGTCCGGCTGGATTGCAGAACGGTTATATCGCGACGCATCGTTGGCCAGTGTGTTTCGATTTTGCGCGCTGCTGATGCTGGCGTTGACGTTGTTCAATCTGGCTTCCGGCGTAATCGCCGGGCTGCAGGATTTCAAGTCTTACAACCTGATTCAGGCGGCCAGGAATTTTGCATTGCTGGCTTTTGCCTGGAGCGGAGTTTGGCTGGCGGGATTGCGGGGAGTCTTGGCCGGCCAGCTTCTGGCAAGCGTTGTCGGATTGGCGTTGCTGAGTTTCAGCGG
>DAOMFR010000140.1:4130-7400 GCA_035429885.1 Blastocatellia bacterium
CCAAGCCGAAGTGTTCAGCGCGATGGTCAGTACAAACTTGCGAGCTATGTGGGCCTTTTCGTTGCCGTTGGCTTTGGCGATTGCGATGTTTTCGCCGCTGCTGATTGGCGTGTTGTTCAGTAGCGCGTATTTGTCCGCAGTGCCGCTGACTTTGGCGCTCAGCTTTACCGCATTACTGATGTTGTTGGTCGGGTTGATCAATACGGCGATCACAGCTTCTGGTCATATGTGGCACAACCTGGGAATCACGTTCGGCTGGATGGTGATGTTTGTTGCTGCAGGCGTGGTTTGCATTCCTCGCTGGGGAGCGGCTGGAGCCGCCGCCGTCTTTGCAACAACGTACGCGCTTTATCTGATCGGCGTCTGTGTGTACGCCAGTTTGTGGTTGCAGGTCCGATTCGAACGGCTGGTTCGGCTGGTCACGCTGACGGCCATCAGTTTCGGATTGGTGGCGCTCATTTCTTTCGGCCTGCGCGGGGCAATTGCCTACGTTATCAGCGCAAACCTGTTGATCGCTCTGGTCGCCGCGGAATGGTATTGGATTTTCGATGCCAGCGAGCGCGAACGTCTGTGCAGGTTCGCGGCAAGTCTTTTACACCACAAAGGATTCAAACCATTAACCAACCAAGGGAGCATCTTATGAATTCAGAAAATATCGTCCTTGATTTTGTCAGAGCTCGCACGTCGCCCAAATTGTTGAAAGCAATTCGAGGCATACGGTACAGGAACCGATCAATCAAATCCGTGTTCACGGAACTTTACTTCGAACCCAAACGCGACGAGGAAATGGTGTCCGGGCCGGGGTCTGATCTGGTTCAAACCGCCGTGATCTCCCGCGAGATTCCCGCGTTAATCAAAGAGCTGGAAATTCAAACCATGCTCGATGCGCCTTGCGGGGATTTTTATTGGATGCAGCGCGTAGAGTTAAAAGTGAAGACTTACATCGGCATAGATGTTGTCCGTGAGTTGGTCGAACGCCATACGCGCAATCACGCCAATGCCAGTCGCCGCTTCATGTGCAGAGACATCACCAAAGACAATTTACCCTGTGTAGACCTGATTTTTTCCAGAGATGCGCTGGTGCATTTGTCATCGAAAGATTGCCTGACGGCGATCGCCAATTTCAAAGCCAGCGGCTCTCGGTATTTGTTGATGACGACGTTTCCGGAGACGACGGTCAACGAAGACATCGTGACCGGCGAATGGAGGCCGATTAACTTCCAGCGGCCTCCGTTCAATCTGCCGCCGCCGTTGAAGCTGATCAACGAGCATTGTACCGAAGATGGCGGCAAACACGCAGATAAAAGCCTTGGGTTGTGGAAACTCGCGGATATTTTCAACGCAGCCTGATAGACGACACCAACGCGGAGTTTTGACATGGCAGGGACACTTGCTCTCAAAAACACGGACGCGCAAGCAAAAGAGCAGCTCTTACTGCTCTTTGCCGGGGTGGCCCTGCCTCTTTTTTTGACCTTGCTGGTCATTGAAAGTTACTGGATTCCATTGGTGTTGATGGCTGGGTTGGGCGTGCTTGCGGCGTTGCTGGCGATCCATCCCCGCGAAGTCTTGCTGTTGGTGTTTGCCTATTTGCCGTTTCAGCCGGTGTTGAACGATGTCTTTGCGGGCAACATCCCAGCCATTGCCGTTTGTAAAGACGTGTTGATGGTCATCGTCATTTCGTCGTTTCTCTTTCGGTATGTTCGACGAGGCATCTACGTCAATTCCGTGACGTATTTTCTGGCCGCTTTCATCGCAGTTGGATTGGTGCTGATTCCATTTTCGCCAGATCCGTTGAGAGCGGTTTTGCAACTCAGATGCATGTCGCTTTATCCGTTCATCATCATTCTGGCGGCGAACTTGATCGAAACGCCGCAAGACCTGCGCAAAGTGTTTCGCGTGATTGCGATTGTTGGAACGGTGACGGTGGTGTATGGCGCGATTCAGTATTTCACTTTGTTCGACGTTCCTTACCGCAACGCCGGAGGCAGCGTAATGCAACGGATGGGCAGGTTCGATGAATTCGGCGCCGTTTCGACTTTTGCCAGCCGCCCGGATTTTGGCGGGTACCTGATTCCACTCTTTCTGCTCTTTTTTCAGGTCGAACTCTGGCCGTCGAAAAAAGCTGGTTGGATCTTTCGTTGGGTGATGTTGGCAATGATTCCGGTCTGTCTGTTGCTGACATTCAGCCGGACGTCATGGCTAGCGATGGCGGTCGGCGGATTTGTCGCGTTTTATTTGAGCGACAAGTTGAAAGCCATTCTTGGCGCGGCAACGATGATCGTTTTGTTGCTGATCGCTTATCAGGCCAAAAGCTTTTTCCTGTCGGCTTCGCTGGAAGAAGCCGCAACCAGTAACGAATCGTTTCTCATCCGGCTGAGTTACTGGCCGCAAGTGTTTCGTCACGTCACGGCAAACCCTTTCGGCATGGGGCTGGGCACGGTTGGCGGCGCTCACTTGTTTGAATCGAAAGCGGAAACGGATTCTTACGGCAACCTGCAATATGACCCCAATTTGATGTTCGATCCGTCGGGCGGTTTGGGTGATGGAAACATTTTGTCTGTGACGGACAACAATTACCTGAAGTTCATGATTCAAGGCGGATTTCTGTTGCTGGCAGTTTTTCTGGCCTTCGTCATTTCGGTTCTGACGCTGGCGCGCAGGCTCATCAACGCTGTCCGCGATCCCTGGTTGCGGGATGCTGTGATCTGGAGCACCGCAAGTTTCGCTTCATTGCTGACGATTTTTATGTTTGTTGATTTTATGGAATCTGTACCTTCGACTTCAGTGTACTGGTTTGCCGCGGGCACGCTGTGTTTCGTAGGCAAATTGTGCAAGGCAGACCTGGACAGCAAACAACAGTTGGCGTTGACGTCTGCTTGATTTGCGCCTCACAACACCAACCAGTCCGCGCCTCAATCAAAACATTATGACAACACCGATCCTTCTCGCCTGCCAACACACAGGAGCGTTTGGCGGAGTGCAGCACACGTTGCTGGACCTTGTGAAGCACATCAACCGGGAAACGTTTGAACCGATTGTCATCTGTTCGCCTGGTGGGGAATTGCCCAAACTGCTGGCGGCGCAAAAGGTGCGAGTGCGAACAGTCGGCCAAGGCGAGTACTTGCGTTACAGCACAAAACAGCCGTTCGGAACTGTCCGCGACCTGTTGGCTGTGACGCGTGAAATTCTCAGGCTGGCGCGGAAAGAAGGTGTACGGGTAGTGCACGCTTTCGATGGGATGCTATTTTTCGCCGCCAGCCTGGCCAAACT
>DAOMFR010000140.1:7500-18467 GCA_035429885.1 Blastocatellia bacterium
AAAAGATCAGTTTGTTGGTTGAAGACGACGACTTGCGCCAAACGATGGGGCAAAAAGGTCGCCAGAGAGTTTTGGAACACTTTGACGTTCGCACCATCACCAGACGATGGGAGCAAACCTATGAATCGCTTTTGTTGGATCAGGGAGAATTGAGCGAATTGATGGTTGGAATGAGTTAGGGGAAGAAGAGAAGGAGGGAGGTAATTTTGGCAATCAAGACTTACAAATCACCGTATGGCGCTGAAGCTGAGCATCGCGCCCGGCGCTGGGTTCGGCATTTGGCGCTGAGTTCGTTGGCGAGCGTTTACCAACTGAGTGGGCGTCTGTCATCTCTGGATCGAAACAGGGTTCAATTCCTCTATTTGCATCACATTTTCGAAGATGAAGAAGCGGACTTTCGTCGAGTTCTGCAATACCTGAGCCGCCGCCACGCCTTGATTGGTTATTCCGAAGCCGTCGAACGAGTGTGGAGCGGAGAAATAGATCGTCCTTACATCTGCTTTAGCTTCGATGATGGACTAAAAAACTGTTTGAGCGCGGCGCGAATTCTAGGTGAATTCGGAGTGCCAGGATGTTTTTTCATTTGTCCCGCGATGGTCGGGGAAACAGATTCCCAAAAGCTCCGAGAGTTTTGCGTTCGCAAATTAACGTTGCCGCCGACTGAGTTACTGACCTGGGACGACGCGGAAACTCTGCTGGCAAACGGGCACGAAATTGGCAGCCACACGATGTCGCATCACGTGCTGTCCCGAATCACATCGGAACAAGTGCAGGATGAAATTGCGAGTTCGCACGAAGTTCTGACACGCCGATTGGGAAGCGTCAAACATTTTGCCTGGCCCGAAGGCCTGTACTCTCGCTTTACCGCAGTGGCGGCTAGAACTGTGTTCCAGGCGGGGTTTCAATCCTGTGCTTCGGCGGAACGAGGCTGTCACGTGGAAACGTCGGAAACCGTGCCGAGTGAACTCTGCATTCGGCGGGATTACATCGGGGCCAAATGGCCGCTGAGCCATATTGCTTATTTCCTGATGGCCAACAGCCAATTTGCTTCGGCCAAAAGCAATCAATGGCCGACGGGGTGGTCAGATCAAATTCAGCCGTCTGCCGGTAAGTGGCTGCGGCAGGAGGGGTGACTGATGAACGCGATTTTGAAGCACAAAAACTTAAAGACGTTCACGCGCATTACTCAACGAGCGAAAGATGCGCAGGTGTTGACCGGAGATGAAATCCCCGTCGCGGCGCTGGAAGCATTTTACGAGCAGATGTTTCCGGCCAGGGCCGAGTTTCTCAAACGCCACTGGCGATGGCTGTACCGAACCGACAACGACACTCAAGTGAAATCGCCCATTGTCGTGATGAAAGACAATCAAGTCGCAGGCCATGTCGGCATCATTCCGTTGAGTTTGCGTCGCAAGCATGACCAGCGCACGGCAATCTGGTTGTGCGATATCGCAGTCCTTCCGCAGTACAGAGGAAAAGCTTTGGGGGCATTTTTAGTGGCCGAAGCAATGGCATTGTGTCCGCTGCGCCTTGGGTTTCCTAACTCGATGTCATGGAAACTGGTTTCCAAATTTGGCTGGAAAGCTCAGTTCAACACCTTTGGGTTGAGTTTGTTCTTGCGGCCAGATCGGCATCCTAAAATCCGGGAACGCGCGGCAACGGCACGCGGTCTGGACGCGCTGGCCGGGTTGGCTGGACTGGCGACGCGAATCGCCTGGCGCGCGCGAACATGGGCAAAGAAATCTTTGATTGTCTCGCCAGCGACGCCGGATCAACTGGCGGCTTTTTACGAAACGCAACCGGCTGAAGCTTTGCACGTCGTGCGATCTCGTGACTATTTGAACTGGCGAATTTCAGCGCATCCCAACTTGGAAGACCATTTTGTACTGAGCTTGCCGCAAACGGACAGCGGAACCTGTTCCGCCATCGTGCGCGTTGTTGATGATGATGGTTGCCGACGACTTCACGTGTTGACGTTGCAAGTCGAGCCGTTTGAACGACAGCGACTGTCGGATTTATTTGCCGGAATTGTTCGCTGGGCCTTGGCCGAAAACGTGGACGTTGTTTCGGCATTTACCAACGACCTCAACCAAGTCCAAGCCATTCGATGGTGGCTGCCTGTACTGAAACCGTTGCGTTACGCCTATTTTGCCGATGATCTGTTGGGCGAAGAGTTTTTGGCTGGCGCGGGGCAAGTTTGGGAATACATAGATGGCGATTTTGATCTGGCATACGCATCGCCCAATCACGCAGGAAACTGAAGGAGTTCACAATGCGCTTAGGCATAGACGCTTCCAACATCAGAACTGGCGGTGGGCTGACGCATCTTTTCGAAGTGCTAAACGCCGTCGAGCCGCACAATCATGGCATCAGCCGCGTTGTCGTTTGGGCGGGGCGGCAAACCATTGAATCGTTGCCGGTGAAACCTTGGCTGAAATGTGTTCACGAACCGTTACTGGATCAGTCGCTGCCCATGCGGACTTATTGGCAAATGACGAAGCTGCCACGACTGGCTAGTCAGCAATGCGATTTTCTGTTTGTTCCAGGTGGCACTTACAGCGGCGGGTTCAGGCCGTTCGCCACGATGTCGCACAACTTGCTACCCTTTGAAATCGAAGAGAGTCGCCGTTACGGCGCGTCGTGGATGTTTCTTAAAATGCTGGTGCTTGGCTGGGCGCAAACCAGGAGTTTTCGCCAGGCCGACGGCATGATTTTTCTGTCGAAATACGCCCGCGTCGCCGTCAGTATGTCAGCCAAACTTTACGGCAAGCAACCGATCATTCCGCACGGCATCAACCGGAATTTTTATCTGCCTCCGCGCAAGCAAAAACCAATCGCCGCTTACACCGCAACCGAGCCTTTCCGGTTTCTGTATGTTTCCAAAGTCGAACCGTACAAACATCAGTGGCATGTCGTGGAAGCGGTGGCCCAACTCCGAAAAGCCGGATTGCCCGTGGTGCTGGATTTGATTGGAGGAACGGAATGCCCATCGTCAGGCAAGCGGTTGATCAAAACGATGCTGCGCGAAGACCCGGAAGGAAACTTTATTCATTATCTGGATCACGTGCCGTATTCCGAATTGCCGAAGTATTACCACCGCTCGGACGCATTCATCTTCGCATCCAGTTGCGAAAACTTGCCGAACATCTTGCTGGAAGCGATGGCTTCGGGATTGCCCATCGCGTGTTCGGACAGAGGGCCGATGCCCGAAGTTCTGCGCGACGCCGGAACATATTTCAACCCTGAACAGCCCGAAGAAATCGCTGAAGCCTTGCACGCATTAACTGGCAGTCTTGAATTGCGACAGCAGTGCGCTGCTCAAGCGTATGAACAAGCCCGGCTTTATTCCTGGGAACGATGCGCCAGAGAAACCTTCTCGTATTTGGCGGAAGTCGCTCAAACAGCCCACGACAAGGCAAGCTGCGCAGAGCTGACTCACACGACTCTGCAAAGCCACAACTAAACCACGACATTCAATTCAGGTGACTTATGAAAGTACTCGTACTCGGCGGGACGGGCATGCTCGGCCATAAGGTGTATCAAGTGCTGAAGGAACGCTTTGCCGGCACTTACTGCGCGATTCGGCAATCGAAACGCGACGAGCGGATCGCCAAAGTGTCGCTGCTTCAATCCGACACTGTGATCGGCGACGTAAACGTTGAAGACCTGCATTCGTTGGCAAGCTTGTTGGATGAAAGCCGACCGGAAGTGATCGTCAACTGTGCGGGCATCATCAAGCAGCGAGCCGAAGCCAAAGCGTCGTTGCCGAGCATCAAAGTTAATTCTTTGTTGCCACACTGGTTGGCGGAACGATGCAGTTCATGGGACGGCAGGCTGATTCACATCAGCACGGATTGCGTGTTCAGCGGCAAAGGCAAGCGAACCCATGGCGGTTACACGGAAAGCGACCTTTCAGATGCCGAAGACCTGTACGGAAAGTCGAAACACTTAGGCGAAGTTCTCGCCGAAAATGCCATCACGTTGCGCACCTCCATCATCGGCAGAGAACTGTTCAATCGCAGTTCACTGTTGGAATGGTTTCTGAGCCAGCAGAAGAATCAGGTGGCGGGGTTCAGGAACGCGCTGTATTCCGGCGTGACCACCAACCATCTGGCCGAAGTGATCGGCGACGTCATTCAGTTTCACCCCCAATTGTCGGGGTTGTATCAGGTTACCAGTCAAACCATCTCGAAATACGAACTGCTCTGTTTGCTGCGCGATGCGTACAAATGGGATGTCGAAATCGTTCCGGATGAAAGCTTTCATTGCGACCGCAGCATGCTTGGCGACAAGTTTCGCCGGGCGACAGGTTATGTCTGTCCGCCCTGGCCGAACTTGACCGCTCAACTCGCCAACGACGCTACACCATACGAACACTGGAGGAATGAACGGTGAAATATTTAGAAGGCAAACGTGTGTTGATTACCGGCGGAACCGGCTCTTTGGGCAAAGTGATGGTGCGCCGCCTGTTGAGCGGCGAAATGGGAGAGCCGGAAAAGGTCATCGTCTTTTCGAGAGACGAAGCCAAACAGCATTTCATGCGAATGGAGTATCAGCTTAAAGCGGCGGCGACGGACGAAATCATCTACCGGAATTTCCAGCGCAAGCTCGATTTTCGCATCGGCGACATTCGCGATTTTCACAGCGTGGCCGGTGTGTTGCGCGACGCCGATGTTGTGTTCAACGCGGCGGCGCTGAAACAAGTGCCGACTTGCGAATACTTCCCTTACGAAGCCGTGCGGACAAATGTGCTCGGCGCGGAAAACATCGTCCGGGCCATTGAGCAATTCAACCTGCCAGTGGATACGGTGGTCGGCATTTCCACCGACAAAGCCTGCAAACCGATCAACACAATGGGAATGACCAAGGCGCTTCAGGAGCGAGTCTTTATTCAAGGAAACATTCGCTGTCCACAGACACGCTTTTTGTGCGCCCGGTATGGCAATGTTCTGGCTTCGCGCGGTTCGGTCGTGCCGCTTTTTCATGATCAGATTCGTGGCGGCGGGCCAATCACCATCACCACGGCGGAAATGACGCGCTTTCTGCTCAGCCTGGATGACGCCGTGGACACGGTGTTTGCCGCGATCACTACCGGGTTACCCGGCGAAACCTACGTTCCCAGAGCGCCATCGGCTTTGGTGACAGACATCGCGCAGGCGTTGATCGGCAGACGGCGAGTTGACGTCAAATTCATCGGCATTCGCCCCGGCGAGAAGATTCACGAAATTATGGTCAGCCAGGAAGAAGCCTATCGCACAGTGGCGCGCGGCAAATGGTTCGCCATTTTGCCGATGTTGCCCGAAGTGTGCGGCGATTGGCGTGGTTCAGGCGTGCTCGACAAAGAATATAGCTCCGCCGACGCGGTGATGAATTTGGAGGAAACGGCGACGCTGTTGAGAACGCGCGGTCTGATGTTGGAAGACGCCGCGATGGAAAAAGAGCACGAGTTTGCGGAGATGTTGCGATGAAAATCATGACCATTCTTGGCACCAGACCGGAAATTATCCGTCTGAGTCTGGTCATCAAAATGCTGGATCAGCGAGCGGAACACGTCCTGGTTCATACCGGTCAAAATTACGACGATCGGTTGAACGGGCTTTTTTTTCGAGAGATGGGGATTCGAAATCCTGACGTGTTTCTGGAAGTTCGGGGCAGCGGCTTTGCCGGTCAAGTGGGGGAGATCTTGGCCAAAAGCGAGTCGCTGTTTCTGGAACATCGTCCCGACCGGCTGTTGATTCTCGGCGACACCAACAGCGGATTGACGGCGATGGTGGCTAGGCGTTTGGGCATTCCGGTTTATCACATGGAAGCGGGCAATCGGTGTTACGACGACCGCGTGCCCGAAGAAGTCAATCGCCGCGTGATTGATCATTCCAGCAGCGTGCTAATGCCGTACACCAATCGCAGCCGCGAAAATCTGCTTCGCGAAGGAATTGCGGCAGACCGGATTTACGTCACAGGCAATCCGATCAAAGAAGTGATTGATCATTACGCAGATCGCATCGAAAGCAGTTCGGTGTTGGCGAATCTGGGATTGCAACGAGGCATGTTCTTTCTGGTGACAATGCACCGAGCAGAAAACGTAGACGTCGAAGAGCGATTGCGGAATCTGGTCGAATCTCTGGTTTACCTGCACGAACGATACAGCCTTCCGGTTATCTGTTCGTTTCATCCTCGCACCCGAGCCAAGGTGGAACGCTTCGGCGTCAATATCAATTACACCGGATTGCGCTTTCTGGAACCGCTGGGCTTTTTTGACTTTGTGCGGTTGGAGCAATCGGCGTTTTGTGTGTTGTCAGACAGCGGAACAGTTCAGGAAGAAGCCTGCCTTTTCGGCACGCCCAATGTGACGTTGCGCGACGTGACTGAACGACCTGAAACCATCGAATGTGGATCGAATGTGTTGGCGGGTTGTGATCCGGCCAGGATTCTGAAGCTGGTCGAATTGGTGACGGGCGAAAAACGCGGTTGGTACCCTCCGGTGGAATACCTGGCTGACAACGTCGCTGCAACGGTCTGCCGGATTTTGTTGGGATTCCGCATCCCGGACTTGGCCGAACGATTTTGGCAAGAAAACTCCGCACGGTAAGCATTTCAGTTGCACGAGAGGAGATGTGTTCATGCGAATTTCAATCCTTGTAGATTGTTATTACCCACACTCGACCGCCAGCGCCAAGCTTGTGCACGATTTGGGTGTTGAGCTCCACAAACAAGGGCACAGCGTGACGGTCATTACGCCGAATTGCCTGAATGTCGAAGAGCTGGAGGTTACGGTTGAAAACGAATTGCTGGTTGCCCGCGTCAAAACCGGCAAGCTCAAAGGCGTTGGCCGACTGTCACGCGCCGTCCGCGAGGCAAGACTTTCCACGACGATCTGGGGAAAAGGGAAGCGGTTCTTTCGCGATCATCCGTGCGACCTGATCCTGTTTTATTCGCCGAGCATTTTCTTTGGCGAGTTGGTGCGGAAATTGAAATCCATATGGAAGTGTCCGGCCTATCTGATTCTGCGCGACATTTTTCCGCAGTGGGCTGTTGATGCCGGAGTCCTGAAAAAAGGATTGGCGTACAAATACTTTCAAATGAAGGAACTGGAACAATACGCCGCCGCTGACGTCATTGGCGTGCAATCCCCGGCCAATCTGGATTACTTCAAAAACAACCTGCCGAACAAACGCTACGATCTGGAAGTGATTCACAACTGGACAACGCTGGACGAACAACAATTCGTTCCTTCCGGTTACCGCGAAAAGCTGGGGCTGCAAGATAAAGTCGTGTTCTTTTACGGCGGGAACATCGGCGTGGCGCAAGACATAGACAACATCATTCGCCTGGCCACTGCGTTGGAAGCCGAGCCGCACATTGAATTTTTGCTGGTTGGAGACGGCAGCGAAGTCGAGCGGTTGAAAGCGTTAATTGACGAAAAAGCGTTGACGAACATTCGCATTCTGCCCGCCGTCGGCCAGCAGGAATATCTGGCGATGCTTTCCGAATTCGATGTGGGGTTGGTGTCGCTCGACAAACGGCTGCAAACCCAAAACTTCCCGGGAAAACTTCTCGGCTATATGTATTTTTCCATGCCGATGCTGTGCAGCCTGAATCCGGGAAACGATCTGAAAACGATGCTGGAACGAAGCGAAGCCGGATTGTGCAGCCTGAATGGAGACGATGACGCTTTGCTCGCCAATGCGTTGAAACTGGCGAACGACGCTGCGTTACGGCAAACGATGGGACGCAATTCGCGGCAACTGCTGGAACGAGATTTTGCTGTTTCCGTGGTTGCACGGCGGATTCTGTCTCACTTCAAATCGGCTCCAAGTCGCCAATACGCAGGCGCAGAAAAGCCTATGGCTCCCGCCACGGCCACGTTGTAAAGAACTTTGAATTGAGGGGGAGGCGAGTGATGCAGATTGCAGCCAGAAGCAGACGGGCAGAGGACACGTCGTTTGAATTTGTCGGTTGGAAACCCGGCAGCTTGGCGGGGCAAGCCACGATGTTGCTGGATCGCGTCATTTTTTATTCCTTGCTGGCTCTGATCGTTGTGCTGGCGATTCCCTATGGCGCGGTCGAAGCCTGGTGGGAAGCCATCTTTGAATGTGTGGTGTTTGCGCTGGCGGCTTTGTGGATGGTCGAAGGTTTGGTGCGCGGAACGTGGCAGCTCGGCAATTTCCGAGTGTTCATGCCGCTGCTGGCGTTGGCGCTGTTCGCGGTTTTCCAAGCCGGGTTTGGGCAAGGCGCGACGACCGAAGCTGGAATTGAAAGCCGGGCCTGGGCGGCGATCAGCGCCGATCCATATGAAACGCATCGCTTTGCGTTGAAGCTGCTGGCGCTAATTCTGACCGGCGCGCTGTTGCAAAGCCATATCACCAACCGCAGCCGCTTCAGTTTGTTGATCAATGTTCTGATTGGGGTTGGAGTTGCCAGCGCAATTTTTGGCATGGTGCGGCAAACGGCACAGCATGATGAAGGGTTTCTTCTCGCCTATTTGCGTCCCGGTGAAGGGTACGCGCAATTCATCAACCGGAATCATTTCGCATTTCTGATGGAAATGGTTTTTGGGTTGGCGCTCGGCCTGGTTGTGGGCGGAGGCGCGCGGCGTGATCGGTTGCTGCTTTATGCGGCAGCGATGATTCCGTTGTGGGCTGGATTGGTGCTGTCGAATTCGCGTGGAGGCGTCGGCAGTTTGTTGAGCCAGATGTTGTTTATGGCTCTGATGTTTGGATTTGTCCGCTGTTATTCGGCGACGGATGACACGGAAAGTTTTTGGGCGCGGTTGGCGCGAATTGGACGTTCGGCAATGGCTCGGCTGGTGATCGTTAGTTGTCTGGCTGTGGTTATGGCAATCGGCATTATCTGGATGGGAGGCGATCCGTTGGCTAATCGCATGGGGAACTTGGCCACTGATCTTCGCGGTGCCACCGCGCAGGAACGAACCAACGAAAACCGGGTTGAGATTTGGCGAGCGACTTGGCGGTTAATTAAGGCGCATCCGATCACTGGCTCAGGCTTTGGCGCGTATGGCGTGGCAGTCCCCGAATATCACGACAGTTCGGGCGAGATGACTCCGCGCCAGGCGCATAACGATTACCTGGAATTGCTGGCCAATGGCGGGGTGATCGGTGGGGTGATTGGGCTGTGGTTTTTGATCGTGCTGCTTCAACGAGTGCGTGAAGAATTCAGACGCGTAGACGTGTTTCGTCGAGCAGTTTGTTTCGGAGCAATGGTTGGCATTTTTGGCGTGGCGACACACAGCCTGGTGGATTTCGGTCTTCACATTACGTTCAACGCAATCATGTTCATCGCGTTGGTGATCATTGGGACGATGGATTGGAATAAGGTGGAGGCAATAAACCAGCCCTTTGGGTTGTAGGAAGCTGGCTATTTAACGAGTAAAGTCGCACTCGGTCACTTTACTCATGTGATTTGGAGCAAGGAGGGATTTTTATGATCACAAATCGTCGGAAAGTCATAGGGGGTGCGGTTGTTTTGCTGATCACACTTAGCAGCCTTCCCCATTCTGCGTTAGGCAAGTTTGTTAGCTTGAAGCCGGACGTAAAGCCACAACCGAAAGTAACAAACCCTAACCCCAGTGTGAGTGCCCGGTTGGTTGCGCGGGGAAACCAACCCGTGCTGGTTAATGGTTACGGAGCATACACCGGCGCAACGGTGTTGACCGGAGCCACCATTCAAACGCCGGATGGTGTTCGGGCGACATTGCAATTGGCCAAGTTGGGCAGTTTTGACCTCTCGCCAAATGCGATTGCGGTGGTTGATTTCGACCACGCAGAAGTCACAGGAACACTGAAACGCGGTTGCGCGGTTTTGACCACGCATCCCGACATCCGTGGAAAGCTGGTGACGCCCGATGGAACTTCGCTGACCACGGATACGGTGGCTCGTTCATCGGTCACGGCTTGTTCGGAGGAAACTTCATCGAATGATGTTGTTCGCTCCAATAAAAAATCCGGCTCGTCTTCGTGGATATTCGATCTCGTCAATCCCGGTTCGATGATTGATATGATTCAAACCGGAGTGTTTCTGGGAGCAAACAGAGGCGGAAACCGGTGCTGTTGCTGCTGTTGCTGTCGTAACCCCAGCCCGTCCAGCCCGAACGATTGCGGCTGTCCTTGAGCCGAGAGAACGCCAAAGCATTCAGTTCCCCCTGCTCAGCACGCAAAGCGCGAAGAGAGAATGAAACTCCTCTTCGCGTTTTGTGTTTTTGGCTCTGATCCAGTGTCGAAATCCTTCCACATTGCACCTCAGTTTTCATCAGGAGCGAACGTGTTCATACAGCAAATCGCCGACAATTTTTTCTGGCGCAATTCGACGCGCAAGGCTGCCGCCCTTGTTGGATTCTTCGCTTGCTGCTGGTTGGCAGTTGCGGCGGCAACGATGGGAATTTCCCGCTTTCTTTCCGATTACGGGTTAAGAGCAGAGGTGACAGTTGCAGTGGACAAAGCTGCAAGTTTGCGGGCAGACGACGCTGAAGCGCTATTCACGCGAGCGATGTTGTTTTCTGATTCAGGCGAATACTTCGCAGCGGCGCGAAAGCTGGAACAGGCAATTGCCTTGCGGCCACGCGATCATTTTTTGTGGGTGGAGCTGGGCTTGGCGCGCGATCAAGCCGGAGAAACCGAAGCGGCGATTGCCGCGTTCAAAGAAGCCACACGGCTCGCGCCTTATTATGCGCAGTCGCGTTGGCAGCTCGGAAATTTGCTGGTTCGGGCAGGCCGTTATGAAGTGGCTTTTTCAGAATTACGAGGTGCAATCGCCAGCAATCCGGAGTTATTTCCGAACGCAATTGACCTCGCCTTTGGCGTGTACGCAGGCGACGTTGCCGCCGTGGAACAGGCCATTCAACCAAACACTCCGGCAGCGCAATTTGCGCTCGCGCGCATTCTGGCCAAACGCGGAAAAGCGAAAGATGCGTTGCGGCTGTTTCGCGCAATCGGCCAGCTTTCCGCCGAACA
>DAOMFR010000141.1:0-15896 GCA_035429885.1 Blastocatellia bacterium
GGCAATGATTGCGTCTTCTGTTTTATTCAGCAGAATCCTGAAGGTTCGCGGAAAAGTTTGTGGGTGCGCGACGAAGACATTCGATTTTCGTTTATGTATGGCAACTACTCCACGCTTTCGACCATCACCAAAGCCGAAATCGAACGCGTCATCGAACAGCGATTGTCTCCGCAATATGTTTCAGTTCACGCGACGGATCCGGAATTGCGCGCTTACCTTTTGGGCAATCCCAAACAGGTCGACATCATTGCCCAAATGAAGCGTTTCATTGATCACGGCATCGAGATACACGCGCAAGTCGTGTTGTGCCCAACGATCAACGACGGCCAGCATTTGGTCAAAACGATTAACGATTTGGCGGAATTGCATCCAGGAATTGTCTCGACTGCGGTGGTTCCGCTGGGCATTACGGACAAACACAAATATCGAAATCGGTTGGTGGAAGTCACAGACGAGTTTTGTTCGGAGGTCATTGATCTGGTCACGCCGATACAAAACGAGTTGAAGAAAAAGCTCGGAACCGTTTTCGCATTTCTCGGCGACGAGTTCTACATTCGCGCCGGGCGACCCATTCCGCCAAAAACTCATTATCGAATTGTTCGCGGCAGTGAAGTCGATGATTACCCGCAGATCGAAGATGGTGTCGGAATGGTGCGGCAGTTTTTTGATGCGCACGCCAAGCGAATGAAACAACTTGCCAAAATGCGTGAGCGCGGCCAGTTCACTCCGGCGCAGGCCAAGAAAGTTTACGGCACCCTGGCCACGGGATTGATCTTTTATCCGATGCTGAAAGAAGCCGTGGACGAGATGAACCGAACCTTCGGCACTCGTTTGCATGTGGCGCGTGTGGAAAATACTTTTTTCGGTAAAGGCGTAACAGTTGCCGGACTGCTTTCCGGCATGGATTATCTGAATGCGCGCGACCAGTTCAAAGGTGAATTCCTGATGTTGCCGCCGCATTGTTACCGTGAACACGATCAAAAGTTTCTGGACGGCATGACCGTCAGCGATTTAACTGCCGAGCTTGTGTTGCCGGTCAAACGTAGCTGGAATGAAGTGTTGGATTTGGACGAACAACAGCAAGCTCATCGGACTATTCTTTCACATGATTACGGAGCGGTAACCTCTATTTCCGTATAAGGGTTTATGCAGGAAGGTACGCAATCAAAACTAATCGAGATGTATGAAGCGCGAGAGGCGATTCTGAATCGCATCAACTCGGATTTTGTCCGCCCGGACACCGACAGCGTAGCTTCCAGCGTTATCGATATAGATAAGTTTTTACAGGCAGCCGTCACCGAAGTTGGCCAACGCTTGGAAGTTGACCGCTGCAATGTCATTACTCCTGGACCGGATGGAGGATTTCGCGTCAGCCACGAATATTTGGGAAACAATAGCCTGACGCCCGGATTGGGTCTGAACATACCCAGTTCCTTGGTTCCTTTCGACACGATCAAACAGTACCTGCCACGCGCACGGCATTATTCGGTTGATGACACTCAAACTGCCAACATACCGCTTTGGGTACGCTCGACTCTGCAACTGATCGGAACTCGGTCTGTGCTGGTTGCGCCGTTTGTCTATCGAGACAACCTGCTGGGCGTCATGGGGCTGCATTATTGCCAGGAGCCCCATCGCTGGACAGAAACTGAAATCAAACTGGTCGAATGGCTGGCGGGACAAGTATCTGTCGGCTTGCAGTACACGCAGCTTTATCAGGAAAAAGAAAAAGAGATCGAAATCACCAAGTTGATGCTGGAAATTTCCAACGACATCAACACGCGCACTGATTTCAACGCGATCACTGACTTCGTCATTGACCGCGCGCTTGAATTGCTCAAGGCTGATTACGGCTGCATAGCCATTTTGGATAACCAGGGAGAACAGCTTCATTTCGACGAGCTTAGAGCCAGGCGCGGATTCGACCTGCGAAAGTCCGTCGAATCGAAATATCGCGAAGCTCGCACGTTGCGCCTGCCCGATCATCCGGCAGTCAGTGAATTGCTCGACGAAGGCCAAACGCTCAAGCTCGAAGACTCTCGAACTTCCCCGTTGGCGCGCTACCTGTTTTCTCAAGTCATCAAAGGCAAATCGGCTCTGATTGCGCCCATCACCGTCAAAGAGAAAGTTCTCGGCATTATTGCCTTAGTCTGGGTCAACGAAACAGCCAGGTTTTCCGATTATGACGTGCAGGTGTTGAACGGAATTTCCAGCCAGATCGCCATTGCTTTGGAAAAAGACCGGCTGGCAGCAGAAGTCATTCGCTTGAAGCGTGAATTAAACGACGCCCGGGCCGGAGAGCGAATCATTGGCTCTTCGTCTAAAATGCGCCGCGCAATTGAAATGGCGCTTTCGGTCGCCGACAGCAACACCAGCGTGTTGCTACAAGGTGAATCCGGCACCGGCAAAGAGTTGATTGCGAGTTTGATCCAGTTTAATTCCCGCCGAGCCTCCAGGCCGTTTGTGAAAATCAACTGCGGCGCAATTCCACAAGCACTGCTTGAAACGGAATTGTTTGGCCATGAGCGCGGTGCCTTCACCGACGCCCGCTCTCGCCGCATTGGCCGATTTGAAGAAGCCAATGGCGGAACTTTGTTTCTAGATGAAATCGGCGAAATGAGCCTGGCGGCTCAAGTGAGCTTGCTGCGTGTATTACAAGACGGGGAGTTCACACGCGTCGGCGGCAACGAAGTAATTAAAACCGACGTTCGAGTTGTCGCAGCCACCAACAAAGATCTGGAAAAGGAAATCGAAGAAGGTCGCTTCCGCCGTGACTTGTTTTATCGGCTGAATGTTTACCCAATCGTTTTGCCCCCCTTACGCGAACGCTCGGAAGACGTCGAACAATTAGTGGCATACTTCGTCGAACGCTTTCAGCAAAAAAGCGGCAAGCGAGTCGCAGGAATTTCAGACCGAGCTTTGAGGGTGTTGCAAAATTATCCTTGGCCCGGAAATGTTCGTGAGCTGGAAAACTGCGTTGAGCGCGCAGTGATTGTCGCTTCGGGAAGAATGATCACCGAAAACGATTGGCCGGAAACAATCCGAGCCCACTCACTCCCCGACCAAAATGCCAGTGTCCAACTGACTGTTCCGATGAAAATGGATGATGTGGAACGAATCATGATCAATCAGACGCTGCTGTTTACGAATGGCGACAAAGCCAAAGCAGCCCGCTTGCTTGGGATTGGCCGCAAAACTCTATATCGAAAACTTGAGCAGTATAAAAGCTAAAAGGCGCGGTTACCCGCGCCTTTACACTTACCTGCACTGGTTGATCACTCAGCGATCTAAAGAATTCTCTCCTCCAAGCAATGATGAAGGATTTTTCTTTTCTCTTTTTTGGCTGACTAATAAATCCTTGTAATAATCAAAGACAAATTTCTTCATGTCCTTGTGCCCCCAACGCGTGTAAAAGTCGTAACTTTTCATTTCTTCGTATGCACGCTCAATATCCCAACCTTGCATCTTCATACGAAACACTGCAGTCATTGCGCCGGTCCTATGGCGACCACCGGCACAATGAACATAAACGGGTTGGTTATCTTTGTCGTTGACCAAGGAAAGGAATTTTTCTGCCACATCGGGAGCAGGATAGCTTTTGTCGCTCAAGGGAAAGTTGATGTACTTCATGCCCAATTGCTCAGTCATTGATTTGGCGTAATCTTTCGGATCGTCCCGCAAATCAATAATCGTTTTTACCCCAAGCTTGGCCAAATTAGCGTATTCATCTTCTCTCGGCTGAGCACCTCGAAAGTAGTTGTCAGTCACTTTGCCAAAATTCGTGACTTCTGCTTCGTGATCAGAAGATTTCTTTTCATGCTTATCCCCTGAGCTCGCTAATCCAATCACTGATGCTGAAAAAGCGGCCATTGTCATTATGGCCAAGATCAATACGAGCCGGGTCTTTCTCGAAAAGAGAGCTGTAATTGGCGAAAATATTTGATGCAATCCGTTGTGAATCTTACCGCTGTTCATTCTTTAATCCTCTGATGAATGCAGCACACGCCGGTTATCGAAATGGTCGGCGCTTCCTTTTTGTTCAGAACCTTGTAAGCTTTCATTGCGAATGCAATGAAAATATCGAGAGCGACTATCGGATGATACTTAGGTCGCCAAATGATGTCTAGCCAAAATTCATTTTTCTGGAAAATTCATTTTTTCGGACAAGTGGATGTTAAAGCCTTTTGTGCTGGGGTTTAGAGACGAAATTTTTCCAGGGCTGAGGCCGCCAATGCAGCCAAGTATGGATCGGACTGTAGCGTCGCGAGCTTAAGAGCTTCAATGACCTTCGTATCTTGAGCCTTAGCAATTCGCCCCAAAGAAAACACGGCCTGCCTTCTGACTTCCGAGGACTTGTCACGATTGAGCACTGTAAGTAACGCATCAATCGCCACTGGATCCCCAATGTTCCCCAACCCGCGAACTGCCTGTTTCCGTGCAAACGCATCCTCGTCATTGCCGCGTTTCCGCAGCAAATCAATAAATGCCTTGGTTGATGCTGGAGCGCCAATTTCCGCCAAAGCGAATGCTGAGGCGGCACGAATCTCCTGTTTTTTATCGTTCAGTAATCGTACCAAGGTTTCTATTACTTCTGGCGAGCGTTGATAAGCCAGAGCGTAAATAATTGCCTTGAGAACTGCAGGCTCTCGGTCGTTTTTTAAAGCAGACAATAAAAAAGGCAGGCATTTTTCGTCGCGATTCAGTTCCATTGCTCGGGCAGCCAAGGCTCTTATGACTGGGGAAGCATCGCTTTGCAAAAGGCTGCCTAAAATAGAGATTGTCTTCGGAGTAGCTCGTGAAGTCGGGCCTGAAATCAAAGTCCCCATCTCAATTAACGCTTCGAGCTTCTGCTCGTCATTACCTGAAGACAGCAATAAAGCAAGTCGCTCTTGCTGCGGACTGATAACCTCTTGCGCGATGGCCTGACAGTTCACAGCGCTCCAAATCAGCAGGCTCAGACAGGCAAACAAAGAATAGTTTAGGATCGAAAGCAATCTATTCATCAGCGCGCATAACCCCCAACTTTAGCAGACTCAGATTTTCTTCTCGTAGTTTCCCATTCAAAAACCTGACAAGCTCGCCGGTTTTCATAAGCAGAACTGAGCAGTGCGAGCAATTCGTCGTCAGAGCTGAGGTTGCTTTGAAATAGTTTCGGCTCTCTCCTGATTCCGAGTTCCGAAGATCCGTACTCAGTTCGATTCATCAGAGAGACATAGTCGAGCACATCTTCAACTTCGATGTCACTGAGTTGCTGAAGTTTACGGAGCAATTTTTCGCGGTTGGTCAGTTGCTTGTTCATCACAACCTCCTTGGAAGGGGCAAGCAACTGAAAAGTAAGAAGGATTCAGGTCAGCTTGCCCACCATTTTGTCACGCGCTTTGACGCGTTCAATGTCATTATCATTTTTGCCAGAAAACCCTCTTGGAAATTCAGCAAGTTAATCAAATTTCCGACTTAAGACGCTCCCGCTCCTACATCGACGGGCAAGACCTTAAAGGTGAAACAACGAGCGCTTTTGCTTGAAATGTTGGGAAGCAATCAACGTATCCATACAACGCGTGGATGATATTACAGCATCTTTGCGCCGCGCAAGATACGAATCCTCAGATGACTCCCCCTTCCGAATCTGTAGCACATTGATAGATTGACGCAACGCACCTGCCGATTTACTCTAGCGGAGTCGCATCGGCATCCCGCGCTTTCTCAAGCGTTCAACCGATTGACACTCAATCGTATTTATTCACCGACGAGGAGAACATTCCCGATGAAATTGAAGTTGCTGATTGTCGCCTGCTTTATCACTGCCAGTTTTCTGACTGCCTCAGCACGCCTGCTGCCGAATTCCGTGCCCCTCCAGAGTCAAAAGCTCCCTGGCGATGATGTCATCATCCCATCCGTTGACGAAAAGTGGGGACAAGTAAAATTCACACATCAGAAGCATTACGCATATTCTGATTGCGTTTTTTGCCACCACACCAATAACAAGACAATGACTGCTGACAGCTTCAAGGCAGGCAAAGAGGGGAAAGTTCAGCTATGTTCCGAGTGTCATGTCCGCAAAGAAGGTGATCCAAAGACGCCTAAGAATAAAGACGGTGTCGAGCTATGGAGTAAAGACGCTTATCACTTCAACTGCATTGAATGCCATCAGGGTGACATCCAACACAAACCCAAGGACGCCACCCCAGCGAAAAAGCAAGGTGAAGGCCCAACTAAATGCGCCGAGTGTCACGAAAAGAAAGACTGATTTCTAAATGAACAAAGAAAAATCGTTATACGCAATTATTGGCTTACTCATGGGCCTGATTATCGGCTACTTTGGCACGAACTCGCTAAACGGTAGTGCCCCGACTGCGCAAACCAGTCCATCCGCTCAGTCGGCCTCACTTCCCGCTGACCATCCACAAACCGGACAGTCGGCGGACGCTGGAGCTTCAGCAGGTGCCGCGCCAACAGGCGATGTGATGGCGGCCATTGAGCAGGCTCGCAAAGACCCATCCAACTTTGAGGCACAACTGAAAGCAGCGGAACTTTTCAGGCAAATCAATCGGCGCGAAGGCGAACTGGAGTTTTATGAGCGCGCTGCCAAAATCAAACCCAATGATTTCGATTTGTTGATCAAATTCGGCGAAGCCAACTTGGAGTTGGGACGCTTCGATGAGGCGATTAAGCATTACGAGCAAGCGCTGAAATCAAATCCGCGTCACGAAGTCACGTTGCAAAACCTGGCGTTGGCCTTTATCGAAAAAGGTGACAAGGCTGGCGCGAATGCCGCGCTCAAACGGCTGGAACAAGTCAACCCGCGCAATCCGCAAATTGCGCCTCTTCGATCTCGAACTCAATAACTACATCGTGAAGTTCAGAATCGTTCCCAGTACGATTGATGGTCGCAGGCAATTGCTGACCAGTTATTTGATTAACGACTCGTTGGCAATTGACGCCGGCGCGCTGGCCATCGGCCTGACGCCTGAAGAGCAATTAAAGATTCGTTCTATTGTCATCACTCACGCACACCTGGATCACATCTTTTCCTTGCCACTGATGCTGACGGACATGTTCGAAGAGCTGAGCGAGCCGGTAAATGTTTTTGCCACTCCTTCTGATTTTGACGCGATCCAAAAACATTTACTGACCGATCGAGTGTGGATCACACTGGAAATGATGAAAAATTCCCGCACCGATCTGATTGCATATCATCCGATAACATCCGCCAAGAGTTTTGTCGCCGAGGGCTTAAAAATCACTCCCATCCCGGTTTCACATTCCGTATTGACTCATGGGCTGTTGATTGAAGATGAACAAAGCGCCCTGCTTTTCACGTCTGACACCGGAGCAACGGACAAAATATGGGAATTCACGAAGGAATGTGAAAAGCTTCGAGCGGTGTTCATTGACCTGTCGTTCCCAACCCACCTGACTGAACTGGCACGAGTGTCGTATCATCACTCGCCGACAACCTTGCTGGAAGAGTTGCCCAAGATCAAATCCGATGTGCCCGTTTATGCAATTCATTTGAAGGCGTATTATCGTGATCAGGTAGTGACTGAAATCACCGCGCTCGACAATCCACGCATTCGCATCGCAGAAGTTGGGCGCGAATACGAGTTTTGAAATTATGCCGAACCTTTACGTTCAGACCCCCTCAAATAAAAACTTCGCGTTCGAAATCAACAGGCCTGAAATCAGTATTGGTCGTGAACTGAAGAACGATTTGATACTGGATGACCCGCGTGTTTCGCGTTTGCACGCAATCGTTCTCAAAACTGATTCCGAAGTCATTCTTCGCGACCTTGGCAGCGGCAACGGCACGTTCATCAATGGCCAACGCATTCAGCCAAACACCGATTTCAAACTTAAAGAAGGCGATCAGGTCAAAATTGGCTCCTGCACCTTGACCTTTCAGAAAGCAGACCCGTTGCGAACGCAACCGTCAGTGGATTCGTTTCGGGAAGTCTTGCAGAAAACACCCAACGATCTGCTGTCCGTTTCCGCGCTTCACAGCTTTAATACTTCGCAGGAAGTTCCCGCCATCGTTTATCGCCAGGAATTGGAAAAGAAGGAGCGAATCTTACGTCTGTTTTACGAACTGAGCTTGAAGCTCAGTTCTGTCTTTTCGCTTGAAGATATTTACAAACAGGTTTTTGACATCCTGATGGAAGTCACGCCCGCATCGCGCTGCTTCATTTTCCGCAGAACGGATCAAGGAGATTTTCAACAGGTTGCCGCGCGAATGCGCAAAGAAGGCGATGTCGGCACGCCGCTGCCTATCAGCCAAACGGTTTTTGCAAAAGTTGCCAGCGAACGAGTGTCCGTGCTTCTTGAAGATGCGCAGCAGGGTGCCAATGATTTGCTGGCCAAAAGCATTCTCTACAATCAGATTCAATCCGTGATGGCTGCGCCTGTAGTTGGACCGCGCGGATTGCTGGGCATTATTTACGTTGACCGGCAAGATGACCTGGAAACATTTTCAGCGGATGATCTGGACTTGCTTAACGCCGTCGCGGTGCATACAGGCATCGCCTTCAACACTGTGATTACGTACGAGCGGCTGCAAAAACAATCACAGGCGCGCGCCAGCTTCGAACGCTTTTTGCCCAGACAAGTCGTGGATGAAATTCTGCGTTCGCCCGAACGCATCCGACTTGGCGGAGTTCGCCAAAAAATCACAGCATTGTTCGCGGATGTTCGCAACTTCACCTCGCTTTCCGAAAACAGCACGCCGGAAGTCATTGTCGGGTTGCTGAATCGCTATTTTTCCATGGTCAGCGAAATTATCTTCCGTCACGGTGGCACTTTGGACAAATACATCGGAGACGGGTTGATGGCAATGTTTGGCGCGCCTTACATCACAGAACTGGACGCCGTTCAAGCGGTTCGCGCTGCAGTGGAAATGCAGAAAGCGATGGTCGGATTCAACGAACAGTTGGCGGCTGAAAGTATGCCACCGATCAACATCGGCATCGGCATTAATACCGGTCCAGCCATTGTTGGTTACATCGGATCAGAGACTCGCCTGGACTACACAGCCATCGGCGACACGGTCAACACAGCCGCGCGGTTGGAAAGTCTGGCTCAACCTGGCCAAATTGTCATCAGCGAAAACACGATGCAGGTATTGGACGAGAGCTTCATGCTGAATTCTCTGGGCACTGAAAAGCTGAAAGGCAAAAACGTCAATCTGCGAATTGCTGAGGTTGTCTGGAAATAAACAACCGCCCGAAGTTCAGCCTGCGGAAACGAGTGCTGAACTCCAGGCGGTTTTATTTTTCAGGCTACGGCTTTTTCCTTCTGACAGGAGCCTTTTCCGGTTGAGGCGCAGGCGGCGGGGCCAAAGCCTCCGGCGCGATTTGCTGCAACTGCTGAGTCGCTAACGTCGCTTCGTTGCTTTTCGCGTAATCCTTGACCAGCACCAGAAGCTGGGCCACAGCTTCTTCCTTCTTTCCCTGCTCCAACAAAATCGTCGCGCGCTTGTACAACGCCAGGGCAGCCTTATCGCCTGCGGGGTTTATCTGCGCGACTTTTTCCAATTCAGCCAGCGCTTCCGGCGTTTTCTTCTGCGCCAACAAAATTTCCGCAATCCAGTATTGAGCATTGTCCGCCAATTCGGAGCTCGGAAACGTTTCGACGTACTGTTTGAATTCCGATAGCGCCAAGTCGAAATTGCCGCGCGAATAATCGCTATAAGCCGCCGCGAATAACTGTTCGGCATTTCCGGGCGTCAGCTGTGTGAAGGTCGGCATTTTCGGAATGTCTTCGATCAGCTTTTTGAGCGAAGCGAATTGTTCAGACAGCCGCTCCATGCGGTTGTTCGTCGCTGTGATGCGTTCGCCCATGGTCGAAATCTGTCCTGACGTGTCGCCTGTATTGCTCGAAATGGCCGACTGCGCCCGCCGAACGGCGGCGATGTTGTCTCCCATTTGCACAATCAAGGTGTTCAATTCGCCCATCGTTTTGTTGAAGGTGTCTTGCATTGATTGAGTCTGACGCTGCACCAAAATCAATTCAGTCTTCAACTCTTCGAGCTGTGCTGCCATACGATCAATCTTTTCTTTCTGATCCTTGCTCTGTGCGACGACACTCAGCGGCAAGGCAATGACGATCAAACACAGCGCCAATCGAATCGTAAAACTCTTCATAATTCATCCCCCTGAAAAACAATGAGGCCAGCGCCGACAAAAACATCTGCCGTCAGCGCCGACCTCAACTTAACTGTCTACCGTCTACTGACTACTGTCTACTTCCCTTACGGCTTGTCGCCGCCGCGCAAATAAACAAAATCTGCGCGACGATCATTCGCCCAAGTGCCGACAATGCCCGCTTCGCCTTCGTCTTTGCCGGTCGCTTTTTCCGAACCGAAGCTGACGGTTTCGATGCGTCCCGGGTCAACACCAAGGCTAACCAGAAAATCTTTCACGGCGCGTGCACGACGATCACCCAAGCCCAGGTTGTATTCCGCCGTTCCGCGCGGATCGCAGTTGCCTTCGACTTTGAAGATGATGGTACGGTTGTTTTCACGATTCAGCCAATCAGCAAGTGTGCGCAATTTGCCTTGTTCGGAAGCCTTGATGTCAGCTTTATCCAGATCGAAATAAATCGGCTTCATAACATTCGCAAATTGATCCGCCGCGGAACGATTCGTTGGTTTCGGGGGGTCCGCAACGGTGCGCGGCCGTTCAGCGATTGGCGGCGGCGGCGGATCGGTCACAGTGACGCGGACGCTGGCCGTTGCATTGCCACCATCGCCCAGCGCTGTCGCCGTGTACGTCGTTGAAACTCGCGGACTGACTTCCCGTTCGCCCGAACCGGAAACTTCTCCGAGCCCGGAGATCGTGACGATCTTCGAGTTCGTTGTTTCCCAACGCAGTTTGGTGTTCTGACCACGCTCGATAGCACTTTGATCGGCGGTCAGTTTGACGGTTGGCGCAACAGCTCGCTTGGTGTTGACGTTCACAGTCGCGCTTTCGCGAGCTTCTTTTTTGCCGCGTTTGGCAACAACTTCAAACTTGGTGGTTTCTTTTGGGATGACGCTCTTGCCGCCAATTTTGTCCACCTTCTCGCCATTCAAAGTCACTTCTTTGGCATTTTTGGTTTCCCATTTGACGGTAACGGGTTCTCCGGAATTCACGTCGTTGCGTGATACGGTCAACTTGGCCGTCGGCGGCGCGCAAGCCGACAGAAAAGCTGCAACGACAACAACAACCGTCAGCAAAGTTAGCTGGTGTAATTTGCGAGTCATGACTGTCCTCTCCTTAATTGATACTTCGATTGAAATTGATAACTACGAATGAACGCGAAAGATCACGAACGGTTTCAAGCACTTACAGGCCATTCGTGGTCATTCGTATCCACTGGCAGCCAGAAAAGTTATTTTGCCCACGACGGCGAGCGTCCGCCGGTTCGCGTCAACTGACGAGCTTCGCTGCCGTCAATGTGCATTGCCCAAATTTCCCAACGTCCGGTGCGATTCGATTGAAATGCGATGTGGCGACTGTCGGGCGACCAGGTTGGATTTTCATTGCGGCCTTCACGCGTCAGCTTCAACACCTGTCCGGAAGCCACATCAGCCAGGTAGATGTGGAAACCACCTCCGCCTCCGTCCCAAGTAAACGCGATGAATCGGCCATCCGGCGACCACGCAGGCGAATCCATCTGCCCACCCAACGAAAGCAACGGACGTTCGTTAGTGCCATCAGCGCCGATAATGTATATCTGCGGAGAGCCGCCTCGATCAGAAATAAATGCAATCTCGCGCCCGGTTTTCGGATTCCAGCGCGGCGAAATGTTCACCGAGCGTCCGCGAGTAATTTTCTTTGCGCCCGAACCATCTTCGTTGGCGACATAAAGCTCCATCGAATCGCCATCTTTGCTCGAAGAGAACACGATCTGTCCATCCGGCGCGACTGACGGCGAAGTCGTCGTGCCTTTGAATTGCGTCGAGCCAATGATCAACCCATCTTCGCCGCGTATGACGACGTTCGGAAACCCACTTCGATAAGACACATACGCCAGCCGTTTGCCGTCAACCGAGAACGATGGAAACAGCGCAATCGAACCATCGCGCGTGAACTGCCGAGCACCAAATCCATCGTAATCCATCAAGAAAACTTCCCGGCTGGCGATGTAGGCAATCTTGGATTGCGCGATGCCGTCCTGCCCGGTCAACAGCTTGACGATTTGATCCGCAAACTGATGAGCCATTTCGCGTCCGTTCCCGGCCAAGCTGGCAGTCAGCAACTGCGATTGAGTTTTGACATCGTAAACAAATCCTTGAGCGCTGTTGGCTCCGGTGATGCTGCCAAACGCGACGTAATCGGATTTGACCGGATCGTTCGCCCATTCGTCATATTTCAGCGAAGCCGGATCGGCAAGTTTGGTTTTCGGGTACAGACTTTTGCCAACCAGGTTGGAAACTCCTGCAAACTTCAAATCGTTCCAGAGCACTTCATTAAACGTCGTCGTCGCGGCATCAACGCCCGAAGCTCGCGATTGAAAATCCGCCACCGCCAGCGAAGGGCCTCCGCCCGGCGTGACGATAATCGTGCCAATCTGTTTGCGAAGCTCCTCTTGCTGAGGTTGCTGTCCTTGCTGAGCGATGGTCTTTGGCAAACTCAGCAAAACAGCAGCAACAACAACCGGCAAAATCCACAAAACTCTTTTCATCAATTCTCCTGCTTACTCCTGCTTTACTTTGGATAGCGGAACCAGATTTCAGCCACCGCTTCTTGCGCGCCGAGCAAAAATCCATTTGGAAACGGCGGCAACGGATTCGAAGCAATTACGGCTCGCTCGGCGGCGAAATTGACCAAATCATTTGAACTTCGTTTTTTGAAATACGTGGAAGCGACTCGCCCCCCAGCCAGTGACAGAATGCGGCCATCTCGGCCAATTCGCAACTGCACAATGACGAACTGCGGAGTCGTTTCGCTGCTCGCGGGCGGAGTGTAATTGCGACTCAAAATCATCTGAATTCGTCGCCCGTATTCTGAACCGCCGGGAACACCGCTGGCTCCTAAATTCGCGCCGGACCCGACTCCTACTCCGTTGGTCAATTGCGGCGCGGGCGAGCCAAAGGAACGCCCGACTTCCACGCTGTTGTTTGGCGAACTTCCACGCAGCGGAGTCGGAGAAACAACTTGGGACGTTTGATTTGCCGTCGGGCGATCAGTAGTCGCCGTCTTCTCTTCCGGCTTCTTTTTCACGTCCGAAGGCAAAACTTCAGCATTCGCCTCTGGCGTCTTTTCAGTTTTGACAATTTCATTGTTGGCCGCGTTCGGCTCGTCACCGACAAAAGACACATTACGCGGCAACGTAAAGCCAAGTTGATTGGCAGCAATTGTGCCGACTTCAATCACGCCTTCGCCGCCTTGTCCTTCGCCAGCGGCGACAATCGTCGTCGTCAACGGATTGCGAAAGAACCACGCCAACGCCGCCAACACAACGAGATGCAGCGTTGCGGACAAAATTGCTCCCAAGCGTTGGTCTTGTTTCACAAACAAAATCACTTCTTTGCCTGCGGTTCAGTCACCAAACTGACGTTGGCCTGAGCGCGTTTCGCTTGATCCAGCACGTAGGCGATTACGCGATACGGCGTTTCGCCGTCACCACGCAGATAAACCCGCCGGTCTTTTGAAGATGCCAGCCGTTCATTCAGCACTTGCGGCAAGTCGTTGATGTTCACAGCTTGCCGCTCGTTTTTGCCGCTCAGATAAACTGAACCTTCTTTGTCCACCGAAAGAATCAGCGCTTGCGGCGTCGCTTCGTTGGTCTGTGCTTCGCGCGTTTTCGGCAGATTGACTTGAATACCGGTCTGCAAAATTGGCGCTGTGACCATAAAGATCACCAGCAACACGAGCATCACGTCCACCAGCGGAGTCACGTTAATTTCCGCCAGCGCGGTCTGAGTTCTTCCACTACGATTCGTAAAGGCCATAACTTACTGCCCCGCCTCACGCTCGATAAAGTTCAACAGCCGCAACATGAAACTGTCCATTTCTGCAGCCATGATTTTGATCAGATTGACGTAATGGTTGTACGCCAGTACCGCTGGAACAGCGGCAGCAATGCCTGCGGCAGTGGCAATCAAAGCTTCGGCGATACCGGGAGCGACGGCTTGAATCGAAGACGTCGTCGCCTGACTCAATCCCTGAAACGCGATGATGATTCCCACCACAGTGCCAAACAAACCAATGAACGGTGCGGCGCTGGCGGTCGAAGCCAGCCATCCCAGGCTTTTTTCCAGCCTGGTCGTTTCGTCAACGGCAGTGCTTTGCATCGCACGTTGAACGGCTTCCAGATTCAACCGGCCTTGTGTTTTCAGCTCCGCATCAGCGGCCAAGAAAATCGCAGCCAACGGGTTTTCACGCAGCGTGCCGCTGCCTGAATGCAGGTCCGCCCAACGATTGCTATTGGCGAATAATTGCAGAAACTGCGCGGACTGTTGCTGAGCCAGTTTTGTCACGCGCGCTTTTGTGAAGATGATTGCCCAGGAGGCAACAGAGAAAACCAGTAGAACCAGAAGCACGAATTTCGCAATCGGGCTGGCGCGCAAGATCAAATCAAGTAAGCCGCTGTGATTGGGGACTTGTTCCTGCCATAACCAAAACGCAGGTTGAAACGCAGGCAAAATATCGGAAACGATCAACAGAATTCTCCTGAAAGTGGGATTTACCAAAGCCAAAACCTCGACCCATCATTCTGGTAAATCGCTTATAAATTACTGGTTTGAATGTTTTTCTCAGCGGAAGGCTATGCTAGCATGCGCTTATAGCGGGTTCAAGAAACCCCTTTTTAAACAGGAGCTTCGAGCCAAAATTGCTTTCGTCCAGTGACTTGAAACTCCCGCAATTCGCGACTCCGCCAAAGTTGATTAGGACAGCAGTGTGTATTCACCCCTTACCTTGTTGCAAAGGAGAATCAATTTATGAACCGACTGTTGAAAGTTAGTTTGGCTCTCGGCGTCATCGGCTGTTTTGTTTTCTCTGTGCCAAGCGTCGAAGCTGTTCGGCCCAATCAGGCAAAATCCGATAAAGTCTTGCGTGAATTTCATGGTGTCAAACTGGGAATGAAGCGCGATGTCGCAAAAGCCGCGATGGCAGCTCCACCGGAAACGTCCACGGATGACAGCGAGGATTACAAACTCACTGGCGAAGACACGATGACCATTCGGTACGAAAACGGCGAAGTCAAAGCGATCCAGCTTGCGTTTCGGGATCCGAAAAACGCTCCAGCCTGGCATGACGTTGTTGGCGACGCCGAAGTCAATGAATTGGCCAACGGGGCAAAGACTGCTCGCAAAACAATGGAGCAGGAAAAATTCTGGGTCTCGATTTATCAGAGCCAGGACGGAACCACCGTTCGCATCACAATCAGTCGAATTTAGTCGCCCCGAAACGCAAGGAAGCCGCAAAGAAGCAAAATTTCCACTTCTTTGCGGCTTCAGTTTTTGGGAAGACATCGGCAGTTAGCCTCTGCCCGCCAATTGAATTCGAACCATTGCGCGTTGCAGTTTCAGTTCGGCCCGACGGAAATCCACGTCATCGCCTTGAGCCTTCAGACGTTTTTCCGCGCGTTCTCGAGCGGCTTCGGCGCGTGCCAGATCAATTTCCTCCGGACGTTCCGCAACGTCGGAAAGAACCGACACGCCGTCAGCCTGGACTTCGACAAAGCCGCCGCTGACATGCAATTGCTTGCTGGTAGTTCCCTGCCGGAACGTCAGCACACCAGTTTTCAATTGCGAGATCAAAGCCGTGTGTTCCGGCAAAATGCCGAGCTCGCCATCCAACCCGGGCACAACGACTTCGTCTACCGATTCGCGCAGCACCAATCTTTCGGGTGTGATTACTTCTAAATTGAGTTTGTCTGCCATAAATTCAGTTCGCGGTTCGCGGTTCACAGTT
>DAOMFR010000141.1:15996-17993 GCA_035429885.1 Blastocatellia bacterium
GAACCGTGAACTCTCCCTTACATTGCCTTTGCCGCTTCGACGACTTCGTCAATCGTTCCCTTCATGTAGAACGCCTGTTCCGGAATGTCATCGTGTTTGCCATCCACAATTTCGCGGAAGGCGCGAATCGTTTCCGCGATCGGAACCAGCGCGCCTTTGATACCGGTGAACTGTTCGGCGACGTGGAACGGCTGTGACAGGAATTTCTGCACTTTGCGGGCGCGTGCCACAGTCAGTTTGTCTTCTTCCGACAGTTCATCAATACCGAGAATGGCGATGATGTCTTGCAAGTCTTTGTAACGTTGCAGGATTCGCTTCACGTCTTGAGCGCAGTTGTAATGCTCTTCGCCGACGATGCGCGGTTCCAGAATGCGCGAGCTCGAAGCCAGCGGATCAACCGCCGGATAAATTCCCAACTCGGCGATTTGGCGCGAAAGCACCGTCGTCGCATCAAGGTGAGCAAACGCCGTCGCCGGTGCCGGATCGGTCAAGTCGTCCGCCGGAACGTAAATCGCTTGCACCGAAGTCACGGAACCAGTCTTGGTCGAAGTAATGCGTTCCTGCAATTCACCCATTTCCGTCGCCAGGTTCGGCTGGTATCCCACCGCCGAAGGCATGCGGCCCAGCAGTGCGGACACTTCAGAACCGGCCTGAGTAAAGCGGAAAATGTTATCAACGAACAGCAGCACGTCCTGGCCTTGATCGCGGAAATATTCGGCGACCGTCAGTCCCGACAGCGCCACGCGCAAACGTGCTCCTGGCGGTTCCGTCATCTGACCGTACACCAGAGCCACTTTGGATTTGGTGATGTCGTCGTCGTCAATGACCTTGCCTTCGCGCATTTCCAGCCAAAGATCGTTGCCTTCGCGTGTGCGTTCGCCCACGCCTGCGAACACCGAAAATCCGCCGTGCGCTTTGGCGACGTTGTTGATCAATTCCATGATCGTCACGGTTTTGCCCACGCCCGCGCCGCCGAACAGACCGATCTTTCCGCCCTTCAAAAACGGCTGGACAAGGTCAATGACCTTGATGCCTGTGATCAGCATTTCGAGTTCGGTGGATTGCTCTTCAAAGGTGGGAGCGTGACGGTGAATCGGGTAGTAATCAGTTGCCGGAACCGGGCCGCGTTCGTCCACCGGTTCGCCAATGACGTTGATGATGCGTCCCAGAGTTCCATTGCCGACCGGGACTTTGATCTGGCCGCCTGTATCAACCGCGTTCATGCCGCGAACCATTCCGTCTGTCGGCAACATCGAAACCGCGCGGACTCGGCTTTCGCCCAGATGCTGCTGCACTTCGCAGATCACATTGATCGGCGTTGGCACGTCGAAGCCTTCGCTGGTCACGCGCAGAGCCTGATAAATCGGAGGCAGATAGCCTTCGGAAAATTCCACGTCCACGACCGGGCCGATCACCTGGACAACTTTGCCAACGGCGCCACCCTGAGAATTGCCATTTGCAGATGCCATAAAATTTGTTTGCTCCTTCGGATGTAAGACGCCCGAGCAGCGTTAGATTGGATCAAAGCGCGCGGCTCGGTGCTACTGGTGAAATTATGAGTGCTCGATTAAAGGTGCGGAGTATACACACCTAATTGTGGTTTGCCAAATTGCGGAGCGGATTTGCATTTGGGTACGCACGCGCCCACGCGTGCAAGATCGGCAAGTCACTCAATCAGGCTGATATTGCAGTAGCCAATGCCTGCACGCGTGGGCGCGTGCGTACCAAGTTCAAGCGTACTTGGCCAGCACTTCGGCGACGGCTTCGGGCGAGTAAAATTCCTTGACCAGAGATTCCGCCGAGTAATACGTCAACTCTTCTATGACCGTGTACCCCAGATAGCGCATACCTTCAGGGCTGGCGTCGAACCGTCCATCCGGCAGCAAATCCAGCCAAGCGCCCGGCCCGAAGTGATAGCGATACAGAAACGTTTGACACGTGGCCAGGTCCCAAAATTGCAGCCGACCGGCCACGCCCGCGCTGACCAAATACTTCCC
>DAOMFR010000142.1:0-1226 GCA_035429885.1 Blastocatellia bacterium
ATTGGCAACGGACGACTGGGCGGGATGGTGTTTGGCGGCGTGCGCGAAGAGCGCATTCAGCTCAATGAAGATTCCATCTGGGCAGGCAAAAAGATGGATCGCATCAATCCCGAAGCCGCGAAAGCCATTCCCGAAGTGCGCCGGTTGTTGCTGGCCGGAAACATCCGCGAAGCCGAAGTGCTGGCTGACAAAGCGATCATTTCCAAACCTCGGCGCATGCCGCCGTATCAACCGCTCGGCGATTTGTGGCTGCGCTTTTCCGGCTTGGATGCGGAAAGCGAGTATCGGCGCGAACTCGATTTGGATTCCGGCGTCGCGCGCGTCAGTTTCACTTCTGGCGGAGCGAAGTTCACGCGTGAAGTGTTCGCTTCGGCGGTTGATCAGGTAATCGTCGTTCGGTTGACCTGCGATAAACCCGGCAAGCTTTCGTTTGCGGCGACGCTGACGCGCGAAGCCGATGCGCAAGTGCGCGCGATCAACAATCGCGTCATTCTGGAAGGCGAAGCCATTGCGCGAGACAAAAATCATCCTGATGAGCCGAAAGTCGGAACGAAGTTCACGGGTGTCTTACACGTCGCAACCGAAGGCGGACGCGTTCGCACCGAAGGCAATCAAGTCATCGTCGAAGCGGCCAATTCGGCGACCCTGTTTCTGGCGGCGGCCACCGATTACCGCCACAAAACCCCGGCAGCAAAATGCCAAACGGACCTGGCGGCGGCGAAACAACCGTATGCGCGATTACTCGCCAGTCACGTTGCCGATCATCGGCGCTTGTTTCGCCGAGTCAGGTTCGACCTCGCTGCAACCGCGCCGGATTTGCCGACCGACGAACGCCTGAAACGTGTGCAGGCAGGCGCAACCGATCTGGCGCTGGAAACGCTGTATTTCCAATTTGGCCGCTACTTGCTGATGGCCAGCAGTCGCCCCGGAACCCTGGCCGCAAACCTGCAAGGCATTTGGAACGACAAACTCGCGCCTTCGTGGGACAGCAAATTCACCATCAACATCAACACGGAGATGAATTATTGGCCTGCGGAAATGGCCAACTTGTCCGAACTGCACGAACCGCTGTTCGACCTGATTGAAAACGCTCGCGAAGACGGTCGGCGTGTTGCGCGCGAAATGTATGGCGCACGTGGGTTCGTGCTCCATCACAACACGGATGGCTGGGGACACGCTGTGCCGATTGATGGCGTCGGTTCCGGCATCTGGCCGATGGGCGCGGC